>JAJPXY010000082.1 GCA_021205205.1 Clostridiales bacterium
CATGGAAATCGCTCCTTTCTCATCAGAATCAACACTCAAACCCTCCACAGGTTCAATTTGTTCCGGAGGGGTTGGGACGGGGTCAGGGGCCTTGTGGCGGGGCTTGAACAGCCGCAGCCGTAGGGCGTTGCTCACCACCGAGACGGAGGAGAGGCTCATGGCGGCCGCGCCGAAGATGGGGTTCAGCTGCCAGCCCAACAGGGGGTAGAACACCCCGGCGGCCAGGTGGATGCCCACGCAGTTGTAGCACAAGGCCCAGAACAGATCCTGCCGGATGTTGCGGATGGTGGCCCGGCTCAGCTCGATGGCGGTGACGGCGTCCAGCAGGTCGGAGCGGATGAGCACCACGTCCGCCGACTCGATGGCCACGTCGGTGCCCGCGCCGATGGCGAGGCCCACGTCGGCCCGGGTCAGGGCGGGGGCGTCGTTGATGCCGTCGCCCACCATGGCCACCTTTTTGCCCTGCTGCTGTAGGTCGGAGATGACCCGCTCCTTCTCCTGGGGCAGCACCTCCGCCACCACCCGGGTCACGCCCAGCTCCCGGCCGATGGCCTCGGCGGTGCGGCGGTTGTCGCCGGTGAGCATGACCACGTCGATGCCCATCTCCTGGAAGGCGGCGATGGCCTCCCGGCTGGTGGGCTTCGCCACGTCCGCCACGGCGATGAGGCCCAGCAAATGGCCCTCCTCCGCGAAGAACAGGGGGGTCTTGCCCTGGTCGGCCAGCCGGTCGGCTGCCTCCGGGGGAACGGCCACGCCGGATTCCTCCATCAGCCGCAGGTTGCCCGCGCAGTAGTGTTTCCCGGAAATCTCCGCCCGGAGGCCCTCGCCGGGGACGGCCTCGAACCGCTCCACCGGCAGCAGCGTCAGACGCCGCTCTTTGGCGGCAGTGACGATGGCCTCCGCCAGGGGATGCTCCGAGGCGGACTCCAGGCTGGCGGCCAGGGTCAGCAGCCGGGTCTGGGTGACGCCCTCCACGGGGAGCAGGTCGGTGACCTGGGGCCTCCCCTGGGTGATGGTGCCGGTCTTATCCAGCACCACGGCGTTGACGCTGTGCAGCGTCTCCAGCGCCTCGGCGGACTTGAACAGCACCCCCAGCTCCGCGCCCTTGCCGGTGCCCACCATGATGGCCACGGGGGTGGCCAGGCCCAGCGCGCAGGGGCAGGAAATGACCAGCACCGCCACGCCCGCGCTGATGGCCCGGGTCACGGTACCGGTGAGAATCATCCAGGCGACAAACGTGACCAGCGCAATGCACAGCACCACCGGCACGAACACCCCGGAGACCTTGTCCGCCAGCTTGGCGATGGGGGCCTTAGAGGAGGAGGCGTCCTCCACCAGCCGGATGATTTGTGAGAGAGTAGTGTCCTCCCCGACCCGGGTGGCCCGGAAAGTGAAGGTGCCGTTTTTGTTGATGGTGGCCCCGGAGACCTTGTCGCCGGGGAACTTTTCCACAGGGATGGACTCGCCGGTCAGGGCGCTCTCGTCCACGGAGGAGCTGCCCTCCGTCACCTGGCCGTCCGCGGGCACGGCCTGGCCGGGGCGCACCACCACCAGGTCGCCCACCTGCACCTCCTCCACCGGGAGGGTGACTTCCGCCCCGTCCCGGAGGACGCAGGCGGTCTTGGGGGCCAGGTCCATCAGCTTCTCGATGGCCTCGCCGGTCTGGCCCTTGGAGCGGGCCTCCAGGTACTTGCCCACCGTCACCAGCGTCAGAATCATGCCCACCGACTCCAGATAGAGGTGGTTCATATGGTATTCCTCGGCCAGCGCCATGTCCCCGTGGCCCAGCGCCCAGCCCACCACGAACATGGCGTAGAGGGAGTAGACCAGCGAGGCCGTGGCGCCCACGGCGATGAGGGAGTCCATGTTGGGGGCGCGGTGAAACAGCGTGGTGAAGCCGTTCTTGAAGTATTTGTCGTTCACGTAGAGGATGGGCAACACCAGCACCAGCTGCGCCAGGCAGTAGGTCATGGAGTTCTCCACCCCCTTGAGGATGGAGGGCAGCGGCGCGCCGAACATATGCCCCATGCACAGGTAGAACAAGGGGATGAGGAAAATGATGGAGACCGTCAGCCGGGTCTTCATCCAGCGCTGCTCCTTCTCCTGGGCCTCTTTTTTCCGAGCGGCGTCGTCCTGGGGGCGGCTTTTCTGCCCCACGGTGGTGGCCCCGTAGCCCGCCTGGGCCACCGCCTGGCAGACCTGGGCGGCGGTGAGCTTGGAGGGGTCCAGCTCCACCGTCATGCTGCCTGAGAGCAGGTTCACGTTGACCTGATCCGCCCCGTCCAGGGCCTCCACCGCCTTCTGGACGTGGGCCTGGCAGGCGGCGCAGGACATCCCGGTCACGTCAAATTTTGTTTTCATAGGGTGTGTTCCTTTCTGTTTGCTGTGTGAAACCCCTCCGCCACCGCCTGAAGGCGGCGGCCCTCCTCCCCTTTCAGGGGAGGCAAGGGGTGGTGGTCTATTACGAAATGGCACTTCTTTGTGGGAAACCTGTACGATACTGGACAAATCAACATATCATTCGGTTTCGTGTCATTCTAACCACTAATCACTGGGCGCTAAATTCACTTCATCAGCTTTTGCAATGTTTTCACCAGCTCATCCACCACCTCGTCGTTGCCGGCCCGGATGTCGTCGGCCACGCAGGTGCGGATGTGGCTGCCCAACAGCACCTTGTTAAAGCTGTTCAGGGCGGCGGTGATGGCGGAGACCTGGGTCAGGATATCCACACAGTAGCAGTCCTCCTCCACCATGCGGCGCACCCCCCGCACCTGGCCTTCGATGCGGTTGAGCCGGTGGATCAGGTCGGTGTATTCTGTTTCGTCCCGGTGCTTGGTCTTTCGTGTGCAGCGGTTGCAGGTATCGTTGTCCATTTTGCGCCTCCTTATGCGATGCGGCGGTCAGGGTACCCTCCAGGGGTATCTTCTGGGGTAAGGACAGTATATACCCCCACGGGGTCGTTGTCAAGTACCCCGTGGGGGTATTTTGCGGGGAGATAAAGGTCCCGTTCACGCCGGGATGGGTGAGGAGCTGCGTGTCCTCTGCGGCAGCAGAGCTGAAAGTAACATTTGCCGTTGCACTTTGTCAAAATCCCTGCGTTTCTGTGCGCTTTGGATATTGATTTGTCACATGGGAAGTGGATTAAGGTATTTGAATTTTGCCGGATCAGAAGTTGATTCCCGCAGTACATTGTGGTACAATACCAGCTGTATGCGAAATGCAGGATTTTACAGGAACATACACGATATTGTAAAAAGGATGGGGACAATGGTTTTTTCCAGCTTGACGTTTTTATTCTTCTTCCTACCGATCACACTGGCGGTCAATATGGTTCTTCCGAAGCAGGCAAGAAACTACTGGCTGCTGCTGGCCAGCCTTGTGTTTTACGCATGGGGCGCACATGAATTTGTGCTTGTCATGATCATCTCTATCCTGATGAACTATGTTTTTGCCCGATTGATCGACTGGAGCAGAAGTGAGCGGTTTCGGAAATTATGCCTGTTTGTCACAGTTGTCGCCAACCTGGGTATTCTGTTCTACAATAAGTACATGAACTTTTTCACTGAAAACCTCAACCGATTATTTGGTGATTCTGTGGTCGTCACAGAAATCGTTTTGCCCATCGGCATTTCCTTTTTCACGTTTCAGGCGCTGTCTTATGTCGTGGACGTTTACCGGAAGGATACGCCGGTTCAGAAGAACCCCTATTACCTCGGGCTGTATATCGCCTTTTTCCCTCAGTTGATCGCTGGGCCTATTGTGAGATACCGCACGATTGCGGATCAAATCGAGGAACGCACCATCACGGTTGAAAAGTTTGAATCTGGCGTCAGGCGCTTCTGCTGCGGATTTGCCATGAAAATTTTTCGGTTCTATAATAAATGTTGGGGTCAGGTAAAGCACCTGGCCCCAAATTCATAAAA
>JAJPXY010000072.1 GCA_021205205.1 Clostridiales bacterium
AAAACTGTTACCTATGTCCCTTCACTACCTGTTACCTATCTTACTTCACTATACAACCTGCTTACCCAGGGCGGCCACGGGCCGCCCCTACAGATACGATAGTGGAATTGCCTTTTTACGGTTTTGCAATACAAAGGAGGAAGGCTGCGATGTATCCGCTGCTGACGATCGACCACGAAAAAATAGCGGCAAATGTGCGCCAGATGGTGGCCTACTGCGGGCAATATGGAATCGAGATCACCGGCATTACCAAGGTGGTGTGCGGCGACCCGGAGATCGCCAAAATCTATATCGACAACGGCATTTCCCGCATTGGCGACTCCCGTGTGGCCAACCTGAAAAAGCTGGCCTGGCTGCCCTGCGAAAAGTGGTTGATTCGGATGCCCATGTGTTCCGAGGCGGAGGACGTGGTGCGCTGGGCGGATGTGTCGCTGAACTCTGAGCTGGACACGCTGAAAGCCCTGGCGCGGGCCTGCCGCGCCCTGCGCAAAACCCACAAGGTGGTACTGATGTACGACCTGGGGGACATCCGGGAGGGATTCCTCTCCATGGACGACATCCGAGCCGCTGCGGACTACGCCCGCCAGACGCCGGAGCTGGAGCTGTACGGCGTGGGGACCAACCTGACCTGCTTCTCCTTCATCCAGCCGGACACGGAAAAGCTGACGCTGCTGACCCAGGTGGCGGAGGAAATTCACGCCACGCCCTGCATCAGCGGCGGCAACTCCGCCACCCTGGACCTGATGTTCCGGGGCGGCATCCCCAAGGAGGTCAACCTGCTGCGGCTGGGGGAGAGCCTGCTCTTTGGCCGGGAGCGGGCCAAATACCGCTACCTGGACGGCACCTACAACGACGCCTTTCGCTTGCAGGCGGAGATCATCGAACTGAAAGAGAAGCCCTCCCTGCCCTGGGGGACCGTGGGGGTGGACAGCTACGGCAACTCCCCCACGTTCACAGACCGAGGCGTGCGGATGAAGGCCATCTGCGCCCTGGGCAAGCAGGACATTGACGTGGAAACCATGTGGCCCATCGACGAGGGAATCCACATCCTGGGGGCCAGCAGCGACCACCTGATGCTGGACGTGGAGGACAGCGAGCTGGACTACCGGGTGGGGGACACCATCGAGTTCCGGCTGGGGTACTTCGCCCTGATGCGGGCCTACACCAGCAGCTATGTGACCAAGCTGCACCTGAACCGCCAGGCGGAGAGCATTTCCGTGCCGTTTTCGGAGGAGGAGCTGTCCCGCGCCGTCAGCGCCGCGGCGGTGTGAGGCAATTAGCAATGTGCAATGTGCAATGAAATGAGCTGTTAGCTCAGATAGTGTTTGCTGTTTGGTCAGCATCTTTCCTCTGCGCAGTACAAGTTTCCCACGGAGAACTGCGATTTGATAACTGACCACCCTCTTGCCTCCCCTGAAAGGGGAGGAGGGCCGCCGCCTTTAGGCGGTGGCGGTGGGGTTTCTGGCGCAACCAGTTCAGCAATTTTTATAAGCTCCAAGTGCCGGGAGCGCTGCGGACACATCGTCTGCGGCGCTCCCGCTTTTTGCATTTCATGAAATTCCCCGTCTGCATTTTCAGCCGTTGTCAAACGCCGGAAAAACTGTTATAATAGGGTTTGGCAAACGCCCCTGCCGCGGCAGGGGATAAGGGAGACCCCTCAGTGTTCTCCACAGGCACGACCAGAAGCGAACGAGGTGGGAGAAATGACACAGGAAATGACGCCATATACCCCAAAACCCATGAGCAGGCGGGACCTGCGCAAATGCTACAGCCGATTCTCCATCAGTGTGATTTTAATGGTCGCGCTGGCCCAGCTCATGGGCGCGGGGCTGTACTATGGGGCGGCGCGGTTCTTCCCCCAGTACTACCGGGACGCCTTCTGGGGGCCGATCCTGGCCCTGGCCATCAACGACGTGTCGGTCTATCTGCCGGGGCTGGTCCTCTTCCCGCTGGTGCTGCGGCGGATGCCCAAAGGCAACCCCATCCCGGTGGACCGGCTGAGCCTGTGGGAGTTCGTGCAGGCGGCGGTGTTCTCCTTCGGCGTGGGCTACGGCTGCTCGCTGCTGACCTCTCTGTCCATCTATGGGCTGGAGCACCTGACGGGCCAGTCCACCTCCAACGTGGTGGATTCCTTTAGTGCGTCTCTCCCCATTTGGCTGACGGCGGTGGCCTTTGTACTGGTGGCCCCTGTGATGGAGGAGCTGATTTTCCGGCGCATCCTGCTGCGGCGGCTGCTGGGGCTGGGGGACGTTTCGGCGGTGGTGCTGTCCGCCCTGGCCTTCGCCCTGTTCCACGCCAACCTGTACCAGACGGCCTACGCCTTTGTGCTGGGGCTGGTGTTCGGGGCCATCGTGTTGCTGACCGGCTCCATCCGGGACACCATCTTGCTGCATATGTTCATCAACGGTTTCAGCGTGGTGATGCAGCTGAACCTGCCAGACGAGGCGCTGGTGGCCGCCAGCGTGTTCATCTACCTCTCCATTGGCATCGCCATCGCCATGTTCCTGGCGGTGCGTCTGGGGTACCACATGGAGCCGGGACCGCTGCCCTTCTCTGCGCGGGAGAAGCGCCGGGCCTGCCGCCGGTCGGTGTGGTTCTGGGTCATGCTGGTGCTGGGGCTGGCATACAGCGCCGCGACCATCTTCCTCTGAGGCGGCGCCGCAGTTTTCCGGATTGGATGCTCCTTTTGCAGCCGTTGCAGCATTTTTACGCAACCGTATTGCCGCGCTCCTGTAGGGGCGGCCCGTGGTCGCCCGCATCCGGAAAGCGGTTCCCCAAACCGCTGCCCTCCCGCCGGACTGCCTGCGTCCGGTAAGGAGCAACTCTTTATGCAGGCAATTCTGAATGGAAGAAAGAAGTATTTGTTTGAATTTTCAAGACTGTCATCTCATTGACCCCATCGTGAAGGCCCTGACGGAACAGGGCTATACCCAGCCCACCGCCATCCAGGCGGGGGCCATTCCCCCGGCGCTGGAGGGCCGGGACGTGTTGGGCTGCGCCCGCACCGGCACCGGCAAGACCTGCGCCTTCGCCGCGCCCATCCTCCAGCGGCTGAGCCAGAACCCCGTGGAGGGGCGGCCCATCCGCGCCCTGGTGCTGACCCCCACCCGGGAGCTGGCCATTCAAAACCAGGAGTGTTTTGTCAACTACGGCAAGTACCTCAACGTGACCAGCGTGGTCATCTTCGGCGGCGTGGGCCAGGCCCCCCAGGTGGAGGCCATCCAGAAGGGGGCCGACGTACTTGTAGCCACCCCCGGCCGCCTGGCCGACCTGTACCAGCAGGGGTACCTCGACCTGTCCAAACTGGAAATTTTCGTGCTGGACGAGGCCGACCGGATGCTGGACATGGGATTCATCCACGACGTGAAGAAGATCCTCCAGTGGCTGCCCAAAAAGAAGCAGACCCTGTTTTTCTCCGCCACCATGCCGGAGGAGATCACCCAGTTGGTGAACAGCCTGCTCTACAAGCCCGTCCGGGTGGCGGTGGACCCGGTGAACAGCACCGTGGACGCCATCCGCCAGCAGGTCTACCTGGTGGACCGGGTCAACAAGACCAAGCTGCTGGCTTCTCTGCTGGAGGAGCAGGAGCTTTCCTCCGTGCTGGTCTTTACCCGCACCAAGCACGGGGCCAACAAGGTCAGCAAGGATCTGGTCAAGGCGGGCGTCTCCGCCGCCGCCATCCACGGCAACAAGAGCCAGACCGCCCGGCAGGAGGCCCTGGCCGGGTTCAAGGCGGGCAAAATCCGGGTGCTGGTGGCCACGGACATCGCCGCCCGTGGGCTGGACATCGAGGAGCTGGCCTGCGTGGTCAACTACAATCTGCCGGAGGTGCCGGAGACCTACGTCCACCGCATTGGCCGGACAGGCC
>JAJPXY010000123.1:0-14926 GCA_021205205.1 Clostridiales bacterium
GAGGAGCCGAAGGAGGAAGCGCCCGCCCAGGAAGGTCCCGTGGAGGACCGCACCGAGCGCATCGTGGAGTTCCTGACCGGCCTGATGGAGCGGATGGACAGCGACGCCAGGCCTGTCGTCACCGTCACCGAGGACAACATCTATCAGGTGGAGCTGGTGGGCGAGAACCTGGGCGCGCTGATCGGCCGCCGGGGGGAGACGCTGGACGCCATCCAGCAGCTGACCAACTACGCCGTCAACAACAACCAGTCCCATCGGGTGCGCATCCACATCGACGCGGAGAACTACCGGGCCAAGCGGGAGGAATCCCTCCAGCGGCTGGCCCGCAAGACCGCCGGTAAGGCCATCAAGTACCGCCGGAACATGATGCTGGAGCCGATGAACGCCTACGAGCGCCACGTCATCCACGCCGCCCTCCAGGACTACGACCCCAACATCAGCACCTATTCCACCGGCACCGAGCCGAACCGCCGCATTGTGGTGGCTTACCGTCGGAGCAAGTAACAATTTAGTCAGATGCTCATTCCGGGGCTGTGTCAAACCGTCTTTGACGCAGTCCCGGCTGCTTTTTTTGAAAGGAGCCGCCATGTCCACGCCTCTCTATTCCGCGCTGCGAGCCTTTCAGGCCGCCGACCCGCTGCGCATGGCCATGCCCGGCCACAAGGGGCAGTCCCTCCCCCCTCTGGCGGACTACGCGGGCATTGACTTCACTGAGCTGCCCCCTACGGGCAACCTCTACGCCCCCGGCGGCCCAATCGAGGCGGCGGAACAGCTTTGGGCGGAGGCGTGGGGGGCGGACTGCTGCCTGTTCCTGACCGGCGGCTCCACCCAGGGAGTCCACACCATGCTGCTCCGGGCCGCCGCGCCGGGGGCGGAAATCCTGGTGGACCGGGTCAGCCACCGCAGCGTTCACACCGGTATGGCGCTGCTGGACCTGCGCCCGGTGTGGCTGACGCGGCCCTGGCTGGCCGGGGCCGGTGTAGCGGGGCCGGCGGAGCCGGACCGTGTGGAAAAAATGCTGGAATCCCATCCAAACATCAAAACGGTCTGCATTACTTCACCCACATATTACGGGGTATTGTCGGATATTCCGACCCTTTCCCACATCTGTCACACCCACGGTGCAAAACTTTTGGCGGACGGCGCCCACGGCGCGCACCTGTTCCTGACCGGGGAGGACCCTTACCGGGGGGCGGATTATGTGGTCACCTCCGCCCACAAGACCCTCCGTGCGCCGGGCCAGTCGGCGCTGCTGTTCGCCAATGCCCCGGAGACGCTGGACGGCCTGCGCTGGGCCAGCCGGACCTTTGCCACCTCCTCCCCCTCCTACCCCATGATGGCGGCGCTGGACTGGGCGCGGGACTACTACTGCGCGGGCGTGGGACAGAGCCGCTATCGGGAGACCTGCGCCTCCGTGGCCCGGCTCCGCCGGGATTATCCCGCGCTGACACCGGAGGACGCGCCCCTGGACCCGGCCCGGCTGGTCCTCTGCGTGGAGGACGGGTTCCGGGCGGAGCGGGAGCTGCAAGCGCTGGGCATTTACCCGGAGATGGCCGACGCCGCCCATGTGGTGCTGATTTTGACCGACTGCGACGGACCGGAGGAGATCGCCCGGCTGCGCAGGGGGCTGGATCGGCTGGGCCTGCGGGGAAAACGGCGTCCGGCAGGGATAGTTCAGCCCCCTCCCCCCCCGCCGGGCAGACAGAAATGCACCCCCAGAGAGGCCCTGTTCGCCCCAAAAGAGGCCGTTCCGCTGGAACGCGCCGCCGGGGCGGTGGCCGGGGAGGAAGTGGCCCCCTATCCCCCGGGGGTGCCGGTGGTGGCCCCCGGCGAGGAAATCGAGAAAAAAGTGCTTTCCTATTTGCGGGAAATAGGGTATAATGAAAAGAAGGTTACGATCATGCAAAACAGGTGAGCAGCAAGCCAAAGGAGGATGATTTGTATGAAGCTGGTCATTGCCATTGTCAATCAGGAGGACGTTACCCCAGTGGTCCAGGCCCTGAACCAGGGTGGCTATGCCTCCACACAGATGTCCTCACGGGGCAGTTATCTGGTCTCCCGCAACACCACATTCCTCATCGGCGTAGACGAGGAGCGGGTGCAGGACGTGAAGCGGCGCATTGTCCAGAGTGTCCGCCGCCGGGAACGGCAGATGCCCCAGATGCCCCGGGAGCACTACGGCTACCCGGTGGACGACAGCGAACAGATCACGGTGGGCGGCGCCACTATCTTTGTGGTGGACGTGGAACAGTTCGAGCGGGTCTGATGGAGCTGCGTCAGTTCGTCGGCAACCGGCCGCTGAAGCGCGCCCTGGCCGGGGTGGAACGCCCCCCGCACGCGGTCATCCTCAGCGGGCCGGTGGGGTCCGGGCGGCACACGCTGGCCCGGCTGCTGGCCCAGGCGCTGGTGTGTGAGGGGCAGCCGCCGTTTCCCTGTGGGAATTGCTCCCACTGTCGGCTGGTGCAGGAGGGCATACACCCGGACGTAATGGGGCTGGAGCGGTTTGTCCCGGCGGAGGAGCTGGGCAAGGACGTGAAGGTGAACACCGTCCGGGCCATCCGGTCCGACGCCCAGATCCGGCCCAATCAGGCCCGGCGGAAGGTGTACCTCATCGACAAGCCCATCAATCTCCCGGCGCAGAACGCCATGCTCAAGCTGCTGGAGGAGGGGCCGCCCTACGCGGCCTTCGTGCTGGTGACGGAGAACAGCGCTGCCTTGCTGGACACGGTGCGCAGCCGCTGCGCCCAGTACCACACCGCCCCGGTGTCTCCCGCGGAGGCGGAACAGTACCTGGCCCAACGGTTCCCGGAGCGGGACCGAGAAGAAATCGTCCGCGCCGCGGAGAGCAGCCAGGGGCTGCTTGGCAAGGCAATCTCTTTGCTGGAGGAGGAAACGCCCGATGATGGCACGGCGGCCCGGATGGAAGCCTGGCTGAACGCGCTGTTGGCGCGCAACGAGTGGAAGCTGATGGTCTGCGCGGCGGACGCCCAGCGGGAAAAGCTCAGCCGGGACGGCTTTATTGCCCTCTACACCGCCCTGGGACAGCGGTTCCGGGACGGCGCCGTAGCCGCCGCAGGCGGCGAGACCGAGAACCAATGGGCGGCGCAGCTGGCCCAGACCTTCACCGTCCGTCAGCTGATGGACTTCCGGAAGCTGACCGAGCAGGCGCTGGAGCAATGCCAGTTCTACGCCCACGCCCACAGCGCCGGGTGGCTGGCGGTGCGGCTTTACGAGGAGTGCCAGTCGCTGGGATGAGGGAAAAACCATGCAAACTGCGGAGAAAGCCCGTTTTAACGATTTGACCGGGGTGCTGGCACTGTATCGCTCTCTGATTGGAACCGAAGGCTGCGCTTGGAACGAGTTTTACCCCAGTGAGGACGACATTCGGCAGGACATCGTCCAGGGCGGACTGTACCTCCTGCGGACAGACAAAGGAGAAATCATTGCCGCCTGTGCCCTGGGTCCCGATCCGGAGTTGGACGAGGTGGATGGCTGGGACAGCGGCGTACAGAATCCTATGGGCCTGATGCGTATGGCCGTTCGGAAGGACTGCCAACGTCAGGGATTGGCGGGACATCTGCTGGCCCAGGTGGAGCGGGACGCCGCCCGGCAAGGGGTGGACAGTATCCGCTTGCTGGCGGCCCAGACCAATCCTTCTGCCATCGCCTTTTACGAGCGGGCGAAGTACCGCCGGACGGGGACGGCCCATATGTACGGGCTGGACTGGTTCTGTTACGAAAAATTACTGAAATGACGATATACCGCGCCGTAACCCGGCGCATGGAGGAACAATATGACCGAAGTAATCGGCGTCCGGTTCAAATCCGGCGGAAAACAATATTATTTTAACCCAAATGGCGTCCACGTAGACGTGGGGGAACACGTCATCATCGAGACAGCCAAGGGCGTGGAGTTCGCTGAGTGCGTCCAGTCCAACTTCATGGTGGACGAGATGGAGCTGGTCTCCACCCTGCGGCCCATGCTCCGGGTGGCCACCAAGGAGGACTTCCTCCAGGTGGAGCGGAACAAGGAGCGGGAGAAAAACGCCTATAAGATCTGCCAGAAGAAGATTTTGGAACACGGCCTGGAGATGAAGCTGGTCGATGTGAAATACAGCTTCGACGGCAGCAAGATTCTCTTTTACTTCACCGCCGACGGGCGGGTGGACTTCCGCAGCCTGGTGAAGGACCTGGCCTCGGTGTTCCGCACCCGCATCGAGCTGCGGCAGATCGGCGTCCGGGACGAGGCCCGGATGATGGGCGGGCTGGGCGTCTGCGGGCGGCCCTTCTGCTGCTCCCAGTTCCTGGAGGATTTTCAGCCGGTGTCTATCAAAATGGCCAAGACCCAGAGCATCTCCCTCAGTCCCACGAAGATTTCCGGCTCCTGCGGGCGGCTGATGTGCTGCCTGAAGTACGAGCAGGAGGCCTATGAGGACCTGCTGAAAAAGGCCCCCAAGCTGGAGTCGCTGGTCAAGACCCCGGACGGCGTCGGCGTCATCAACCAGGTCAACCTGCTGCGGGAGCAGTGTCAAGTGGTGCTGGACAAGGACCCGGACGAGGTCCACATCTACAAAAACAACGACATCGAGGTTATCCGCAGCGGCAAGGGCAAGCGCCCGGCGGGGTACGAAAAGCCGGAGAAGCCGGAAAAACCCGCTCTCCAGCCCCGGTTCCAGAAGGAATCCGCCTCCGCGCCGGAGCAGAAGCAGCCGGCGGAGCCGCCCCGGAAGAAGAAAGCCTCTCCGCCCCGGAAGAACAGCAGCCGCCCCGCCCCCGCAAAGCAGGGCGAGGAGGAGAAGCGGCCCTCCGGCGGACAGTCCCGCCGCCGCCACCGGCCCCATCACCGCCGGGGCGGGGAGACGCAGCAGTGAGCGCCGGGGATGGCGTTCCATCCCGCGGCGCGGTCCCCTCTCCCACGCAAAAAAAGCCCTCCGACAGCGGAGGGCTTTTTTGCGCTTATTTGAATCAGAAAGAAGGGTTCAGCAATACTTCTTAATGCCATCGGTGGCCAGATCCGGGGTGGAGGACATGGTGATGGTGAACTTGATGCTGTTCCGATCGCCAAAGTTATCCAGCCAGTTCAGGAACTGCTCGACCTCGACGGGGTCCTTGCTGCCTGCGATCTTGCACAGGTTGTCCACGAAGATGTGGGTGATGTCGTAGTTGCCGGCATACAACCCGCACAGGAAGCCTTGCAGCTTATCGAAGGACCGGATGGGGTATTCGTTGGCAGCCACCAGACGGATGTCGTGGTGGATATTATACGTCAGGTCCAGGTTGGGTTCAATGCAGATGATGTTGCCATGCTCGGTGGTGACGGCGGCGTTGAGCAGATCGATGAGCTGCTTGGTCTTGCCTGTACCTGCACCATCCATAATGACTCTTACCATAGGGAATCACTCCTTAACATTGCTTTTTCTTTTCCTTTTGGAAAAGAGGGCCTTTGCTATGTGTATACTCTACCATAAAAACGCACAGGTTTCAACCGATTCTTCTGTGAATTTTTTGTGATAACGCGCGAATCAGTCGAAGGCGAAGGCCAGATACCCGGTTAAATCCGCCGGCCAGTCCCAGCCGGGGACCAGGGCTTTTGCCACGGCGAAGGGCCTGCCCGCCCCCGCCTCCCCTGCCGGGGTGCGGACCACGGCGCGGGCCGCGCCGAAGCGGGCCAACAGGGCGTTGACTGCGTCCTGGGGACGGTTCACCAGCAGCTCCTTACAGAACAGGGTGTCCCTGTCCGCCTCCACGGCGGCGAGGCCGTCCCCCAGCAGGAAGAAGTCGCCCCCCGTCCGGCGGCACAGGGAACGCTGATAGTCCAGCACCTCCGGGGGATAGGCCATGTGTGTCTGCCCCGCCAGCAGCGCCTCCCGCCGGGCGGCGTAGGCCACCCCGTCACAGGGGACCGGGGTGCAGTCCGACGGCCCGGTCGAGGTGAAAACCTGCTCCCGGTGAAAATACATCGTGCGGTAGCCCAGTGTCTCGTAAAAATCGAACAGGCTGGCCTCGCCAGGGACCATCACGGCCAGGGAGCAGCCCTCCCGGGCGGCCTGTTCCTCCGCCCAGGCCAGCAAACGGCGGCCATAGCCCCGGCTCCGGGCCTCTGGCGCGGTGCAGAAGGCGTAGATATAACAGGCAGGGACTTCCCTCCCCTCCCCTGTCACCAGGACGTTGGGGAAGGTCAGCAGCATGGAGCAGAGCTTGCCCTCATCCTCCAGCACCAGCGCCCGGTCCGGGCGGTAGTAGGCGGAAAAATAGTGGCCGATATAGTCGTCCGTGTCCCCAAAGCAGACCTGCCACAGCCGGGCCAGTTGGGGGGCCTCCTCCCGGCGGGAGGGGCGGCACAGGGCGGTCACAGGGTCTCCCCCGGCTTTAAGACGGCCAGGTACTTTTCCGCCATCAGGTCCGGGTGGTAGGAGAGCTTGGCCTTCCGCAGCCCTGGCTCCCCCATGTCGTCCTCCCGGTTCAGGTAGGCGATCTCCGGGTGATGGACCCGGACCCACCGGGCGAACTCCCGGTTGATCATGGCGTAGGCCCCCTGAATGTCGGCGTAAGCCTTCTCGACGATCACGTCGTAGGTGTCCCCGCCGATGCTCCGCCCCATGGTAAAGGCCAGGGGTCTGCCCTCTCCGTAGAGGATCAGCCCCTCCAGCTCCAGCTCCTCATAGTAGCGGATGCAAAGGCGCAGAGCGTTTTCGCCCTTGCGCTCGTTCCAGTCATCCAGCCCGGCCTCCGCCTGGGCCTGCTCCCAGTCCTGGGCCAGGGCCAGGCACTGATTCAGGTTCACCTTGTCGATCTCTTCCACCCGCCAGTCCGGGTAGTTCTCCTCGAACCGGTGAATGTGGTTGCGTTTGGCGTGGAGCTTTTTCCCCGCCAGGTCGGCCAGTTTGTCCACCGTGTAGCAGTAATCTGCCGCGTTTCGGTAGGTGTCGAAGGTGAATTTCCCGGGAAACATCCCGTCCAGTTCCCCGACCTGTTCTTCGGTCAGACCCAGCAGCCGGAAGGGGCGGCCCCGCTCCTCTGCGTCCTGGGCCAGGGCGCAGATCAGCGCCCGGCGGTCGCCGGAACCGGCGGACCACTCGTAGTAGCCTCCGTCCATGCCCATGTAGACCGCCACGAAGCCCTCTATCGGGGCCACTGTCTTGTCGAACGCCTCCGCCCAGGCGATCAGGTTGGGGAAGGTGTAATCGCAGCTGCGCAGACCGGAGGCGCGGAAGATGGGGTCGATCCACGCCTTGTCTGTCAGCTGTGGGCGTTTAAAGTCTATCATACTATCCTCGTTTCTGTCAGGCGCCGTCGCGTTTCTCTCGTGGCGCCGCCCCAGGGTCCCCCTCGGAATCGTTTGCGCTCGGAAGGGGCCGGGAACAGTATACCACATCCGGTCAAACACCGGCAATGCCCCAGGGCGATTTTTCAGAAACTTTGCACCCGGTATCCGCCCTGTGAGAACGGCGAAATGCCGAAAAGGGTGATACGAAAACTGATAAAACTGTAAAAAACAACAAAATATTGCGATTCATCAACAAAATATGCGTTTTCGTGTGCAAAATTCAAATTCGTTTGCTATAATAGGAGACGCTGGGAAACCGTTTGCGCGTGACCCGGCCCGGAGCTGCGACGAGGCGGCTCCCGGAAACCCACCCAAATTGATGATGAAAGGGGCGAATGGGCTATGACAGCTTCCGGCGCGGTGATTTTCGTGCTGAGAGAGGCAGCCCTACCCTCTTGCGAACCGTTCCTCTTACAGAATCTTCTGTTTTCTTCTGCCGCCAGCTGGCTCGCCATGGGCCTGGAGCGGCAGGGCGTGGAACGGTTCTTTGTTGTCTCTGAGGACGACCTGACCGCCCCAACCGCCGCGTGTTTCCCCGCCGGGACGGAGGTGGTCTCCCGGGAGGACCCGACGCTGAACCGGCGGCTGGCAGACTTCGCCGCCGGGTGCGAGGGGAAGGTCCTCATCATCACGCAGCCGGTGTGGCTGTCCTGCTCCGCCTGCCAGGAGCTGGTGGAGGAGGAGTTCCTCACCCCCGCCGGGGACGCGATGGGCGTCTACCGGGTGGAGGCCGCCGACCTGGCCGAGGGAGGGCTGGACGCCCTGAACTGCGGCGACTACTACTCCCCTCTGAACGACCCGGAGATCCAGCTGCTGCCCCTGACCGATCCCAAAGACCTGTTCCAGGCCAGAGAGCTGGGCCTGGCAGATAACCTGTACCGCCTGATGGAGGAGGGGGTGGACATCCTCGACCCCAACACGACCTATGTGGAGGCGGGCGCGCAGGTGGGGCCTGGCAGCGTCATTCTGCCCAACACCATCCTGGTGGGACGAGTCAAAACCGGGGAGGGCTGCATCCTCGGCCCCAACAGTATGCTGACCGACTGCACACTGGGCAGGGGCTGCGTGGTCAACGCCTCTCAGGTGTCCTGCGTCCACCTGACAGACGGGACGAAGGTCGGCCCGTTCCAAACGGTGAGAGGATAAAAGGATAAAAAGCGGCGAACAGGCCGCTAATATAAAAAACGCGCTGTAACTGTCAACGACCGACAGCGGGCAGCAGCCCGCGCTTATGTCTCTCATTCATTCGCATATTCCTGTAAAAAAAGAGACTTGAATCCAGGAGAGAAATGATTTGTTATGAAAGACCTCAAGATTTTCAGCGGCAGCTCCAACCCCGCCCTGACCAGGGCCATTTGTAAAGCCATCGGCGTCCCGATGGGCAACTCTGAGTGCGGCGCGTTCTCCGACGGGGAGAGCTTCGCCTCCATCTACGAGACTGTCCGGGGCAGCGATGTGTACGTTGTCCAGTCCACCTGTGCCACCGGCAAGCCGGGAGACAAAGGGTATCACAGCGTCAACGACTACCTGATGGAAATGCTCATCATGCTGGACGCGCTGAAGAGGGGCTCCGCCGGGCGGATCACCGCCGTCCTGCCCTACTTCGGCTACGCCCGGCAGGACCGCAAGACCAAGCCCAGAGATCCCATCTCCGCCCGGCTGGTGTCCGATCTGCTGACCAAGGCGGGGGCGGACCATGTGCTGACCATGGACATCCACTGTCTCCAGATCCAGGGGTTCTTCGACATCCCTATGGATAACCTCCAGGGCGGCTCCCTGTTTGTGGAGTACTTCAAAAAGAAGTTTGCCGACAGCTACGACAACACCATGGTGGTCTCCCCCGACGTTGGCTCCGTGGCCCGGGTGCGGAACTTCGCCCAGCAGATGAATATGCCCATGGCCATCGTGGACAAGCGCCGCCAGAAGGCCAATTCCTCCGAGGTCATGAACATCATCGGCGACGTGAAGGACAAGAACGTCATTCTGCTGGACGACATGGTGGACACGGCAGGCTCCCTCTGCGGCGCGGCCAAGGCGCTGATGACCATCGGCGGGGCCAAAAGCGTCACCGCCTGCGCCAGCCACGGCGTCCTATCCGGCCCGGCCATGGAGCGCATCGACAACTCCTTCCTGGACGAGCTGGTGCTGCTGGACACCATCCCCGCCCCCAAGGACTTGAGCAGCAAGATCCACTACCTGACCGTGGCGCCCATGTTCGCAGAGGCCATCTCCCGGATGTTCAACGATGCCTCCATGAACGCCATTTATAGCTGATATTTCCACGCAGTCACTGTTTTGTGCCTTTTATAGCGCCTTTAGGGGTCATCGTCCGCCGATGACCCCTTTGGGGCGTTTGTGCGTTTCCCGATTTGGTTTCCACCCCTTTGACCGCCCGTTCCGGGCAGGAGGCTGACGATGTTCCTTTTCAAAAACCGGCAGGGGCCGGTGGAGTGGCTGGTGGTGTTCCTGGGCAACCCCGGCCCCAAGTACGACAACACCCGGCACAACGCCGGGTTCCGGGCGGCGGCCGCCCTGGAGCAAAAGACCGGCCAGCGCATCAACCGCGCCAAGTTCCGCGCCCTGGTGGGGGATTTCTCTTACGGCGGGGTGCGCATCCTGGCCATGAAGCCCCAGACCTTTATGAACCTCTCCGGCGAGGCCGTGGAGGAGGCCGCCCACTTCTACAAAATCCAGCCGGACCACATTCTGGTGGTCTGCGACGACGTATCGCTCCCCACGGGCACCCTCCGCCTACGGAAAAAAGGCAGCGCCGGGGGGCATAACGGCCTGAAATCCATCATAGAGGAATTGGGGACGGACCAGTTCCCCCGCATCAAGATGGGTGTGGGGCAGAAGCCCCACCCGGACTATGACCTGGCCGCCTGGGTGCTGGCCAAGTTCTCCCCGGAGGACGCCAAGCTGATGGACGACGCCGCCAAACGGGCGGCGGACGCGGTGGAGATGGTGCTGGAGCAGGGCTTCGAGAAGGCCCAGAACCGCTACAGCAAGTGACGCAGCGCGCTTCCCGCGCAAATGGCCCCTTTACGGGGCCGCGTTGTCCCCAAAACGACAAAAAACCACGACTTTTTTATTGCTTCGAGGTTCCGTTATGAAACCATTGACAACTGTAATGCAATCCCTCCCGGAGTTCCGGGAGCTGACCGCCAAGCTGGACGCGGGCCGCAGCCCTGTGGCTGTGGCCGGTCTGACCACGGTCCACCGGGCGCACCTGGCCGCCGCCCTCCGGGCGGCCACGGGGCGTCCCCTTGTGCTGCTCTGCCCGGACGAGCAGGAGGGCAGAAAATTGCAAAGCGACCTGGCGTTTTTCACCGGAGAGCCGGTGGAGCTGCTGATGGGGCGGGAGTTTGTGTTCCACAACGCCACCGTCTCCCGCCAGTGGGAGCACCAGCGGCTTCGGCTGCTGCGGGGATTGCAGACCGGGCGCATCCCGCTGCTGGTGGCCACGGTGGAGGGCCTGTTCCAGCGGACCATGCCCCCCGCCACACTGGAGAAAGCGGCGCTGACCCTGCGCCCCGGCGAAGTATACGAGACGGACGACCTGACCCGGCGGCTGGCCGCCGACGGGTACACCCGCTGTATGCAGGTGGAGGGGCCGGGGCAGTTTGCCCTCCGGGGCGACCTGCTGGACGTGTTCTCCCCCGCGGCGGAGGCCCCCGTCCGGGTGGAGTTCTGGGACAACGAGGTGGACACCGTCTATTCCTTCGACCCGCTGACCCAGCGGCGCACCGACCGGCTGGAACAGGCGGAGCTGCTCCCGGCGGCGGAGACGCTGCCGCAGCTGGCCCCCGGCGGGGTGCTGGGGCTGGTGGAGGCCATCGAGCGCCGCAAGGTGCAGGTGGAGCGGGCGGCCAAGGCCAAAAAGCACAGCGACAGCACCGACTACGCCACGCTGCTGAACACCCTGGAGGAGGACAGCCGCCGTCTGGCGGACGGCACCGCCTTCCCGGCGTCTGACCGGTATATGGATTTGATTTATCCCGACTTCGCCTGCGGCGGCAACTACCTCCCCGCCGACGCCTGCGTCCTCTGGGCGGAGAGCAGCCGCTGCGTGGAGGCGGCCAACCACTACCTCTGGCGGCTGACCGAGGACATGGACGCGCTGTCCGCCTCCGGCGTGCTGTGGGCCGCGCAGGCCCGCTACACCGCCACGGTGGAGGAGATGGGGCGGTACCTGGGCCGGGAGTTCCCCTGCGTGTATCTGGATTCCTTCCAGACCTCTGTGCGGCCCTACGACCCCCGGGTGTTGCTGACGCTGAACTGCAAGCAGCTGCCCAGCTTCGGCTCCAGTCTGGAGACCGCCGCCTCGGATTTGGAGCACTACCAGCATCTCAACTACGCCTGCGTGGTGCTGTGCCAGAGCCAGGGCCAGGCCAAAAATCTGGCCGACCTGCTGCGGGAGCGGGACGTGAAGGTGCAGCTAGACCTGGACCTGAAACAGCTGCCCCAGCCGGGTCAGACGGTGCTGTCGGTGGGGGGCGTGTCCTCTGGCTTTGAGCACCCCGGCTTCGCCCTCATCACAGAAGGCTCCGCCGCCCCGGCCCAGAAGCGACGGGGAAAATCCGCCAAAACCGCCACCAACAGGCAGAAGCTGCAATCCTTCACCGACCTGGTGCCCGGCGACCTGGTGGTCCACGAGAAGCACGGCATCGCCCGCTTTGTGGAGATGACCAAGATGAAGGTGGACGGGGTGGAGAAGGACTATGTGAAGCTCTCCTATGCCGGAGGCGACAGCCTCTATGTCCCCGCCACCCAGCTGGATATGGTCAGCAAATACATCGGCAGCGGCGAGGGGGAGGACGGCAAGCCCTCCGTCCGCCTCTCCAAGCTGGGCGGGGCCGACTGGACCCGGGCCAAGTCCAAGGCGAAAAAGGCCACCCAGGAGATGGCGAAGGATTTGATCCAGCTCTACGCCGCCCGGCAGCGGCAGCCGGGCTACGCCTTCCACCAGGACGACCCCTGGCAGCAGGAGTTCGAGGACAAGTTTGAATACCAGGAGACGGAGGACCAGCTGCGCTGCGTGGCGGAGGTCAAGGCGGACATGGAAAAGCCCATCCCCATGGACCGGCTGCTCTGCGGCGACGTGGGCTATGGCAAGACCGAGGTGGCCCTCCGGGCAGTGATGAAGTGCGTGCTGGAGGGCAAGCAGGCGGCCATCCTGGTGCCCACTACGGTGCTGGCCAATCAGCACTACCAGACCGCCCTGCGGCGGTTTGAGGGCTTCCCGGTGCGCATCGCCCTCATCACCCGGTTCCAGACCGGCAAGGCCGCCAGGGACATTCTCCGGGACGTGGAAAACGGCCTCATCGACGTGCTCATCGGCACCCACCGGCTGCTGGCCAAGGGCTTGCAGTTCAAAAACCTGGGCCTGCTGGTGGTGGACGAGGAGCAGCGCTTCGGCGTGGGGCAGAAGGAGAAGCTCAAGGAGCGGTTCCAGCAGGTAGACGTGCTGACCCTCTCCGCCACCCCCATCCCCCGGACGCTGAACATGGCGCTCTCCGGCATCCGGGATATGTCCACCCTGGAGGAGCCGCCCCAGGACCGCCAGCCGGTGCAGACCTACGTGCTGGAGCACGACTGGGGGGTGGTGCTGGACGCTATCCGCAGGGAGGTGGGCCGTGGCGGGCAGGTCTACTACCTCCACAACCGGGTGGAGACCATCAACCAGACCGCCGTCCGGCTCCGGGAAATGCTGGACGATGAAAACATCCACCTGGGAGTGGCCCACGGCAGGATGACCCAGGAGGAGATCTCCGACGTGATGGACCAGGTGATCAGCGGAGAGGTGCAGGTGCTGGTCTGCACCACCATCATCGAGACCGGTATCGACATCCCCAACGTGAACACCCTCATCATTGAGGACGCGGACAAAATGGGCCTGGCCCAGCTCCACCAGATCCGGGGCCGGGTGGGGCGCTCCAGCCGCCGGGCCTACGCCTACCTGACCTACCGCCACGGGAAAATCCTCAGCGACGTGGCCGCCAAGCGGCTGGCCGCTGTGCGGGAGTTCGCGGAGTTCGGCGCGGGGTATAAGATCGCCATGCGGGACCTGGAAATTCGCGGCGCGGGCAACCTGCTGGGCGCCCAGCAGTCGGGCAACCTGATGAACGTGGGCTACGACCTGTACCTGAAGCTGCTGGAGGAGGCGGTGCTGGAGGAACGGGGCGAGAAGCCCGTCCGCACCGAGGAGGTCACCGCAGACCTGTCCCTCCCCGCCAGCATCCCCGACTGGTACGTCCCCGCCGCCGAGCAGCGGATGGACCTGTACCGCCGCATCGCCCGCATCCGGGAGGACCGGGACGCCACCGACATGATCGACGAGCTGGTGGACCGCTACGGGGACGTGCCCGTCCAGGTGGAGAACCTGGTGAACGTGGCGCTGCTGCGCAGCGCCGCCGCCAGCTGCGGCGTCACCGACATCGCCCAAAAGGGCAGCAACATCAACTTCGGCCTGCGGGAGTTCGACCTGAAACGGGTGTCCCGGCTGTGTACCGTGCCGGAGCTGAAAGGCCGGGTGCTGGTCTCGCCGGGGGACCGGCCCAACGTGGCCCTGCGGCTGAAACCCGGCGACCAGCCGCTGAAATGGGCCAGACGGCTGGTGGAAATCTATACCGAATGTTAAACAGCTCCCCCAGAACCGCAGGTTCAGGGGGAGCTGTTGCGTATGGGGTTCGTTTACTTCACTTTCACCTTTATGGCGGAGCTGTAGAAGGAATAGTAGTTCTTGCCGCCGGTTTTGCAGTAGGAGCGTATCCGCACATAATAGGTTTTGCCGCTTTTCAGGCCGGAGATCACCTTTTTCTTGTTGGTGGTGCCCACAATGGTGACGGTTTTGGCGTTGGAGAAGTTGGAGCTGGTGCTGTACTGGATCTGATACCCCCGGACGGATTTCAGAGAGGTCCAGGTGACGGTGATCTTCTTGGAGGAACTGGACTTGGCCTTGGCGTTGGACACCTTTTTGGGGACGATTTGGAAGGTTTTCGTCACCGTGCCGGTGTAGTTGCCCTTGCCCTTGATGGTGATGGTGGCGGTGCCGACCTTTTTGTTATTGGAATAGCTGACGGTGTAGTCGGTGTTCTTGGTCAGGGTAGTGCTGCTGTATTTCACCTTGGGGGAGGGCGTAATGCTTTTTGCGGTGTAGGTATAGCGGGAGCTGACGGAGGAAACAGTGGCGTTGGAGAGCTTCCGGGCGGTGACCTTGAAGCTGTACTTCAAAAGGGTGTGGGTGGTTCCGCCCACCGTGGCCTTGATGATATAGGTGTAGGACCCCACCGGCACCTGGCTGAACAACACGTCGTTGTCCAGCTTGTACACGTTGAAGGTGGTGCTGTTGGGCTTGGCGGAGGCGCTGGTGACGGCCTTGCCGCTGCTGTTATAGACTCCGGCGGTGACGCTGGTTATTTTGGCGGAGGCGGTGATTGTCCCCTTGAGGGTGAAGTAGGTGCCGTAGGTCATGGAGGAGCCGGGGGTGGTATAACTGGAGAGGACGGGGGTGGAGCTGCGCCTCGCAGAGGTGCTGCGGTACGAGGTGCGGCGGGCGCCAGAACTGCAGGGGGAGGAGTCAGGGCGCGGTGCACATGAC
>JAJPXY010000123.1:14936-23046 GCA_021205205.1 Clostridiales bacterium
ACGGGGCGTGAGCTGCTGCTCGAAGAGGAGCTGCTGGAGGAGGAGCTGCTGGAGGAAGAACTGCTGCTGGAGGAGGAACTGCTGCCGGAAGAAGAACTGCTGCTGGAGGAGAGAGTCGCGCCGTAGACCGGCCAGTAGGTGTTCTTGGCCAGGTTGCCCCGGGTCGTACTCTGGGTCGCCTTGTTGGCGGGCTGCTCGAAGTAGTAGCACCAGTAGTACCCCGCGTCGTAAGCGCCGGAGGCGGAGTTTCCCACCCCCTGTAAGTGGGTCAGGATATAGTTGTAGGTGCTGGTGCTCAGCTCGTAGGACAGGTAGTGGAGCTGCCCATCGACGGTTTTGTAGTTGTAGCCGTTGTTGCTGCACCAGTTTTTCAGGCTGGTGTACCGGGAGCCGTTCCACTGGCACAGGCCGTAGCTGGTCAGGCCGTTGGTGTCGGTGCAGCTGGCGGTGGGGTTAAAGCTGGATTCGGCATACATATTGGCCAGGATGCCGCAGGCGGCGGCGGCGTTCAACCCCATCGTCTCGGTCAGGTAGGTGAAGATGGCGGTCTCGTTGCTGTCGCTGCTGGCCAGGGCGGAGACCACTACCAGATGTACGGCGATGTAAGGGGCGTCCAACTCCACGTCCAGCCCGTCCAGCAGCGGGTAGGTGTCGGTGTCCCAGCTGGGGCTGAACTGGAAATAGTAGTCGTTGGAGGTCTCGTAGTCGTCCAGGCAGTACCAGGTGACGGGGATCTCTGTCGTCTCGTCGCTTCCGTCCAGATAGACCGGCAGGGTGGACGGCATCTCTGCCAGCAGGGTGTCCAGGTCCTCTTTTTCCGCCAGGGAGATCTCCTGCGTCTCCAGTTCGCCAAAACCGGTGACCGTTCCCACGGCGGCGGACGCGGCGGCGGAGGAGGAATCGTCCGCCTCAGCCAGCGCGGGCGGGGCGGGGAGCAGGGCAGCTGTCATGGTCAGGGCCAGGACAAGGGATAACATACGATGGATAAATTTCATTGAAAACCTCCGGTTTTTCATCAGGCTTAGGGGTCGTTATACTGGCGTGGCAAGGCCTTTCGTTCAAAAAAGGGGCTTTTACGCTATACTCCTCTTTAGTATACCAGAGTGTTTTTCGTCCGACAATACTTTTCAATATAAAATCGAAAAAAATCGGTTATTTACCCAAATATTCCAGCATATTGAAATCAAAATGGATTTATATTTCCTGTTTTCACCTGCTGTAGCGCTCCAGGAAGCTGTGTTCCTCGCCGCCGGTCTTGTAGCCGGGGAAGGTGTCCAGCTGGACGCTGTGGATGGCCCGGAACACGTTCTGTTCCACCTGGGGGAAGTCCTTCCGCAGCTGCCGCAGCAGTTCCTTGACCTCCTGGCGCTTGCCCGGAACGGTCCCTTCCCCTGTTGTCTCGGTGAAGCGGCAGGCGCACTGGAGGAATTGCAGGTCGTTGTAGTTCTTCCAACGGATGATGTCGTCCTCGTGGATGCAGTACATGGGCCGGATCAGTTCCATGCCGGGGAAGTTGGTGGAGTGGAGCTTGGGCATCATGGCCTGGAGATGGCCGCCGTAGAGCATCCCCATGACGGTGGTCTCCACCACGTCGGAGAAGTGGTGCCCCAGAGCGATCTTGTTGCAGCCCAGCTCCCGGGCCTTGCTATAGAGATGGCCCCGGCGCATCCGGGCGCAGAGGTAGCAGGGGGAGTGTTCGGTGCGGTTGGCCACCCGGAAGATGTTGCTGTCGAACACGGTGACGGGCAACTCCAGCAGGGCGGCGTTGTCCATGATCTGCTGCCGGTTGGCGGGGGCGTAGCCCGGGTCCATGACCAGATAGGTCAGCTCGAAGGGAAAATCGCTGATCCGCTGGAGCTGCTGCATCAGCTTGGCCAGCAGCATGGAGTCCTTGCCGCCGGAAATGCAGACGGCAATTTTGTCTCCCTCCGACACCAGTTCGTAGCGTTTCACGGCGGCGATGAAGGGGTTCCACAGGGTCTTGCGGTAGGTTTTGATGATGCTGCGCTCGATGCGCTGGCAGCGGGTCAGTTCTCTCGGCATAGAGATGCGCCTCCTTGTCATTGTTTCATCATATCGGATGGGGCGGCGTTCGTCAAGAGACGACGGGAAAAAGAGTCGGCTCCGCCGGGAACTTTTCTCCCCGTTGAGAAAGTCTGCCCCCTGGGCGCGTTCAAAACCGAGCAAACCGGTTTGTTTTTGTCCGAAGAAAGTTGGTTTTTGGTCAAACGTGGGAAAAGAAGGGGCAAAGGAACGGAAAACAGGCTTTTCCCTCCGGTATTGCACAGCCGGAGTTGTGCAAAACCCTGTGTAAAAAGTGCAAATCTTTTTTGGGCAGCAAAAATCCACACCTGGACCGTTAGACGGCAAAAAATACACGCCCAAAGGGGAAACAGAGAGAATTTTCCTCGTATTATTTTCGCGGCGCTCCACAGACTGACAGTAACAAGGGAGGGATCACAGAATGAAACGAAACTTGTCTGTGCTGCTGGCGGCGCTGGTTGTGTGGGCATCCTGCCCCACGGCGCGGGCGGAGAACGCGGAAACCGCCGGGGAGCTGGTGGAAGTCTCTGCCAAAGCGTCGCTGCTGATGGAGCGGGAGACCGGCACGGTCCTCTATGCGGAAAACGAACATGAACAGCTGGAACCGGCGTCAGTGACGAAGGTGATGACCATGCTGCTGGTGACGGAGGCTCTGGAGAGCGGGACGCTCCGGGAGGAGGAGCTGGTGACCACCTCGGAGTACGCCGCCGGGATGGGCGGCAGCCAGGTCTATCTGAAGGAGGGCGAGCAGATGACCGTCCGGGACCTGCTGAAAGCGGTGGCGGTGGCCTCCGGCAACGACGCGGCGGTGGCTCTGGCGGAGCATCTGGCCGGGTCGGAGAGCGCTTTTGTGGAGCGGATGAACCAACGGGCGGCGGAGCTGGGCATGAAGGATACCCACTTCTGCAACTGCAACGGTCTGCCCGCCGAGGGCCACATGACCTCCGCCTATGACATCGCCCTGATGAGCCGGGAGCTGCTGGGCCACGAGCTGATCCGCGATTACGTGGGCATCTGGATGGACTCCATCCGGGACGGGGCCTTTGAGCTGGCCAACACCAACAAGCTGATTTACTACTACGAGGGGGCCACGGGTCTGAAAACCGGCTCCACCGACAGCGCGGGCTACTGCATCTCCGCCTCCGCCCAGCGGGACGGCATGGAACTGATCGCCGTGGTGTTGGGCAGCGACACCTCCGCCCTGCGCTTCGCCAGCGCCAAGGCGCTGCTGAACTACGGCTTCGGGGGCTATACCCTGGTGGACGTGACGCCGAAGGGGCAGCTGCCCCAGGTTCCCGTCTCCCTGGGGGAGCAGGAGACAGTCTCCACCCGGCTGGACGGCAGCTGTAAGATCCTTGTGGCCCGGGGCGACGGGGACAAGGTAAAGGTCCAGATGGAGACGGTGGAGAGCGCGTCCGCGCCCCTCTCCGCCGGGGACCGGCTGGGGACGCTGACCATCACCGTGGACGGCGAGCCCTGCCAGACGGTGGACCTGGTGGCCGGAGAGGACGTGGCCCGGCTGACCTACGGCGGCATCTTCGCCCGGCTGTGGGAGAAAATGGCCATGCAGGCGGAATAAGACAACCATGCCGCGCCGGGATTTTCCGGCGCGGCGGGCTGCCTTTACAAATCCTTCAAAAATTGTTCTTGGTTTGTCCAACATCTTTCCCTTTGCGTCTGTTATTCTATACTCGCAGGGAGCAAACAGGGCAAGTCTCCTCTGCTTTCCATAGATTTTCTCCTTTTCTTTCATCAACCTCCTTTCTTTTCTTTCTTTCTCTCTCTTTCAAAGGCCGCCGCCGGGAGCGCTTCCCCGCGGCGGTTTTTGAGTCGTCGGCCCGGAGCGGCCCGCAAGCGAAACAGAGCTTCGCAAAATGCGTTTTTTGTCACATATTTTAAGATTTGCCCTTTCTTTGTCTCGGCTGATGTGCTATACTGTGTTGCGCAAAGCAGAATTGCAGAATTAACGTTCCCGGCGGCTCCGCCGCCCGATTTTTATAGGAAGGTCGTTTGCTATGAATTATCCCGACCGCGTTCTCATCAAGGCCAGGGCCAAGGAGCGGGTGCTGGACCGGTCCTTTGGGGTGCTGATGGTCAGCATCGCCTATCTGCTGCTGACGGAGTGGATCTCCACGGTGGTCAACCTGATTTGGACCAACCCGCTGACCGCCATCAGCGACCGGTTCAGCGAGAGCATGGACACCCCGCTGGACCAGGTGGCCGCCCAGGGCAGCGCCTCCGACGCGAGTGTCACCATGGCGCTCAGCTCCGCCGTCACCTACGCCCGGCAGCTGCTGTCCCAGCCCAGCCAGGAGGTTTTGCTGTTCGTGTTTTTGCTGCTCTACCTCTACACCGTGGTAATGGGGTACGGGTTCAGCTTCTACGCCATGCGCACCGCCCGGGGGGAGCGGCAGGGGGCCAGTTCCCTCTTTGACCCCCTGACGATGGCGGGGAAGGTCATCCTGCTGAGTCTGCTGCTCACCCTGCTGGTGGGCGTGGGCATTGGCTTCTTCATTGTCCCTGGCGTCCTCTTTTACTACAGCACCCTGCTGGTGCCCTATGTGTTGCTGGACCACCCGGAGATGTCCATCTTTAAGGCGATTTCCGCCGGGTGGCGGATGTCCAAGGGCCACCGGGTCCAGCTGTTCACCCTGGAGTTCTCCTTCATCGGGTGGGACCTGCTGGGCCTGCTGGTCAGCAACCTGGGCTACAACCTGGGTCGCATCTTCACCAGCGGCGAAGCGCTGGGGACGATCCTCAGCCTGGCTTGCTACACGGTGGTCTACGCCTTCGTGCTGCCATACCGGGAGCTGTCCCTGGTGCAATTTTACGACACCATCCGGCCCCAGGACCTGCGGGTAGAGGAGACGCCGGTGAAGGCGGATAACTGAGAAAAGCTGTTAGCTATTAGCTCTTAGCTGTTAGTCTGCGAGTGCCTTATGAAAGCTGACAGCGTTGTATTTTTCGTACCGGCTGATTATCGATTAGCTTGGTTAATAGCGAGCAGCAAGTGGCTCATCACTTGTCAAAAGAAGAATCAGTCAAAAACAAAGGCTGCATCGAACCGGCAACGGTTCGGTGCAGCCTTTGTTTTTTGCGCTTACGCGGGGAAATCAGTCCGCCACATAGGGCAGCAGCGCGATCTGACGGGCGCGCTTGATGGCGGTGGTCAGCTGGCGCTGGTGCATGGCACAGGTGCCAGTGGTGCGCCGGGGCAGGATCTTGCCCCGCTCGGAGACGTAGCGGCGCAGCTTGGCGGCGTCCTTGTAGTCGATCTGCTGGACCTTGTCCACGCAGAAGTTACAGACCTTCCGACGCTTGCGGCTGCGATTGCCTCTATCGTATGCCATATCGAAAACCTCCTCAGGATAGGAATGGGACCTGAAATCTGGTCCGTTTAGAACGGCAGTTCGCCGTCGTCGTCATTCAGTTCCGCGAACTCGTTGGCCACAGGCGCCGCGTTGTTGGGCGTATAGGCGGAAGGGGCGGAATAGTTGGGTTGGGCCGACTGCTGCGGGGCAGCGTATCCGTCGGCGCTGTAGCTGTTGTTCTGCTGGCCGTAGCCGCCGCCGTTTTCCCGGCGGGAACCGGCGAAGTTGACGTTATCCGCCACGACCTCCGCAATGTTGCGGCGGTTGCCTGCGTTGTCGGTGTACTCCCGCACCTGGAGACGGCCGTCGATCAGAATCATGCTGCCCTTGGTGAAGTACCGGCTGATGAACTCAGCGGTCTGCCGCCAGGCGACGATGTTGATGAAGTCCGCGCTCTGGGCGTTGGGGTCCTTGCTCTTGTAGCCCCGGTCGCAGGCGATGCGGAAAGAAGCCACCGCCGTACCGTTTTGGGTATGGCGCAGCTCGGGGTCCGCCACCAGGCGGCCCTGTAAAACCACTCGATTTAACATGATGCTTCGCTCCCTTATTCCGCCTGCTCGACCACGATGGAACGGATCACGCCGTCGGTGATGTTATAGTTCCGGGTCAGCTCTGCGGGGAAATCGGGGGCGGACGTGAAGGTCATGAGGGTGTAGTAGCCCTCGACCTTGTGGTTGATGGGATAAGCCAGCCGACGCTTGCCCCACTCAACCACTTCGCCCAGGGTACCGTTCTGATCCACCAGACCCTTGAACTTCTCCACCAGGGCGGCGATGCCGTCGTCCCCCAGGGAAGTATCCGCGATGAAAATCGTCTCGTAATTACCAGTAACCTTAGCCATGTGATTTGCACCTCCTTATGGACATATGGCCTCTGCCTCTTGCAAAGGCAAGGATTTTGCCGCACAATATCTTGAATTGCAGCTTTTCTATTATATAGGTATCTTTTGCTTTTGTCAACGAAAAATTGACCATTTTGCGCGAAAAATCCCCTCCCGCAGGTGGGAGGGGATTTGGTATGATCCTTTACGCCTTGGGGTCCTCGTCCACCACGGCCTTCAATCCGGTGGCTAGACCGGCCAGCCCCTGGATCTCGGAGGGGATGATGATCTTGGTGGCCTTGCCGTTGGCGGCGGCCTGGAAGGCCTCCAGCGACTTGAGCTTGATGACCTGCTCGTTGGGGGCGGCCTCGTTCAGCAGGCGCAGGGCCTCGGCCTGGGCGGTCTGCACCTTGAGGATGGCCTCGGCCTGGGCCTGGGCCTCCAGCAGACGGGCCTCCTTGGCGGCCTCCGCCTGGAGGACCTGGGCGCGCTTTTCGCCCTCGGCCTCGCGGATCTGGCTTTCCTTCTGGCCGTCGGCCCGGAGGACGGCCTCACGGCGCTCCCGCTCGGCCTTCATCTGGCGCTCCATGGAGTCCCGGATGCCCTGAGGCGGGGTGATGTTCTTGATCTCCACCCGGTTGACCTTGATGCCCCAGGGGTCGGTGGCCTCGTCCAGGATGGCCCGCATTTTGGTGTTGATGAGGTCGCGGCTGGTCAGAGACTGGTCCAGTTCCAGGTCGCCGATGATGTTCCGCAGGGTGGTGGCGGACAGGTTATCAATGGCCCGCATGGGGTTCTCCACGCCGTAGGTATACAGCTTGGGGTCGGTGATTTGGTAGAACAGGACGGAGTCCACCTCGATGGTGACGTTGTCCTTGGTGATGACGGGCTGGGGATTGAAGTCGGCCACCTGCTCCTTCAGGGAGATGGGCTTGGTGATCCGCTCCAGAAAGGGAATCTTAACGTGGATGCCCACGCCCCAGACGGCGTAGAACGCGCCCAGACGTTCCACCACGCAGGCCTCGGCCTGGTGAACGATGACCAGGTTCCTGGCCACCAGGATACCCAGCAGGATCAGGATGATGACGAGGATGGCAAATAACATTGCAAAGCTCCTTTCTGATGTGGGAAAAGTGAGAAGGTCAGTTGGGTTCGGGGGGTACGGCCTCTGTCGCCGGGCGGACGATGACCCGCACGCCCTCGATGCGGAGGATGGTGACGTGGACCCCGGCGGAGATTGGCTCGCCGCCCTCGGACCGGGCGGACCAGACCTGGCCAGACACCTTGACCTGGCCCTTGGCGGCGAGGTTGTCGATGGTCTCGGTGACGATGCCGGTTTTGCCCAGAATACGGTCGGCGTTGGTGGGGGTAAAACCCTTCTTTTGGAACATATGGGTGGCCAGGGGGCGGATCATCAGCAGCGTCAGCAGCGACACCACCGCGAACACCAGCAGCTGCACCCAGAGGTTGCCGGTGACCAGCGACACCAGCAGGGCCGCCAGCGCGCCCAGGGCGAACCACACCGAGCTGAGGCTGACGGTGATGCCCTCCAGCGCGGCGAAGAACACCAGCAAAATCAGCCAGACCACAGGGGCGGAGAGGGAGAACGGCTGCATGAAGGGGAACCTCCTTTCGCAGAAATGAAAAACAACCGGGAGGCGGATTCCTCCCTGTATGGAATAGGATAACACAAAACGTCGGTAAAGTCCAGAAAAATGATTGCAATTTATTTGAAAATGTGGTATAATACCTTTGATTAAACAGCAAAAGATGGAATAATTTATAAAAAATTCAGATAAAGAATTAAAAACGAGTCTATACGGTGATTTATTCCTGTTTTCTGAGTAATTAATTCAATTTATGATGAGGAAATTTA
>JAJPXY010000111.1 GCA_021205205.1 Clostridiales bacterium
CGCCACCACATAGGCGGTGAGGATCTTCGCCGGGGTCAGGGAGGTGCGGTCGATGAGCACCTGCCCCACGGCGCAGAGGACGCCGCCGCAGAGAAACGCCCGGACAAATTGCCAAAACAGTTCCATGATTGGTTGTAAATCTCCTTTCTGACCGGTTTTACCCTTCCCGGCGGTTGCAGATGGCCACAGCGTGGCAGATGCCGGGGATGGACTCCCCCTGCCCCACGGCGGTGGGGGAGTGCAGCGCGCCGGTGGCGCAGAACAGCAGGCGGTTCCACTTGCCCTCCCGCATCCCGTTGAGCAAATAGCCGGTGAGGACGCAGGCGGAACAGCCGCAGCCGGAACCGCCGCAGTGGACGTCCTGAGTGTCGCAGTCGTAGAGCAGACAGCCGCAGTCGTTGTAGTTGCCGGAAAGCTCCACCCCGTCCCGCTGGAACAGCTCCACCAGCAGGCTGCGGCCCAGCCTGCCCAGGTCGCCGGTGACGATGAGGTCGTAGTAGGAGGGGGCGCGCCCGGTGTCCCGCAGGTGGCAGGAGATGGTGTCGTAGGCCGCCCAGGTCATGGCCGCCCCCATGTTGTTGGCGTCTTTGATGCCCTTGCCGTTGATTTTCCCCACAGTGACGTGGGTGACGTACGGCCAGGGCCCCTCTTTCGCCAGAACCACCGCTCCCTCCGCCGTGGCGGTCCACTGGGCGGTGGGGGTCCGCTGGCCGCCGTACTCCAGCGGGGTGCGGTACTGCCGCTCGGCGGAGCAGAAGTGAGAGGAGGCCACCGCCGCCGCCCACTCCCCAAAGCCGCCGTCCAGGGTCATGGCCGCCAGGGCCAGGCTCTCCGCCATGGTGGAGCAGGCCCCGTACAGGCCAAAGTAGGGGACGCCCAAGTCCCGGGCGGCGTAGCCCGAGCCGATGCACTGGTTCAGCAGGTCCCCGGCGAAGAGAAAATCCAGGGCGGAGAGGGGCTGCCCCGCCTTCTCCAGGGCGTGGGTCAGCGCCAGCTTCTGCATGGCGGTCTCCGCCTTCTCCCAGGTGCTCTGCCCAAAGGCGGTGTCCTGGCTGATGAGGTCGAAGCTGTCCGCCAGCGGCCCCTGCCCCTCCTTCTTGCCCACCACGTTGGCGTGGCCCGCGATGGAGGGCGGAGCGGCCATGGCGTAGGTCTGCCCGCCCAGTTTTTTTGCTGTCATAATTGCGCCTCCATTTGTGGCTTTCGTCTTGGGTATAGTCTGCGCGGAAGGGGTGAAAATATTCTAAAAAGGCCCTTCCAAAACGGAAAAGATTGTACGCAAACGCTATTGCTTTTTCAAGGACGGGCTGGTATAATAGCTGAAATCAGCCGCCAGAGAGGGAGGAATGTTCTATGTCCGATGAGATGCGTTCCATCGGCTTTCTTTGCCCCAAATGTCGCCAGAGCGTCATTGTGGAGCGCTCCGCGTTCTCCCTCACCGCTGCCCCCACCAAGATCGCCTGCCCCTGCGGCGGCTCCATGGTGAAGATCGACTACGAGGGAGACCGGTTCCGGGTGGAGGCCCCCTGCGTGGCCTGCGGCGGCAAGCACACCGCCTATTGCCCGGAGAAGGACTTCCTCCACCAGAAGGCCCTGGGCTTCTCCTGCGGCAAAACCGGCCTGGACTGCTGCTATGTGGGCCAGGATGAGGCCGTCTATCAGGCCGTCAAGCGCCTGGAGGAGGCCGTGGACCAGCTGGACGAAAAGCAGGAGGACAGCTCCTTCCTGAACGACGTGGTCATGGCCGAGGTGCTGGGGGAGCTGAAGGACATTGCCGCCCGGGGCGGGGTCTCCTGCGCCTGCGGCAGCAAGGAGTGGACGCTGAAGGTCCACTACTCCAGTGTGGAGCTGGTCTGCGCCCGCTGCGGCGGTTCCCTGCGGCTGAAAGCCGCCACCCTGGACGACCTGAACGACCTGTGCTGCCAGGACAAGCTGCTGATCCGTCCTGGCCGCAGTTAAAATAGTTTAAAAAGCACCGGAGAGCCTGTTTGGGTTTTCCGGCGCTGCCATAAATAAACCAAATTTTTTTAAAGGAGATGCTGACATGATCAATACCAACGCCTCTGAAAAATTTGTCAAGGAAGGACTGACCTTTGATGATGTGCTGCTGATCCCTGCCGCCAGCGACGTGTTGCCTGCGGACATCGACCTGCACACTCAGCTCACCAAAAAAATCCGCCTGAATATCCCCGTGATGAGCGCCGCCATGGACACCGTCACGGAGTACCGGATGGCCATTGCCATCGCCCGGGAAGGCGGCATCGGCATCATCCACAAAAATATGTCCATCGAGCAGCAGGCCGAGCAGGTGGACCAGGTGAAGCGCTCCGAAAACGGCGTTATCCTCAATCCCTTCTGGCTGGAGCCTCACAACACCCTGGGTGAGGCGGACGAGCTTTGCGCAAAATATCACATCTCCGGTGTCCCCATCTGCGAAAAGAGCGGCAAGCTGGTGGGCATCATCACCAACCGGGACATGAAGTTCGAGACAGACATGAGCCGCCCCATCAGCGAGGTGATGACCAAGGACAACCTCATCACCGCTCGGGAGGGCGTCATCCTGGAGGACGCTAAAAAGGTCCTCTGCAAGCACAAGGTGGAGAAACTACCCATCGTGGACGGCGAGGGTAAGCTCAAGGGCCTTATCACCATCAAGGACATCGAGAAGGCCGTGGCCTATCCCAACGCTGCCCGCGACGAGCGGGGCCGTCTGCTCTGCGGCGCTTCTATCGGCGTCACCGCCGACCTGATGGACCGGGTGGATGCCCTGGTCGAGGCCGGTGTGGACGTGCTGAATCTGGACTCCGCCCACGGCCACAGCCGCAACATCCTCAACGCCGTGGAGCGGGTCAAGTCCAAGTACCCCGATGTGCAGCTGATCGCCGGCAACGTAGCCACCGCCGCCGGGTGCGAGGCCCTCATCAAGGCCGGTGTGGACTGCGTCAAGGTGGGCATCGGCCCTGGCTCCATCTGCACCACCCGCGTGGTGGCGGGTATTGGCGTGCCGCAAATCACCGCCGTCTATGACGCCGCCTGCACGGCCGCCAAATACGGCATCCCCGTCATCGCTGACGGCGGCATCCAGTATTCCGGCGACATCGTCAAGGCCCTGGCCGCCGGGGCCAACGTGGTCATGCTGGGCAGCCTGCTGGCCGGGTGCGAGGAGTCCCCCGGCGAGACGGAGATCTATCAGGGCCGTTCCTTCAAGGTCTACCGGGGCATGGGCTCCATCGCCGCCATGAACAACGGCTCCAAGGACCGCTACTTCCAGTCCGGTAAACGCAAGCTGGTCCCTGAAGGAGTGGAGGGCCGCGTGCCTTACAAGGGGACTCTGTCCGACACCATCTTCCAGATGATCGGCGGCATCCGCTCTGGCATGGGCTACTGCGGCGCGCCTACCATCCCTTACCTCCAGCAGAACGGCCAGTTCATCCGCATCACCTCCGCCGGCTTGAAGGAGAGCCACCCCCACGACATCAACATCACCAAGGAAGCGCCTAACTACTCTGTGCGGTGATAGTGGTTAGTGGCTAGTGATTAGCAGAGATAGCACTTGCCGGTTCTCTTACGGAAGTGTCCAATGGAGAAAACCAACGTTCCGTAATTGACCACCCCGCTTGCCTCCCCTGAAAGGGGAGGAGGGCCGCCGCCTTTAGGCGGTGGCGGAGGGGTTTCCGCTGAGATCATCAAAAGGCTGATTCAAAGGGACAACTAGAAACTAAAATCTTGCCCCCGCCGGGTTCCTGATGTGCCTCCTGTCAAGTAGACAGTGAAAAAACGAAAAAGGATTTCTAT
>JAJPXY010000040.1 GCA_021205205.1 Clostridiales bacterium
CGGAGACTGTAACCCATGTCCCTTCACAGGTGTTACCTATGTGTCTCTTGACACATGGGCCGCCCCTACAACAGCGCAGAGCAAAGGGACAACAACGTGTTACAACGAAAGAAGCGAGACGATATGAGAAACTACATCGGCGGCGAGACGGAACGGAGCTGGGCGGAGGTCCACCTGGACCGTCTGGCCTGGAACTATCACCGCCTGCGGGAGGTGGCCCCCCACAGCAGGTTCATGGGCCTGGTGAAGGCCGACGCCTACGGCCACGGAGCCGTCCGGGTGGCCCAAAAGCTGGAGGAACTGGGGGCGGACTACCTGGCGGTGGCCTACCTGGCGGAGGCGCTGGAGCTGCGGGAGGCGGGGGTCACGCTGCCCATCCTCATTCTGGGCTATACCCCGGTGGAGGACACCCCCGCCCTGCTGCGCTACCACATCACCCAGACGGTCTACGACCCGGAGCTGGCGAAGGCGTTCTCCCAGGCGGCGCTGGCCGCAGGCGGGCGGCTGCGCTGCCACCTGAAGGCCGACACCGGCATGAGCCGCCTCGGCGTGCTGTGCCGGGAGGAGGACATGGACCGGGCGGCGGACACCCTGGCGGAGATGTACCGGCTGCCGGGGCTGGAGGTGGAGGGCATTTTCCAGCACTTCGCCGACGCGGACACCTGCCCGGAATACTCCGAGATGCAGATCCGGCGGTACAACGCGCTGCTCCGCGCCCTGGAGGAACGGGGCTGCACCTTTGCCCTGCGGCACTGCTGCGCCGGGGCCGCCACCCTGAACTACCCCCAGGCCCACTACGACATGGTGCGCCCGGGTATCCTGCTCTACGGCTACTCCCCCGACCACGCCTGCGACGGCATGATCGACGTGCGGCCGGTGATGGAGGTCAAGAGCCGGGTGGTCTCCGTGAAGCGGCTCCCAAAGGGCACCTGCGTCAGCTACGGGCGGACCTACACGCTGGAGCAGGACAGCGTGGTGGCGGCGGTGGCCATGGGCTACGCCGACGGCTTGCCCCGGCTGCTCTCCAACCGGCAGAGCTTCCTCATCCGGGGGCAGACAGTTCCCCAAATCGGCCGGGTGTGCATGGATATGTGCATGGTGGACGTGACCGACCTGCCCACCGTGGCGGTGGGGGACCAGGTGACCATCTTTGGGGACGGCTGTCCCCTCCAGGACAAAGCCGACGCGCTGGGGACCATCACCTATGAGCTGCTGTGCCGCGTCGCGCCCCGGGTGCCAAGGGTATACTTGGGGAGCCTCTGACGAAATAACTCCCGGCGTCTGGACGGCGGGAGGCTGGAATAGGCCGATTTAAAGGGACAACCATTTTTCCTTTTTCAGAAGGCAGAACGACATCCACCGAACGGCAGATGTCGTTCTGCCTTCTTCTTTTTTTCGCCGAAACCGGGGAAAACCCATTGTAAAACGAGAACTGATTTGCTATACTATACAAAATATACCCTTTTCTCATTGCCCCGGAGTGGGAGGTACGCCGGGGATTCGGATTGAGGCATGAAGTATGAAGTATAAGCATTGGCGCACGCGGCCCGGCCAGGACAGGGCCGCGGAGATCGAACAGGCGGGCATCCCATCCCTGACGGCACGGGTGCTGGCCGCCAGGGGCTGCCGCACGGGGGCGGAGGCCCGGGCCGAGCTGGCCTGCGGGCCGGAGCTGCTCCACGACCCCATGGAGATGCGGGGCATGACAGCGGCGGTGGAGCGCATCCGCCGGGCCATCCGGGACGGGGAACGCATTTGCGTCTACGGCGACTACGACGTGGACGGCATCACCGCCACCTGTCTGTTGACCACCCACCTGCGGGCCATGGGCGGTAAGGTGCTGCCCTACGTCCCCAACCGGCTCAGCGAGGGGTACTCCCTGAACCGGGAGGCCCTGCTGGAGCTGCAAAGGCAGCGCATCACCCTGATCGTCACGGTGGACTGCGGCATCACCAACCTGGAGGAGATCGCTTTGGCCCGGGAGCTGGGCATGGACGTGGTGGTCACCGACCACCACGCCTGTAAGCCGGAGTTGCCCGACGCCTGCGCCGTGGTGAACCCCCATCAGCCCGGCTGCCCGTACCCCTTCAAGCAGCTGGCGGGGGTGGGCGTGGCCCTGAAGCTGGCCCTGGCCCTGACGCCCCCGACCCAGCGCCGCAGGATGTTCCTGGCCTACGCCGACCTGGCGGCCATCGGCACCGTGGCCGATGTGATGGAGCTGACCGGCGAGAACCGGGCCATCGTCGCCATGGGGCTGGAGCAGCTCCAGCGCACCCGGCGGCCCGGCCTGCGGGCGCTGCTCCAGGAAACCGGACTGGAGGACAAGATCTTGACCGCCACCTCCATCAGCTACTCCCTGGCCCCCCGGATGAACGCCGCGGGGCGGATGGGCTGCCCCGACCTGACGGTCCAGCTGCTGCTGACCGACGACCCGGCCCAGGCCCGGGCCGATGCCCAGCGGCTGTGTGAGCTGAACCGGGAGCGCCAGGCGGTGGAGCTGGAGATTTTTGAACAGTGCGCCGCCCTGCTGGAACAGCACCCCTCCATGCGGGAGCATATCATCATCCTGGCCGGGGAGAACTGGCACCAGGGTGTGGTGGGCATTGTGGCCTCCCGCCTGGTGGAGCGCTATCAGATGCCGGTGGTGATGATCTGCATGGAAAACGGCAAAGGCAAAGGCTCCTGCCGCTCCAACGGCGGGTTCAGCCTGTTTGAGGCGCTGGAACAGTGCGCCGACCTGCTGGAGACCTTCGGCGGCCACGAGCAGGCCGCCGGGTTTACCATCTCGGCGGAACGCCTCGCCGCCTTCCGGGCCAGGATGACCGCCATCGCCGCCGCGGCGCCGCCTCCGGAGGACGACCACCAGCAGCTGGACATCGACGTGGCCCTGTCCGACGCAAGGGAACTGACCATCTCCCAGGTGGAGGCCCTCCAATCGCTGGAGCCGTTCGGCACGGGGAATCCCCGGCCCACCTTCCTGCTGGAGGGCGCGTGGGTGCTGAACTGTTCCGGCGTGGGCGGCGGGCGGCACACCCGGTTCCAGCTGGAGTGCCAGGGCGTGGTGTTGGATGCCATCTTCTTCTCCTGCTCCCTCCAGGAGACGGGCCTCCAGCCCGGCAGCCAGGTGGATGTGGCGTTCTATCCCCAGATCAACGCCTACCGGGGCAATCGGACGGTGCAGCTGCTGGTCACCGACCTGCGCCGCAGCCTCAGCCCCGTGCAGCGGGACCTGCTGCTCTACAAGCGGTATCACGAGGGGGAGCCGCTGCCCCGGCGGGAGCTGTCGCGGCTGGTGCCCCAGCGGCGGAATTTTGTGGCCGTCTGGCGGTACATCGCCCGGCCCGGCGGGCCGTCCACCCTCAGCGAGAACCCCCTGGACCTGGCCCGGCACGTCTCCTCCGCCGCCGGGTGGAGCCAGCCCTGTTCCACCACCCTGGTCTGCCTGGAGGTGTTCCAGGAGCGGGGACTCATCGACCTGCGCTGGTCCTCCCGGCAGGTGCAGGTCTGCCTGCGGCAGCAGGAGGGGAAGGTGGACCTGAACGCCTCCGCCGTGCTGCAAAAGCTGCTGCGGCAGATGGAGGAGGACGACACGGGGGAAAGCGATAAAAAGTGACGTGCCGTATGTGTAGGGAGCGTCAAAGACGTTCCGGGCAGAGCTGCCGCATAAAATAGTTGAAGCAAACGCGCAAAACACCCGAATAAGCGTTTTGTATAGAGAAACAGAGAGAAGAAACGAGAAG
>JAJPXY010000007.1 GCA_021205205.1 Clostridiales bacterium
TAGAAATCCTTTTTCGTTTTTTCACTGTCTACTTGACAGGAGGCACATCACTCCCGGCGGGGTCGTCTGTTTCCAGGGGAAGTAGTATGGAGAGCGTGCAGCCAGCGTTACATCGCGCCGGTCATGGCCTTCAGCACCAGCTTTTCATCCTCGTTCAGGCTGTTCTGCTGTTGCAGACCCTCTTCCATGTCGATGTCGGTGATGCCGCCGTGCTGGTGGACGATGACCCGGTTGGTCTTGCCTTCGGCCAGGGCCTCCACCGCGAAGTAGCCCATACGGGTGGCGGTGACGCGGTCCCGGGCGGATGGCGCGCCGCCCCGCTGGATGTGGCCCAGCACAGTAACGCGGGGGTCCAGCCCTAGTTCGCTGCGGATCAGGTTGGCCACCTGATGTCCGGCGCTGCCGCCGCCCACCACTTCGTTGTCCAGGCTGCCGTCGGCCTTGCGCTTTGCGCCCTCGGCCACCACCACCATAAAGTTGGTGCGGCCCGCCAAACGAGCGGCGCGGATCTTTTCCGCCACGTCCTCGTCAAAGTCCCATGGCTCCTCGGGGACCAGAACGGCGGTCGCGCCGGTGGCGATGCCCACATACAGGGCCAGGTTGCCCGCCCGGTGGCCCATGACCTCGATGACGGAGCAGCGCTCGTGGGACTGCATGGTGTCACGAATTTTGTCGATGCACTCGATGGCGGTGTTGGCGGCGGTGTCGTAACCGATGCAATAGTGACTACAACCGATGTCGTTGTCGATGGTGGCGGGGATGCCCACCACGGAGATGGGATGCTCCCGCGCCAGGGCCAGCGCACCGGCGAAGGTGCCGTCGCCGCCGATGGCGACGATGCCGTCCAGTCCCAGCAGCTTGCAGGTGCGGAAGGCCATGTTGCGCCCCTCCACCGTGCGGAACTCGTCGCTGCGGGCGGTGTAAAGAATGGTGCCGCCCCGGTTGATGATATGGGCCACGTCGGAAGTGGTCATCTGGAACACGTCGCCGTTGATGAGGCCGTTCCAGCCCCGGCGGATGCCCACTACGTCGATGCCGCGGTAAATGGCGGCGCGAACCACGGCGCGGACGGCTGCGTTCATGCCGGGGGCGTCGCCGCCGGAGGTCAATACGCCAATGCGTCTGACTGCGTTCTTGATTTCTGCCATAAGATCTACCTCGCTTCGTCTTTGGAATAACGGTTTTGCGCGGAGAGGCGCCTCCGCGCCTACGCTATTATTTTACCTCAGGAAGGTTTTTCTGGCAAGGGGAGGAGACGTTGACAATTTTCCTCTTTTTTGTTCGTGAAAACACAAATAAAACCGGTAAAACGCATAAATTCATTGGAATATATTTCGAGCTTACAAAAAAGCACCCGCTTTTTTCTCCAAAGTTTTGGGCTGGTTTTTCAAAAGAGCAACATTTGGCCTGTTTTACTGCTTTTTGTTCCGGATGGGGGAAGCCCCTACCGCTCCGGAGCGGGAAGGGCGTCCAGCAGCGCCTGCCGCTGGTTGGGGAGCCGCTCCTCCACCACGGCCTCCAGCAGGGCGTTCAACATCGCCCCAAGCTCCGGCCCGGAGGGATAGCCCAGGGCCAACAGGTCCTTGCCGGACACCGCCAGGTCTTTGAGGGTGAAGCAGGCGTTTTCCTCCAGCAGTTCCTCCAGTATGCGCTCCCCCTCCGCCAGGCTCTCCAGCTTCCCGGGCAGGGTGGCGGGGCTTTGCGCCCGGGCGTCGGCATACATCACCCGGAACAGCAGACGGGCGTTGTCCTCTCCCAGGCTGGCCAGCATCCGCCGGACAGAACGCCGGGTAAAGACCCGCACCCGGTCATGCCAGGCGATGAGGGTCAGAATGGTGTCCCGGCTCCGGTTGTCGCAGTGGAACCGGGTCAGGATGTCTCCGGCGAGCCGCACGCTCTCCGCCGGGTGGCCGTGGAAGTGGCCCACGCCGTTCTCGTCCCGGGTGAAGCAGCGGGGCTTGCCCACGTCGTGGAGCAGCATGGTCAGGCCCAGCAGCGGGTCCCCGGCCACCTGTTCCACCGCGTGGCAGGTGTGGCCCCACACGTCGTAGCAGTGGTGGGGGTTGTACTGGGGGTGGTCGAACATGGGGACCAGCTCCGGCATGACCGCCCCGAACGGCTCCCGGCAGTCCAACAGCAGCTGCGCCGCGCCCTGCCCGGCCAGGAATCCTTTTAATTCGGCAAAAATCCGCTCTCCCGAGACGAATTGCAGCAGATTCGCCTGCTGACGGATGGCCGCGCCGGTCTCCGGCTCGATTTGGAAGCCGTACCGGCTGGCGAAGCGCAGTCCCCGCAGGATGCGCAGACCGTCCTCCCGGAACCGGCGCTCCGGTTCTCCCACGCAGCGGACGACCCCCGCCGCCAGGTCCGCCCTGCCGCCGAAGGGGTCCACCAGCCCCCGGGCCGGGTGGTAGGCCATGGCGTTGATGGTGAAGTCCCGCCGGGCCAGGTCCTCCTCCAGACTGCGGACAAAACGCACCCCGTCCGGGTGGCGGTGGTCGCTGGAGGGGCCGTCTGTCCGGTAGGTGGTCACCTCGTAGCCCCGGCCGTCCAGCATCAGCAGGACGGTGCCGTGTTTCAGCCCCACCGTGTGAATTTTGCACTGGGGGAAGCAGGCCATGACCTCCTGCGGCAGAGCGGAGGTGCAGATGTCCCAGTCCTCCGGCGTCCGGCCCAGCAGGGCGTCCCGCACACAGCCCCCAACGGCATACGCCTCATACCCGGCGGCGTTCAGCCGGTCAAGGATGCAGGTCACGTTTTCCGGAAGCGGTATGGACATGGGGACCCCTTTCTTTCAATGTGCAGTTTGCGCATTGCTAATTGCTAATTCGCTCCGAGCAGGTCGCTCAACAGATCGTCGATGGTGGTTGTGATCGTGTCGGCGGTCGAGGACGAGCCTTTACAGGTGACGGTGCAGATGTCGCTCAGCCCCCCGGCGGTGACGGTGATGGTGCAGGTCCCCGCCCCGGCCCAGGTGACGTTGCCATTGGCGTCTATCGTGGCGACGGCGGTGTTGCTGGTGGTCCAGGTGATCTCCCCGTACCAGTTGGAGGGAAAGGTGGAAACGGTCAGTGTGGCGCTGCCGTTTTCGGCCAGTTTCAGCGTGTGCTGGCTGAGCCAGACGGCGGTGTCCGCCGGGGCCGTGCAGGTCACCTGACACTGGGCGGAGACATCGTCCGCCGTGGCGGTGATGGTGCAGGTCCCTTCCCCGGCCCAGACCACCAGCCCGTCGGACACAGTGGCCACAGAGGAGTCGCTGCTGCTCCAGACAATGGTCCCCTCCCAGTCGGCGGGAGAGACCGCCGTCTCCAGCTGCTCATATTCGTTGCCGGCGAGGGACAGCTCTGTTCGGCTCAGGGCCAGCTCCCGGGCGGGCTGCTGGGCCACGGTGACGGTAGCGGTGGCGGTGGCGGCGTTGCCGGAGCGGTCCTCCACGGAGTAGGTGACCTCATATCTGCCGGGGGTCTCCAGGTCCACCTTGGTGCTGTTGACCTGCACCGCGCCGGTCAGGTCGCCGTCCATCTCGTCTGTGGCGGTGACGCCGGAGAGATAGTCCGGCTCCTCGTCCCCCACGTAGACGGTCAGGTCCTCTACCTCCAGCACCGGGGGCACCTGGTCCACCACGGTGACGGTGACGGTGGCGGTGGCGGTGTTGCCGTGGACATCGGCGGCGGTGATCTCCACCGGGTAGCTGCCGATTTTGGAAAAGGTGATGGTCTTTTCCTCCTCGTCGATTTGGCCGTTGCCGGACAGAGAGAGGGTGAAGTCGCTGCGGTCCGACGCCTGCGCCACCAGCTGGTACAGGTAGACCGGCGCGCCGTAGTCCACTTGAAAGTCCTCCACCAACACCAGGGTGGGGGCCTTCCAGTCGCTCCGCCAGTACAGATACCCGGCCAGAACGGCGACAGCCAGCAGGGCGGCCAGCAGCAGGGGGACGGAAATTTTTCTCTTTTCCATTCAGCATCTCCTCTCCTTGCGGCTCCCGGCCTTGCAGCAGCTCACGAACAGACAACGGCCAGTGGCTCTTATGGAACCTCCGATTAAATAACTCCCGGCGTCTGGAAGGCGTCTTTTGTACATCCCTTCGTTGCGAAATTTTGAAATCCACAAAGGATTCCCGCAATTTCGCGCCTCGATTTGTACAAAATCTGTTCGTCCAGCCATCCAAGGCCATTTAATCGGCGCTTCCTTATGTCTAGCTTACCACAAATTTCGGAAGATTTCCACTGTCCGCAACCGGTTTTTGCAGAAAGGACGGGAAAGCGGGATGGGAGACGAAACGAGCGCGGTGCGGCGGACTTTACGGTTCCCCATCCTCCTCGATGAGGCGCATCCCCGCCGTGCTGGTGACGGGCAGGGAAAAGACGATGGTCCCTGCGGGGCTGTCCAACCCCGCGTCGGCCATGATGGCCCCCATGATGTCGTTCTTTTTGGCTCTTTTTACCACGATCAGCACCAGCTCCTTTTCCGCGACCAGGGAGACGCCCAGGAACTGCTCCGCCCGCTCCATGCCGGTACCCTTGGCGTGGAGGACGGTGCCGCCGGACGCGCCCGCCGCCCGGGCCGCGTCCATGACCAGAGAGGTGTAGCCCTGGTTGGCGATGGCGACCAGAAGCTCATAGTTGGTATCTTTCAAGGTGGATTCCTCCCCGAGTTCAAATTTTTGCTGTCCCATCAGGAACATCATCTGGCGCTTGCCGCCGATGCTGCTGATGGGGATGAGAAAGGCCACGCCGGTCCCCGGCACGTCGATGCGCAGCTTGGTTTGCAGCCCCTTTTTCACCCTCTCCCAGTTTTCGCCAGTGACGGGGGAGAGGAGCACGTCCTTTTCCGACGCCTCCAGGCCCAGGTAGTCCAGCATTTCGTTGGCCGCCGTGCCCCGCCCCAGCGTCTGGAAGGAGACCCCCAGCTTGCAATCCTTATAAAACCGTTGGAAGCGCTTATGCTGTTTCCGGTTGGTGATGGATACCATCAAATACAGTTCGCCCACAGTTTCTTCCTCCTCTCCGGGCTGTCACAGCTCGATAATGGCGTTGTCGTCCAGCAGCTCCAGGGCGGCGAGGACCTCCGGCGCTGCCGTCTGCTGGCTCCGGCTCTGGAGCCGATAGAACACGCCCAGAATTTGAATGGTGATCAGCGGGGTCATGGCCACCATCGCCACCACGCCGAAGGCGTCGCTGACGATGTCGCCGCCCACGGCGGCGCAGGCCCCCTGGGCCAGCGGCAGCAAGAAGGCCGCCGTCATGGGGCCGGAGGCCACGCCGCCGGAGTCGAAGGCGATGGCGGTGAAAATCTTTGGAACCACCAGCGACAGGCCCAGGGCAAGGGCGTAGCCGGGGATCAGAAAATAGAGGATGGGAATACCTGTCAGAACCCGCAGCATGGCAAGCCCTACCGAGACGGCCACGCCGATGGAGAGGCTGGTTCCCATGGCGGCGGCGGAGATGGTGCCGTCGGTCAGCTCCTCCACCTGTCTGTTCAGCACATAGACTGCCGGTTCCGCCTTGACGATGAAGTAGCCGATGACCATGCCAATGGGGACAAGGACCCAGTTGTAGTCCAGCCCGGCCAGCACCGTTCCCAGGTAGCTGCCGGCGGGCATAAATCCCACGTTGGCCCCGGTCAGGAACAGCACCAGCCCTATATAGGTGTAAGCCAGACCGACCAGAATACGGATGAGGGAACGTCTGCTCATACGGAGAATCGTGATTTGAAACAGGCCAAAAATGGCCACGATGGGCAGCAGCGAGACGGCCATCTCCCTGAAATAATCCGGGAACCCCTCCATAAACAGGCTCCACAGCTCCACCGAGTCCTCCGCCTGGGGGATGGACGAGGCGGTATAGCTGCCGCTGTCTGTCTGGTAGACCAGCCCCAGCACCATCACCGCCAGAATGGGGCCGATGGAACACAGGGAGATCAGGCCGAAGCTGTCGTCCGCAGCGTTGCGGTCCCCGCGGATGGAGGTGACGCCCACGCCCAGGGCCATGATAAAGGGAACGGTCATGGGGCCGGTGGTCACGCCGCCGGAGTCGAAGGCGATGGCTACAAAGTCCTGCGGTACCAAAAAGGCCAGCGCGAACGCGGCGGCGTACAGCACCGCCAGCACCGGGGCCAGAGGAATTCCAAAGAGCATCCGCAGCAGCGCCACAACCAGAAACAGGCCCACCCCGGCGGCCACCGCCAAAATCAGCACCCGGTTGGGGATGGACGGCACCTGACCTGCCAGCACCTGCAAGTCCGGTTCCGAGACGGTGATGACAAAGCCCAAAAGGAAAGCGATGCCCACGATGACGGCCAGGTTCCGGCACTTGGACAGGCTGCCGCCCACCCGTTCGCCCATGGGCGTCATGGCCATTTCCGCACCCAAGGCGAAGAACATCTTGCCCACAATGACTAGCACCGCTCCCAGCAGAAAGCACAGCAGCACACTGGGGGAGACGGGCGCGATGGTGAAGCTCAGCACCAGCACAATGCCGATGATGGGCAGGACGGCCCGCAGCGCCTCCACCAGCTTTTCCCGCAGTCTGGTTCGTTCATTCCTCAAATCATGCACCTCGCAGTCTGACACGGGCGGCGGTGCGCCGTCCGGAAAGAAATTTTGTCAAGTTTAGCATACCGGAGGGAAAAAGGGAAGAGATTTTGTGAAAATGGGGTGAGTTTTCACCATTTGTTCACAAGGAAACAAGCTTTTTCCAGGGCGGGACCGCCGACTCCAGGGCGAAAAAATCGCCAAAATGAAAAATTAACCCTTGCAATCGGCAAAAAGCCGTGGTACAATAGCCACAGCTTCGGCGGGGCGAAGAGACGGTCCTGCGCAACAGCAGACCGTGAACCAGGTCAGGCGGGGAACCGAGCAGCCTTAAGCGGACCCTGTTGTGTGCCGCAGACAGCCGTTTCCAAGCCCTGCCGGAGTGTTTTTCATTAGCTATTAGCCGTTAGCTGTTAGTCAGGTACTGCCAGCTAAGAGCTAATAGCTAATCGCTTATTTTGGAGGTGTGGACGGTGTACCAGGCCCTGTACCGTAAATGGCGGCCGCAGACCTTTGACGACGTGGTGGGGCAGAGCCACATCACCCGGACGCTGAAGCGGCAGGTGACCACGGGCCATCTGTCCCACGCTTACCTCTTTACGGGTACCCGCGGCACCGGTAAGACCACCTGCGCCAAGCTGCTGGCCAAGGCGGTGAACTGCGAGCACCCGGTGGGGGGCAACCCCTGCGGCCAGTGCGCCGCCTGCCGGGGCATCGACAGCGGCTCCATCCTGGACGTGGTGGAGCTGGACGCCGCCTCCAACAACGGCGTGGACCAAGTCCGCGCCCTGCGGGACGAGGCGGTCTACGCCCCCGCGGCGGTGCGCCGCCGGGTGTATATTATCGACGAGGTCCATATGCTGTCGGTGGCCGCCTTCAACGCTCTGCTGAAAATTCTGGAGGAGCCGCCGGAGCACCTGATGTTCATCCTGGCCACCACCGAGCTGCACAAGGTCCCGGCCACCATTTTGTCCCGGTGCCAGCGCTTCTCCTTCAAGCGCATCCAGCCCGCCGACATCCAGAACCGTCTGCTCTACATCGCCCAGGCGGAGGGCATCGACCTGACCGATGACGGGGCCGCTCTGCTGGCCCGGCTGGCGGACGGTGCCCTGCGGGACGCCCTCTCTCTGCTGGACCAGTGCGCCGTCTCCGGCGGACGGGTGGATAAAGACGCCGTGCTGGACGCACTGGGCCTGGCGGGCAACACCAAGACGGCCCATATCATGAACCACATCCGCCGGGGGGATACCGCCCAGGCTTTGACCGAGCTGGGGGAGCTGTACGCCGCGGGCAAGGACGTGGGCGCGGTGCTCTCTGAGCTGGCGGGACTGACCCGGGACCTGTTGCTGCGGCAGACCACCGGCGGCGGCGCGCCCGGCCTGATGGCCGGGGGATACGACGAGGCCACCATGCAGGCCCTGTCCCGGGGGCTGTCCAGCCAGCGGCTGCTGCATATGCTGACGCTGCTCCAGGACACCCAGGCCAAGCTGAAAACCAGCGCCAACCGCCGCACTGACGCGGAGCTGTGCATCATCCAGCTATGTGACCGGACGCTGGACGGCTCGGTGCTGAGTCTCTCCGAGCGGCTGAGCCGCCTGGAGGTAGCCTGGGCCAACGGGCAGGTGGGCGGCGGGAACAGCCGCCCCTTGGACGAAGAACCGCAGAGAAGCGGTGCGGGGGAGGAAGAACCCTCCGCCGCCCCCGCCCAACAGACGGAGGCGGAACCGCTCTCGCCAGCCGACCCGCTGCCGGAGCCTGCTCCCGAACCGATAGGGGGACCGCCGGTTATGGAGGAACCACCCCTGCCGGAGGAGCCGCCGATTTTGGAGGAACCACCTCTGCCAGAGCCTCCCCCCGCCCCGTTGGCGGAGAAACGGGCCGTCCGGCCCGTCCGCGCTCCGGTCAAAAAAGAGCAGCGGAAAAAAGCGGGGGACCCGCGCTTTTGGCAGGAGCTGGCCCCCACGCTGCAAAGTGCGTTGGGACCAATGGCCTACTTTGGATATATTTCCAAGCAAATGGTGACGGGGCGGTACGCCGACGGCGTGCTGACCCTCTATTGCAACGATGAAGGGGTCAAAAAGTGGTTCTCCGGCGAGGAATGTCGGGCCAGCCTGGAGCAGGCTGCCACCGCCAAGGCCCGCCGCCCGGTGCAGGTGCAGCTGACGGTGGGGAAGCCCAGGGAGAGCGGCCACAGGTCCAGGGCGCTGCCGTCCCAAGAGGACGATGCGGCCCCGGAGCCGGGACAAGCAGAGTCAGAGTCTGCTGTGCAAGGCTCTGCGCAGAGGAAGGAAAAAGCGGCCCAGCAGCCACCCGTCCCTGCGGCGGACCCCATGGAGGAGCTGCTGGCTTTCGCCCGGACCGAGGGGAAGGGCATCGTCACGGTAGAGTGAGAAATCATGTGCAACGAGCGAAGAATGGGGTTCAGTCCTGTTCGCCGCAAAAGCTGCCGCGAAACAAGCTGTGGCCCCCGCCGCAAGGTGATGAGGAAAAGCAGGTTTATTGCACATTGATAATAAAAACAAAAGAGGAGTTTGAACCATGGCAAAAGGATACAACAGCCGCAATATGCGGGGCATGGGCGGCGTGGACAAAAATATGCTGCGGCAGGCCCAGAAGATGTCCGCCGATATGCAGAAGAACCAGACCAACCTCCAGAGCCGGGAGTATTCCGCCCAGTCCGGCGGCGGCACGGTGAAGGTGGTGGTCACGGGCCAGCACCGGCTGAAGTCCGTCGTCATCGACCCGGAGGCCCTGTCCCCGGAGGATGTGGAGCTGATTCAGGATATGGTGCTCACCGCCGTCAACGACGCCATGAACCAGGCGGCCCAGGACGCCGCCGAGACCATGAACCACATCACCGGCGGGCTGAACCTGGGCAATCTGGGCCTGTGACCGGGAGACCGGCAGAAAGGGGAGACAGACCGTGGACTGGTTCCGCAGACAGGAGAAGGCCCCGCCTTCCCGCACCCCGGCGGCAGACGCTGTGCGGCGGCGGGTAGTGTTCTATGGTCAGGTGCAGGGGGTCGGGTTCCGCTGGCAGGCGGCCAGTCTGGCCCGTGGGCTGGGCCTGACCGGCTGGGTGCGGAACCGGGACGACGGCACAGTGGAGATGGAGGTCCAGGGGCCAAAGGGCGACCTTAACGCGCTGCTGGCGGACCTCCGCCATTTGCGCTATGCCCGGGTGGACCGGATGGAGGTCTCAGACCTGGCCACGGCGCCGGAACGGGAGTTCCGCGTCACCTACTGACGGGGATGCCGACAACCTATCGTTTTCAGAAGGACTGGTGACAGAAATGACAGTGCTGTGGCTGCTGATTTTCCTCTGCATCGGGCTGTTGCTGTGGTCTGGCCAGAAGCTCTACCGCATCCACATGAGCCAGAAGGACGCCGGGGAGCAGACGGAGGAGGCCAAGGCGGCGGAGGATCATGCCCTGAAACGCTCCGGCGTGCTGCTGGGGTGTATGCTTGTGCTGTGCCTGGTGCTGAACATCCTCCGGTAATGACCTCAGAGATAAGGAAACCACGCGGGGCGGAGATTTTTTCCGCTGTCCGCGTGGTTTTTTGTGCTTCTTTCCGGGTCAAAGGGTCCCGAACACCCACTCCGCCGTGTTCAGTGTGCGGACGATGTCCTCGGCGGTGTGGGCGTTGGAGAGGAACATGGCCTCGAACTGGGAGGGGGCCGCGTACACGCCGCCTGCCAGCATCCCCCGGTAGTATTGGGCGAAACGCGCCAGGTCGCTGGAACAGGCCCCGGCGTAGCCGGTGACAGGTTGGTCGGTGAAGAACACCGTCAGCAGGGACGAGACCTGGTTGACCTGCATGGGGAGCCCCCTGGCCTCCGCCAACTGCCGCAGGCCGGAGGCCAGCATGGCCCCCTTCTGGCTGATGTTGGTGTAGACCTCCGGGTGCTCATAGAGATAGGTCAGCTGGGCCAGCCCCGCCGCCATGGCCACCGGGTTGCCGGAGAGGGTGCCCGCCTGGTAGATGGGGCCGCAGGGGGTCACCTGCTCCATGTGGGCGCGGCTGCCGCCGTAGGCCCCCACGGGCATCCCGCCGCCGATGATCTTGCCGTAGGTGACAAGGTCCGCCTGGACGCCGAAATATTCCTGCGCGCCGCCGGGGGCCAGTCGGAAGCCGGTGATGACCTCGTCGAAGATGAGCAGCGCGCCGCTCTGGTCGCAGAGCTGCCGCAGCCCCGTCAAAAAGCCCTTTTGGGGTGGGATAACACCCATATTCGCGGCCACCGGCTCCACGATGACCGCCGCCACCTGGCCGGGGTTGGCCTCCAGCAGGGCGGCCACGCTGTCCAGGTCGTTATAGGTGGCGGTCAGGGTGTCCCCGGCGGTGGCGGCGGTGACGCCTTTGGAGTCGGGGCTGCCGCCGGTCAGCGCGCCGGAACCGGCCTTCACCAGCATGGAATCGCTGTGGCCGTGGTAACACCCGGCGAACTTGACAATCTTCGTGCGGCCCGTCACGCCCCGGGCCACCCGCAGGGCGGACATGACCGCCTCGGTGCCGGAGTTGACCATGCGGACCATCTCCAGGCCGGGGACCATCTGCACCATCAGCTCGGCGATGTCCACCTCCGCCTGACAGGGCGCGCCGAAGGACAGGCCGTTGCCCACCGCCTGCCGGACGGCCTCCGCCACCGGTGGGAAGTTGTGGCCCAAAATCATGGGGCCCCAGGAACCCACGTAGTCGATGTACGTCCGGCCCTCCACGTCATAGATATGGGAGCCGTCCGCCTTTTCGATGAAGCGCGGCTCGCAGCCCACGTTTTTGCAGGCCCGCACCGGGGAGTTGACCCCGCCGGGCAGCACCTTTACTGCCCGTTCAAAGAGAGAATGAGAATCCATCAGCCGATGTCTCCTTTCCGCATGGCGTCCGCCAGCTCCAGGGCGTAGTAAGTGATGAGGATGTCCGCTCCCGCCCGGTAGACGGAGACGGCGGACTCGCACATGACCCGGTACTCATCGATCAAGCCTGCCGCTGCGGCGGCCTTGACCATGGCGTACTCGCCGGAGACGGCGTAGGCGCAGACCGGCAGGTCGTAGCGGTCCGCCACCCGGCGCAGCACGTCCAGATAGGGGAGGGCGGGCTTCACCATCAGGATGTCGGCCCCCTCCTCCACGTCCAAATCGCACTCTTTCAGGGCCTCTTTCGCGTTGTGGGGGTCCATCTGGTAGCCCTGCCGGTCGCCAAAGGCGGGGGCGCTGCCCGCCGCGTCCCGGAAGGGGCCGTAAAAGGCCGAGGCGTATTTTGCCGCGTAGGACAGGATGGGGGTGGTCTGGTGGCCGTGCTCGTCCAGCGTTTTGCGGATGGCGGCCACCCGGCCGTCCATCATGTCGGAGGGAGCCACCATATCCGCCCCCGCCTCCACATGGGACAGGGCGATTTTGGCAAGCACCTCCAACGTCTTGTCGTTGTCCACCTCGCTGCCGGTGAGGATGCCGCAGTGCCCGTGGTCGGTGTATTCGCACATACACACGTCGGTGATGACGTACATCTCCGGGCAATAGGCTTTAATGGCGCGGATGGCCCGCTGGATGATGCCGTTCGGGTCATAGGCGGCGCTGGCGCAGCCGTCCTTGTGGTCCGGGATGCCAAAGAGCAGCAGACGGCTGACGCCGTGGGCCAGGCACTGGTCCACCAGAACGGGGACCTTGTCCACCGACCAGTGATACTGGCCGGGCAGAGAGGGGATCTCCCGCTGAATATGTTCTCCCTCTACGAAAAACACCGGGTAAGCCAGGCTCTCCGGGGACATCCGGGTCTCCCGCACCAGCTTGCGGATGGAGGAATTGCCCCGCAGACGGCGGGGGCGTTTTGTCAGTTCCATTGTTATTCATCTCCGTTTTGTATCTCAAAATCACGAAAAAATTGCACTTGCGTCAACCGGTCATGCGGTACATCAGCGCCGCGCCGTTTTCCTTGAGCCACCTGTCCCACTTCCAGTAATCCGGGAACACTCGCAACACCTCGGCGTAGAACCGGTCGGAGTGGTTCATCTCCTTCCGGTGGCACAGCTCGTGGACCACCACGCTGTCCAGCACCTCCGGCGGGGCCAGCATCAGCAGACAGTTGAAGTTCAGGTTGCCCTTGCCGGAGCAGCTGCCCCATTTGGAGCGCTGGTTACGGATGGTGATGCGGCCATAGGTCACGCCGACCTTTGGCGCGTAGTACCGCACCCGCTCCGGGATGACCTTCAGCGCCTGCTCCGCCAGGGCGCGGATCTCCTCCTCCGTCAGCAGGGGCAGCTCCGCCAGCGCCGCCCGCTGTGCCTCGTACTGGGCGAGGCTTTTCTCAATCCACGCCTGGTTCTTGGCGACGAAGGCCCGAATCTGAGCGTCTGTGGTCCGCAGGGGCGCGCGGACGGTGACGCCTTTGGCGTCCACCTGCACCGACAGGGTCTTGCGGGAGGAACGGATGACGTTGTATTCCATGGGTCTGCTCCTTTCCGCAGCAGCAAATCAATCTTTTTTTGACAACTCCGCCATATATCCGGCGGTAATAATGCCGGATGGGAGCGCGATAATGGCAATCCCAATAAAAGAGGACATCATTGCGACGATTTTCCCCACAACTGTTACCGGGTAGAGGTCTCCGTAGCCCACAGTGGTCAGGCTTACTGTTGCCCAGTAAATTGCATCAAAGAACGTGTCAAAAGTGTCCGGTTCCACATTAAAAACAATAAGCGCGGAAATTAAAACGTATCCAACGGAAAGTGTACCAACGGCAATCAGTGAACTTTTTTGCGCTTGAATCACATTTAGAATGATTTCTATGCTCCGCGAGTACCGAAACAGTTTAAGGGTGCGAAAGACGCGGAAGGTGCGGAACAAGCGGAATATTTTGAGGATTCGGAACCCACCCGCCAGAGCTGTAAATGTTGGCAAAATACACAGCAGGTCGATGAGGGCCATCGGCGTAAACGGATAAAGCAAAAAAGACATTGCGCCCTTTTTTACTTTGAAATCCGCCGTTATCAAACGCAGGAAATAGTCTATAGAAAAGAGAATGGCCGCTGTATAGTCGATCACACTAAAAACGGTATTTGTCTCCTTAAATGCCATCGGAATCAGGCTGACAGCGATGACTGCCATCATACTGTAATCGTAGATTTTGCTCAGTTTGTCGTCTCCGTTTGCTTTTTCTATGATTTCGAAAATTCTCTTTCTCATTCTCTCATTCACTATCCTATGATGATTGCTCACTGTATTCTATATTGTATACTACGAAAAACAAACCGTCAAGGCGGCACGCGCAATCCCCCTGATTTTTCGGTTGTGTTACGCTTTCCGGTGTGCTATACTATACCATGTATGCGAATCGAATGGCAGCGGCGGACGCTCCCCGGCGAAGGGACGCTCCGGCCCCGCCTTCCCGCACCGCGCGGGCCGGGCCGGGGGCAAACGCTGCCTGATCTCCGGGAAAAGGAGTTTTAACAGGATGAAAATTGTTGTTTTAGCGGGAGGACTCAGCGACGAGCGCAACGTCTCCCTGTCCTCCGGCGTGTTGGTGGCCGAGGCCCTGCGGGGCCGGGGCCATCAGGTGGCCCTGGTGGACCTGTATCTGGGCATTGAGGACGAGAGCCAGTCCCTGGAGGCCCTGTTCCAGGCCCCGCTGCCCGAGCATTGGAAGAAGGTCTCTCGCCAGGCCCCGGACCTGGAGGCGCTGAAGGCGTCCCGGAAGTGGCAGAGCGAAAGCCTCTTTGGTAAGGGCGTGCTGGAACTGTGCCGCCTGGCGGACATCGTCTTTCTGGCCCTCCACGGGGCCTGCGGCGAGGACGGGCGCATCCAGGCCACTTTGGAGACCCTGGGCATCCCCTTCACCGGCACCGGCTTCCTGGCGGCAGCCATTGCCATGGACAAAGACCTGACCAAAAAGCTGGTCATCCCCACCGGGGTCCAGACCCCCGCCTGGGAGAAGGTCGCCTACACCCCGGCGGACATCCCCGCCATCGCCGCCCGCACCGCCCTTCCTGTGGTGGTGAAGCCCCTGGCCTCCGGCAGCTCCATCGGCGTGGCCATCGCCCGCACGAAGGAGGAGCTGGTGCAGGCCCTGGGGAACTGCGTCCCCCTGGGGGCCAGCGTGGTGCTGGAGCAGTATGTGGCCGGGCGGGAGATTCAGGTGGCCTATCTGGTGGACCGGGCGCTGCCCTCCATCGAAATTATCCCGAAAACGGGCTTCTACGACTATGAAAACAAGTACCAGCCCGGCGCGGCGGAGGAGGTCACCCCGGCCCCCATCCCGGCAGAGTGGGAGCGCCGCCTGGAGGAGGACACCGAAAAGGTGTTCCGCGCCGTGGGCATGGCGGTCTACGCCCGGGCGGACTTTATCGTCACCGAGGACGGCACCCCCTGGTTTTTGGAGATCAACACCCTGCCCGGCATGACCCCCACCAGCCTGGTGCCCCAGGAGGCTGCCGTGGTGGGCATCAGCTACGGCGAACTGTGTGAAACCATCGTCAACGAGTCCCTGCGCATCAGGGGCTGACCGGGACAGGAGGAGAAAATGGAATCCATAACCCTGCGTGAGATCGTCGAAGCCGTCCACGGCAGGCTGCTGGGCAGTTTTCAAGACCTGGACGTGCTGGTCAGCTCGGTGGACACCGACAGCCGCGCCATGAGCCTGGGGGCACTGTTCGTTCCCCTGTTGGGTGAGCGGTTCGACGGCCACGCCTACATCGCCAAGGCGCTGCAAGCAGGCGCCGCCGGGACGCTGACCGCCGCGGAGCTGGACAGCTACGACCCGGAGAAGTTTTATGTCAAGGTGGAGGACACCACGCTGGCCTTGGGCGACCTGGCCCGGTACTACCGTCACAAGTTCCAGGTGAAGGTGGTGGGCGTCACCGGCAGCGTGGGCAAGACCACCACCAAGGATATGATCGCCGCCGTTTTGGGCGAGCGGTTCCGGGTGCTGAAAACCGAGGGCAACTTCAACAACAACATCGGCGTCCCCAAAACCCTGCTGCGCCTGGACAGTCGGCACGACGTGGCGGTGGTGGAAATGGGCATGAACCACCTGGGAGAGATCGACTACCTGACCAAAATCGTCTGCCCGGACGTGGCGGTCATCACCAACATCGGAGACGCCCACATCGAGAACCTGGGCAGCCGGGAGAACACCCTCCGGGCCAAGAGCGAGATTTTCAACGGCATGACCGGCAAGGGCGCGGCCATCCTCAACGGGGACGACCCGCTGCTGCGCACCCTGGAAGGCAAGCTGCGGCAGCAGATCATGTGGTACGGCGCAGAGGAGGGCAACACCTTCCGCTGCGTCAGCCTGGACGAGAACTACGACGACCACATGGTCATGGAGGTCAAAGCCCCTCAGGACAGCTGGAAGCAGATCATCCCCGGTCTGGGCAGCTATATGATTTACTCGGCCCTTTCCGCCAGCGCCGTGGGCAGCTGGTTCGGCATGACCACCGAGGAGATCCGCCGGGGCGTCACCGCCTTTGTCCCCACCCGGATGCGGATGGACATCATCCATCGGGGGGAGGGCGTCACCATCCTCAACGACACCTACAACGCCAACCCCCAGTCCATGCGGGCGGCGGTGGACGTGCTGTCCAAGTTCGCCGGCGGAAAGCGAATCGCCGTGTTGGGGGATATGCTGGAGCTGGGTTCCCTGGGTCCCACCCTTCACGAGGGCGTGGGCCGCTTTGTGGGGCAGTGCGGCATCGACATCCTCATCGCCGTGGGCGACCTGGCGGAGAACATCTATAACGGCGCGGCGGAGTACCCCGGCACGGAGTGCTATGCCCGCCCCACCAAGGAGGAGGCCAAGGCCGTGCTGGACCAGGTGGTCAAGCCCGGCTGCACGGTGCTGTGTAAGGCCAGCCGGGGCATGAAAATGGAGGAGCTGGTGGAGTATATCAGGACCATCACCAGCGAAGCTTAACGAAATAAGACTGTGAAGCGGATGTGCTTTACAGAATAAAAACGGTGGTAGATTAGACAAAATGATCGACGTATCGGTGACAAATCTGGTAAAATCCTTTACCATTGGGGACAACCTGCTGGACGGCCTGTCTTTTCAGGTGAACCAGGGGGAGCGCGTGGGCATCCTGGGCAAAAACGGCTGCGGAAAGACCACCCTGTTCAAGATTTTGACCGGGGAATACGACTATGACGAGGGCGTGGTCTCCATCGCCCCCGGCAAGCGGATGGGCCTCATCTCCCAGATCCCCGTCTACCCCTACGGCTGCACCGTGGAGGGGGTGCTGGACGACGCCTTCGTCCGGGTCCACAAAATGGAGCGGGAGATGGAGGAGCTGGCCGCGAAAATGGCGGCGGGCGACGTCTCCTCCGAGACGTTGAACCGCTACGACTTCCTCAGCGCGGAGTTCGCCCGGGCGGGGGGCTACGACCTCCCGGTGCAGATCAACAAGGTCTGCAATGGCCTGGGCATTTCCCCGGAGATGCGCAAGCAGCCCTTCGAGATGCTCTCCGGCGGCGAAAAGACCCGGGTCAACCTGGGGCGGCTGATTTTGGAGGACACGGACATCCTGCTGCTGGACGAACACACCAACCACCTGGACCTCCACGCGGTGGAGTGGCTGGAACGTTACCTGGACGGGTTCCGGGGGACCGTGCTGGCCATCTCCCACGACCGGTACTTCCTGGACCGGGTGGTGAACCGGGTCATCGAAATCGACCGGGGCAAGGCCAGCTTCTACGCCGGGAACTACTCGTTCTACGTGGTGGAGAAGGAAAAACGTTACCAGGAGCAGCTGAAGCAGTACCAGAAGGAGCAGGCCAAAATCGCCCAGCTGACCGCCACCGCCACCCTGATGCACGAGCGGGGGACGGAGAAAATGCACAAGACCGCCTTTGCCATCGAGAAGCGGGTGGAGCGGATGCGAACCACAGGCCGCCCGGTGGGGAAAGAGCGGGCCATGACCATGGGCTTCGCCACCCGGGACTTCCGGGGGGATGAACTGTTCACCCTGACCGGGCTGGGTAAATCCTTCGGCAGCCGCAGCCTGTTCTCCGATGTGAATTTGGAGGTCATCGGCGGCGAGCGCATTGCCCTGTTGGGGGACAACGGCACCGGCAAGACCACCTTTTTGAAAATCCTGCTGGGGGAGGACAAGGATTACCGGGGAAATATCCACTTCGGCCCCTCGGTGCGCCCCGGCTATCTGCCCCAGATCATTCGGTTCGACCGGCCCGACCGGACGCTGCTGGACACTATGCTCTACGCCCAGAACTGTTCGGCCCAGGAGGCCCGGGACCGGCTGGGAGCCTTCCGCTTCCAGGGGGACGACGTGTTCAAGGAGGTCGCCACCCTTTCCGGCGGGGAGCAGAGCCGTCTGCGGCTGTGTATGCTCATGGACCAGCGCATCAACCTTCTGGTGCTGGACGAACCCACCAACCACCTGGACATCGCCTCCCGGGAGTGGATCGAGTCCGCCGTGGAGGAGTACGACGGCGCGCTGCTGTTCGTCTCCCACGACCGGTATTTCATCAACCGGTTCGCTACCCGTATCTGGGTGCTGGAGGACGGCCACATCACCGACTTCCGTGGCGGCTACGAGGCGTGGCTGGCAAAAAAGGCCCGGGAGGAGGAGCTGCGCAGCGTCCTCCAGCCGAAGGCGGAAAAACCGAAGAAGGAAAAGCCCAGGCGCACCGGCGGCGCCAAACAGCTGGAAAAGCGCCTTAGCCAAATCGAGCGGGAGATCGCCAAAACCGAGGGCCGACAGGCCGAGCTGGAGAGCGAGATGGAGGCCCACGCCACCGACTACCAGCGACTCCAGGAGCTGACAGCCGAGCAGCAGGCGCTGGAGGAACAGCTTTCCGCCCTCTACGAGGAGTGGGAGAATTTATCTCTGGAGCTGGAGGCGGAGAAGTGAACGCTTTGGCAAAGCACTGGCCTCTGGGGCAGGCGGGAGCGCTGCTCCTGCTGGCCGCCGGTGGGTACTTGCTGTACACGGGAGGCCGCCCATGGCTCTTTGGGACGCTGGTCCTGTGGGGGCTGGCAACGCTGCTGGCGCTGCTGACGGTGGCGGCGGTGTTGCCGCCACGCCGGAGGAAGTGGCTGCTCCGGGCTGTTGCCGCCGGGGTGCTGGCGCTTTGCGTGTTGTTTGGGGGGCTGGAAGCGATGATTTACGCCAATTCTGACAGCCAAATCAGCGGGGAGCCGGAGGTCATGGTGGTCCTGGGGGCGAAGCTCTGGAACCACGAACCCTCCCCGGTGCTGACGGGGCGGCTGGACGCCGCCCTGGACTATTTAGACGACCACCCGGACATGACCGTGGTGGTCACCGGCGGGATGGGGGACGACGAGCCTGTCTCCGAGGCCTCCTGCATGGCGGACTATCTGGTCGAGGGCGGCTTCCCCCGGGAACAAATCATGCTGGAGGAAAGTGCCACCAACACCCTGGAAAATCTGCTGTATTCCGCCCGGCTGCTGCAAAATCAGGGGTATTCCACAGAAAACCTGCTGGTGGTCAGCAACGGCGCGCACGTGGCCCGGGTGAAGCTGCTGGCCCGGCGCATTGGGCTGGACATCAGCACGCTTTCTACACCGGTGCCGGGCGGGATTTTCTATAAGACCTACTTTCGGGCCAGAGAGGGCGCGGCGCTGGTGAAATCCTGGCTGTTTGACAAAGGAACGATTTGAGTATGTTTGAAAAACTGCGGCAATTAGAGCAGCGGTACAGCCTGATCCAGGCCCGGCTCAATCAGCCGGAGACCTACGGCGACGCCGCTCTGGTGGCAAAGCTGAACCGGGAACTGCGGGAGCTGGAGGAGCTGGTGACTGCTTACCGGGCGTGGCAGCGCTGCCAGGAGACCATGGAGCAGTCCGAGGAGCTGTCCCACGACCCAGACCCGGAGCTGAGGACGCTGGCGGCGGAGGAGTACCAGACCGCCAAAGAGGAGTCCCAGCGGCTGGAGCGGGAGCTGCAGATCCTGCTCCTGCCCAAGGACCCCAACGACGACAAAAACGTCATCGTGGAGATCCGCGCCGGGGTCGGGGGAGAGGAGGCGGCGTTGTTCGCCCACTCCCTCTACCGGATGTACGGGATGTACGGCGACCGCCGGGGCTGGAGCCAGGAGGTCGCCAACGCCAGCTTGACCGAGTTGGGAGGTGTGAAGGAAATCACCTTCACAGTTAGCGGCGAGGGCGTTTACTCCCGCATGAAGTACGAATCCGGCGTCCACCGGGTCCAGCGGGTGCCGGAGACCGAGTCCGGCGGACGGGTCCACACCTCCACCGTCACCGTGGCGGTGCTGCCGGAGGTGGACGAGGTGGAGTTCGAGCTGGACAAAAACGACCTCCGCATCGACACCTTCCGCAGCTCCGGCGCGGGGGGCCAGCACATCAACAAGACCTCCTCCGCCATCCGCGTGACCCACATCCCCACGGGGACGGTGGTGGAGTGCCAGGACCAGCGCAGTCAGTTCCAGAACAAGGACCGGGCGCTGGAGATTTTGCGGGCCAGGCTCTACCAGCAAAAGCTGCGGGAGCAGCAGGAGACGGTGGCGGCGGACCGCCGCAGCCAGGTGGGGACGGGAATGCGCAACGAGCGCATCCGCACCTACAATTTCCCCCAGGGCCGGGTCACGGACCACCGTATAGGATTAACCCTTTACAAGCTGGACAGCGTCATGGACGGGGCGCTGGACGAGCTGATCGACGCGCTGGCCGCTGCCGCACAGGCGGAAAAGCTGGCGGAACATTCGTTGTAAACTGTTAAGAGGCAAAGCATGAGAACCAAGCTGTTTATCATTCACCAGGTGGAGGGATTTCAGGAAGAGATCGACCAGGCCGCGCATATCATCCGGGAGGGCGGTCTGGTGGCCATCCCCACGGAGACCGTCTACGGCCTGGGGGCGGACGCCCTGAACGAGGACGCGGTGCGCCGCATCTACGAGGCCAAAGGCCGCCCCTCCAACAACCCGCTCATCATCCACGTCCCCTCAGCGGACTGGTTGGAGGACTACTGCCGGGACGTGCCGGAGGTGGCCTACCGGCTGGCGGAACAATTTTGGCCCGGACCGCTGACCATGATTTTGCAGGCCAAGGATGTGGTGCCCAAGCGCACCACCGGCGGGCTGGACACCGTAGCCGTTCGCTGCCCCTCCCATCCTGTAGCCCTGGCCATCATTCGCGCGGCGGGGGTGCCGGTGGCGGCCCCCAGCGCCAACACGTCGGGCCGTCCCAGCTGCACCACCGCCCAGCACGTCATCGAGGATATGGCGGGCAAAATCGAGGGCATTGTGGACGGTGGTGACTGCGCCGTAGGGGTGGAGTCCACCATCATCGACCTGACCTGCGAGCCGCCCCAGCTGCTCCGCCCCGGCGGGATGCCGCTGGAGGACATCCAGGCGGTCATCGGCACCGTCCGCATCAACGGGGCGGTCACCAGCGAACCGGCCCCTGGCGAGGTCCCCCGCGCCCCCGGCATGGCCTACCGGCACTACGCGCCCAAGGCCCCCGTCACCGTGGTGGTGGGGGAGCCGGAGCGCAGCGCCCGGTTCATCCAGGCCAATGTGGGCCGGTACTCCGGGGTCATCTGCTTCGACGAGTTCGCGGAGCGTTACCCGGAGCAGGTGGTGCAGTCCCTGGGCAGCGTGGAGGACAAGGCGGAGCAGGCCCGGCGGGTTTTCGACGCCCTGCGGGCCTTCGACAGCACCCAGGTGCAGGAGATTTACGCCCAGTGTCCCGACTCGGACGGGCTGGGCCTCGCCGTGGGGAACCGGCTGAAAAAGGCCGCCGGGTTCCACGTGGTGGAAGTCCGATGAAGGTGCTGGGCATCGCCGGCGGCACCGGCGCGGGCAAGACCACCGCCCTCCAAGAGCTGGCCGCGCTGAACGCGGCGGTGTTGGACTGCGACGCCATCTATCACCAGCTGCTGCGCACCAGCGTTCCCCTACAGGAGGCGCTGACCGACCGGTTTGGGCCGATGTCCGGCCCGGAGGGGATCGACCGGAAGAAGCTGGGTGACATCGTGTTCCACGACCCCCAGGCGCTGGCCGATTTAAATGGTATCACCTTCGGCTTCATTGTCCGGGAGGTGCGCCGCCAGGTCCGGGAGGCGGAGCGGGCCGGGCGCGCTGGCGCGGCCATCGACGCGGTGGCCCTGCTGGAGAGCGACCTGCGGGAGGACTGCGACGCCATTGTCGCGGTCTGCGCCCCGGCGGAGGCACGGGTGCGGCGCATCATGGCCCGGGAGGGCATCAGCGAGGACTACGCCCGCGCCCGGGTCGCCGCTCAGCGGGACGAGGCGTGGTATCGGGCCAGGTGCGACTATGTGCTGGTCAACGATGGCAGCCGGGAGGTGTTCCAGGCGGAGGCCCGGGCACTGTTCCGGCGGCTGCTGGAGGAGGAGTGATTCCCCGTCAGGGGGGAGTGCAGGGCAAAAGCATTTAAACTTCTAATGAGATGTGGTAAGATAGTCTTATGAA
>JAJPXY010000112.1 GCA_021205205.1 Clostridiales bacterium
ATAGAAATCCTTTTTCGTTTTTTCACTGTCTACTTGACAGGAGGCACATCAAAACGTGGCGGTTACTTCTTAGTAGCAATCACGGGGGCTAACCGTTGTCGGACAGCGCCTGTTCTCATGTTTATTATACGGCCCCGGTGGGCCTTCTGTCAAGCTCTTTTCTACGGGCTTGCTTTTTGTCGTTTCCTGTGGTATTCTGTGGGTGGCCCATTGTGGGCCAGGGCGCTGTCCATTGATACGGCGGCGGTTTGCTCCCTCTCCGGGGGCGACTTCTTGCCCCCATTCTCAACGGAAAGGGGGCTTGCCTTATGACGACTTCGGAATTTTATCAGTTCTGTTTGGTAATCATCGGCTTGTGTGGATTGTTTCTGACAATCTACTACAATAATAAGAAGTAACCGCCCCATTGCTACCGGATACGGTTACTTCTTAGTTCTATCTTGGCGCAAACCGTTGTCGGACAGCGCCTGTTCTCATGTTTATTATACGGCCCCGGTGGGCCTTCTGTCAAGCTCTTTTCTACGGGCTTGCTTTTTGTCGTTTCCTGTGGTATTCTGTGGGTGGCCCATTGTGGGCCAGGGCGCTGTCCATTGATACGGCGGCGGTTAGTCACTCCCCAAAAAAGGGGGTGATACCATGCGAATTACGTTACATATCGGGGCCTACACGGTTACGATCATCGTGAAACGCAGAAACCGCCACTCTGCCAAGTGACGGTTTCGATGAATAATAGAAACTGTTTCTAATCAGGGCTAACCGTTGTCGGACAGCGCCTGTTTCTAACATTTATTATAGCCCCTCAGCGGATGTTCTGTCAAGTCCCCGGCTAGGGGCTTTTTCTTTTGCGCCTGTTGCGCATTTTTCCCAATAAGGCGACCGCCCAAACCAGATTGCTCCGGTTCAGGCGGTCTATTGGTAAGCCTTATGGCTTGGGGCCTATTGAAAAAGGTGTTTCCTGTGTGAAATGTCGGCCAGGCAACAGGCGCGCTTTCCACTGGCAGCTCATTGCACATTGCACATTGCAAATTGCTTACGGCTCCTCCACCTGGAAGTCCTCCCAGGCGTCCACGCTGGATGCGCTGGAAACATCCGCGCTGTCGGAATAGCTCTCCACGGTGACGGTGTATGCGCTGGCGCCCTCCACATAGACGGTGCCGTCGCTGCCCACGATGGTCACAGTGTCGCCGTTTTCGTCCACGATGGTCCCCGCGCACCGGAGGCCGGTCAGGACACTGTCGCCGGCGACCACCCAGGTGCTGGTGGAATCAATATAGAGATTGGCATAGCCGCTGCCGCCGTCCCCGGCGTTGGACTCATCGTCCACCACCGCGCCGGTCAGGGTACTGCCCTCGGTCAGGTAGAAGTCCAGCTGGCTGATGGTGTCCCAGATTACGTCGCCCTCCAGGGCCTGGTCAATGGCGGTGAAGTTGCAGTCCGCGCCGTTGGAGCCGGTGCTGCCCCACCCTCTGGCGTTGCTGTTGCCGGTGCATTTCAGCAGGAAGTCGCTGTCCTCGGCACAGGTGATGTCCACGCCGGAGATGATAAAGGTGGACTCGGTGTTGGTGGTGTAGAACATCCCACCGTTGGCGGCGGTCAGGCTGCCGCCCATCATCTCAAAGGTGCTGTTGCCCTCCTCCGAGTCGCCGGACATACTCTGGTAGAGGATGACGTTCCAGGTGCAGTCGTTTTGCTCGGAGTCGGCCATGGCCCCGGACAAGTCGCAGTCGAACAGCCGAATGGTGTTCAGGCCCTCGATGCAGATGGCCTCGGAGCCGGTGGCGGTCAGGGTGGCGTCGTTGACGGTAATATCCGCGGTGCTGTACACGGCGGGGGAGCCGGTGCCGTTGGAGGTGTAGCTGCCGCCGTCCACCACCATGGTGCCGCTGCCCCGGTCAGAGCGGATGGCGGCGGAGGACTCGCCGGAGGTCCCCACGGTCAGGTCCCAGGCGTAGAGGGTGCCGCCCCCGGCCACATGGATGCCGCCGGAGGTGTCCTGCTGGGTGGTGATGGTGGTGTCGGAGACATAGACCACGCCGTCGCCGTAGGCGAACACGCCAGCGCCGCCTGCCGCGTTGGTGGTGATGATGCTGTCCTCAATGGTCAGCGTCCCCAGCACCGCCAGCGCAGCGGCTCCCACGCCGTAGAAGCTGGAGTTGTCGCCGCCAGTGCTGTCGCTGGAGGTGCGGGTGATGGTCACGTTGTCCAGGTCCACGGTGACGCCCTCGGTGTCCACCAGCACGGCATTCTCATCGGTGCCGGTGCTGGTCAGCTCGGTGTCAGAGACGCTGGTGTCGCTGGTGTACTCGTTGGCCGCGTCATAGTCGTCCACGCCGGAGGACTGGCTGCCCTCGCCGCTCATATCGCCACCCATGTCGCTGTCCGCGCTGTCGCCGAAGGAGATGGTCACGCTCTCCGCCACGCCGTCAGAACCGACGACGATGGTCACGGTGTCCCCCAGGGACAGGTCCTGATAGGTCAGCGTCTCGCTCATGCCGCCCATGCCGGAGGGCATGGAGCCGCTGTCGCCAGAGGGGGCCTCCCCGCCCTCACCGTCGGGCAGGTCTGCGGGGGCCTCGCCGCCCTCGGTGGAATCCGTATCGCCGGTTTCCGCGCTGTCGTTGGTTTCAGTGGTGTCGTCAGTGGACTCGGCGGCGGTCTCCGAGAGGATCGCGCCGCTGTTGCCGGTGGCGGTGTCGCCCTCGGCGCTGTCATCGGAGGCGGCGCTGTCGCTGTCGGCGGCCTCCCCGTCCGGGGCGGAGCCGCTGGGCATTTCCCCGCCGCCCATGCCGCCCTCGCGGCTGAACGTGGTGTCCTCGGAGTAGGGGATCTCCACCTCCTCGTCATCGTCGGTGGTGATGGTGATGCTCTCCAGCGTCAGGGCGATGACGGTGCCGGTGTAGGTGGTGGCGGAAACGTCGGTCTCCCCGGCGGCGCTGGCGTCCCCGGTGCTGTCGTCGGTGGAGGCGGTGCTGTCGGTGGTGGAGGCGGAGCCGCCGCAAGCCGTCAGGCTCAGCGCCATGGCCATGGCCAGTATCAGGCTGAGAATTTTTTCATGGATACACCTCGTTGAAAAAAAGTATGTCCGGCAAGGCCAGGGCCGTCCCGCCGTTGTGATAAAGATACACTGTCAACCTTAAAGGAAGGTGAAACCGCCTCCCCTGAAAAGCGACGGTTCTATGGCGAAACCAACCCCGGTTTTTGTGCAGTTTCCCTTTCCAGGCACAAAAAAGCGCCGCGCCGAAGTCGGCACGGCACGCGATGGGTCGGTTCTGCGGGTCAGTCGGACCGGGTGACGCAGGTCATCTCCCCGGTCTCCAGATCAATGGCCACCGTCTCGATGATGGTTTCAGTCGATTCGTCATAGACCGTGATGTTCAGCCCCGGGGTGTTGATGCTCTGGTCCTCGCCGCCAATGAGCTGCTTGGACTGCTTGCGGTTGCTCTGGTTGCGGCTGGTCATCTGGTAGGCCACGCCGTTGTCCAGCGTCCCGCTGATGCTGACGTAGCTCTCCTCCGTCTTTTCCTCCACCGAGGTCCCGTCGTTGGTCAGCCAGGCCACGAACCCATAGCCCTCCTCCAACTCGTTCAGGTCGGTCTCCAGCCCCAGGTCGGCCAGCAGCGCGGCCAGCTCGTCGCTGACCAACCCCGCCGTGTCGCCGTAGGTGGAGAGGAAGATGTCACAGTCGCTGTGTTCTTTCAGCAGCGCCAGCCACGCCGCCGGGTCGGTGGTGGCGCAGAGGTAGGCATCGGTGCGCTCTGTCTCGTACAGCTTCTCGTTGATTTGCAGGTCGTAATCCAGGTCCTCCCGCAGGTCGGGCAGGTCGTACTGCGCTGCCGCGTAGTCCGCCAGGTAGTCGCTGAGCTTGTCCGCGCCGCTGGTGTTCAGGTGATCCTTGTCCTTCATGTCGGTGGTGATGTCGAAGCCGATGGCCTCCAGCAGCTCCTCATAGTTGAAGTCCAGATAGGTCAGCCCGCAGCTGTCCGCCAGGGTCTGCACCTGGTTGGAATCGCTGAGTGTCCAGCTGCCCTTTGGCGTTTTGAACAGCAGCAGCTTGATGTCGTTCTCCAGGCAGTAGTCCACGATTTTCTCGAAATACGCCACCTGATAGTCGTACATCTCCCGGACGTCCGCTTCCGGGTCGTCGTTGTCGATGACGAGCGTTGTGTAGCTCAGCCCTTTTTTGCATTTGTCGGTGATGTTCAGCCCGCGGTAGCAGTAGTCGTTGTCGTAGCCGCCAAAGTCCTCCGCGGCCAGAGAATACCACCGGGAGTGGTATTTGACCAGGGGGAATACATAGCTCAACATACTCTCCTCGTGAAGCGCTGTCGCCGCCCGGGCCAGCGCCAGCTTATTAGGGGAAAGGCGCATGGCGTCGGCGCTGACGCGCTCAGAGGTCTCCTTGGAGACCTCAAACAGGGTGCTGACATCCAGCATCACCACAGAGGGATCCTGTTTTTTGCAGAACTCCAGCATCCAGTAGTAGTTGCTCACCATGGACGCCTGGGACATCCCAATGCTGTAAGCGGAGATGCCGCTGCGCTCATACATCTCCACCGGGGAGACGCCAAACGCCACCTGGCTGCTGCCCAGCACCAGCACGTCCACGCTGTCCTCCGTCAGGGCATACATATTTTCCGCGTTGAGCAGCTCCTGGTTTCCGCTGTCAGACACTGTCTTGTGCTTCATCACACCATTCGCCGCCAAAAGCAGCAGGAGAAAGCCCAGCAGGAACGCCGCTCCTTTGAGCAGTGTTTTTCGTTTCATTCCAATACCATACGACGCCTTTCCTCAGCCGGAACGGGTCTTGCACGTCATCTCTCCAGTTTCCAGGTCAATGCAGACAGTCTCCAGGGCAAGCCCTCTTGTTTCGCTGTAAACACGAATGTTCAGCCCGGCGCCGTTGAGGCTGGTGTCGTTGGAGTTGATGCTCAATTCCGCCGTCATCGTCCCGTTTTTATTCTTGCTTGCGATGCTGTAGGCGACGCCGTTGTCCAGCTTACCGCTGATCTGGGCGCTCTCCGCCGCCGTCACCTCCTCGATGGAGGTCCCGTCGTTGGTCAGCAGGGCCACAAAGCACTCGCCGGAGGAGAGGCTGTTCAAATCGGTCTCCAGCCCCAGGTCGGCCAGAAGCGTGGCCAGCTCGTCGCTGACCTGTCCGTTCACGTCCCCGCAGGTGGCGAGGAAGATGTCGCAGGTGCTGTGCTGCTTCAACAGCGTCAGCCACTCCACCGGGTCTGTGGTGGTCAGCAGGGAGGCATCGGTGTACTCCGCGTCGTAGGTATCCCGGTTGATCTGCAAATCGTAGTCCAGGTCCTCCCGGCGGTCGGGCAGGTCATAGTTGGCGGTCAGGTAATCCGCCAGGCAGTCGCTGAACTTGACCGCCCCCAGGACGCTCAGGTGGTCGAAGTCCTTCATGTCCGTCTCGATGTTGTAATCAAAGGCGGTCATCAATTCTTCCCAGTTGTAGTCCAGATAGGTCAGTCCGTATTGGTCCGCCAGTTCCTGCACCTGGGCGGAATCGCTGCCCTTCCAACTGTATTTTGTGGTTTTGAACAGCACCAGCTCGATGTCGTTCTCCTGGCAGTACTCCACAATTTTCACAAAATACTCCAGCTGGTAGTCGTACAGCTCCCGCACGTCCTCCTCCGGGTCGTCGTTGTCAATGATCATTTTGTCGTAATCCAGGTCCTTTTTGCACTGGTCCGCAATGTTATAGCCCCGATAGGCCAGGTCGCTGTTCATCCCTGAGCCGAAGTCCTGGGCATCCAGGCTCATCCAGCGGCTGTGGTACTTGACGATGGGGATCACGTAGCTCAACGCCGATTCGCTGACGCTGTCCAGCCCGGTCAGGCTGCGGATGAACCGCAGACGGTTCAGGGAGAGCCTCATCTCGTCCACCCGCTTGCGCTCCTGGTGCTCCTTGACCTTCTCCAGCAGCGAGCTGACCTCCAGCATGACCACAGAGGGATTCTGGGTCTTTTCCGCCTCGATGAGCCAGTAGTAGTTACTCATCAGCGAAGCGGACGCGCCGCCCAGGCAGTAGGCGGAGATGCCCGCGTGGTCGTACAGTTCCACCGGGTTGACGCCGTAGATGATCTGGCTGCTGCCCAAAAACAGCACATCCAGACTGTCCTCGTCCAGGTCATAGAAGTTTTGCAGCACATAGCGGTCCTGGTTGTCGTCCGTCCACTTGCTGCGCAGCAGCTCTGTGGTCAGCTGGAACAGCAGCGCAAAAATGAGCAGAAAAGCTACCGCCTTGATTCCGTTTTTCAAAATCGCTTTCTTCTTCATGTCGTTTCCCCTGTCCGATACCGCCGCGGCGTCCGGTCATGGCACGTATTTCCCCCGGACGTTCAGGAGTCCGCCCGGGTGACGCAGGTCATCTCGCCGGTCTCCAGGTCAATGCAGACCGTCTCAATGGTCAGGCCCTCTTCCTGGTCGTAGACGGTGATGTTCAGCCCCTGGCTGTCAACGCTCCGGTCCTCCCCGGCGATGAGCTGCCTGGACTGCTTACTGCTGCTCTCGTTGCGGATGGACACCTGATAGGTGGTCCCGTCGTCCAGCTCCCCCGAAAGGCTGACATAGCCCTTTTCCGTCTTTTCCTCCACGGAGGTGCCGTCGTTGGTCAGCCGAGCCACAAACCCATAGCCCTCCTCCAGCGCGTTCAGGTCGGTCTCCAGCCCCAGGTCGGCCAGCAGCGCGGCCAGCTCGTCGCTGACCAGCCCCGCCGTGTCGCCGTAGGTGGAGAGGAGGATGTCGCAGGCGGTGTGTTTTTTCAACAGCGCCAACCACTCCGCCGGGTCGGTGGCGGCGGTCAAACGGGCGTCGGTGCGCTCCGTCTCGTATAGCTCCCGGTCGATTTGCAGGTCATAGTCCGCGTCGTTCCGCCGGTCGGGCAGGTCGCAGTGCTCCGTCAGATAGTCCGCCAGATAGCTGCTGAGCTTGTCCGCGCCGGTGGTGTTCAAGTGGTCCTGGTCCTTCATGTCCGTGGTGATGTCGAAATCCATGGCCTCCATCAGTTCCTCATAGTTGAAGTCCAGATAGGTCAGCCCACAGGTATCCGCCAGGGCCTGAATCTGGTTGCTGTCGCTGCCGGTCCAACTGTACTTCGGCGTTTTGATCAGCAACAGCTCCACGCCGTTTTCCTGGCAGTAGGCAACGATCTTCTCGAAATACTCCACCTGATAGTCGTACAACTTCCGCACGTTCTCCTCCGGGTCGTCGTTGTCGATGACCATGGTTTCGTATTTCAGCCCTTTTTTGCACCTGTCCGTGACATTGAACCCCCGGTAACACAAGCTGCTGTAGATGTCGGGGTCAAAGTCCACCGAGGTGAGCTTCGACCAGCGGGTGTGGTATTTGATCAGCGGCACCGCGAAGCTCAGGAAGGACTCGTTCGTGCAGTCCTGGAAGGACTGGATGAAGCGGAGCTTGTTGGCGGACAGCTTCATGCCGTCCAGCCGCATCCGCTCGTGGGAGGCGGAAAGCTTCTCCAGCATACAGCTGGTCTCCAGCACCACCACCGAGGGGTCCTGGGTCATTTCCGCCTCAATGAGCCAATAGTAGTTGCTCACCACCGAGGCATTCGCACCGCCCAGGGAATAAGAGGAAATCCCGGCCCGGTCGTACAGGACGACCGGGGAGACGCCAAAGGTCACCTGACTGCTGCCCAGCACCAGCACATCTATACTGTCCGCTGCCGTTTCATAAAGGCCGCTGTAGACATACCGCTCCTGGTTGTCGTACACCCATTTTGTACGCAGCAGCTCTGTGGTCAGCTGGAACAGCAAAGCGAAAATGAGCAGAAAGGCCACCGCCTTGATTCCATTTTTCAAAATCGCTTTCTTCTTCATGTCGTTTCCCCTGTCCGATACCGCCGCAGCGCCCGGTCTTGGCACGCATTTCCTCCTGTTCAGGGGTCCTCCCGGGTGACGCAGGTCATCTCGCCGGTCTCCAGGTCAATGCAGACCGTCTCGATGACCAGGTCCTGTTCCTGGTCGTAGACGGTGATGTTCAGCCCCCGGGTGTCAACGCTCTGGTCCTCGCCGCCGATGGAGAGCCGGGCCATCTGTTCGCCCTCGCCCCGGTTGCGGCTGGCAATGTCATAGGCCACGCCGTTGTCCAGCGTCCCGCTGATGCTGACATCGTTCTCCGCCGTCTTTTCCTCCACTGAGGTCCCATCGTTGGTCAGCCAGGCCACGAACCCGTAGCCCTCCTCCAACTCGTTCAGGTCGGTCTCCAGCCCCAGGTCGGCCAGCAGCGCGGCCAGCTCGTCGCTGACCAGCCCCGCCGTGTCGCCGTAGGTGGAGAGGAAGATGTCGCAGGCGGTGTGTTTTTTCAGCAGCGCCAGCCGCTCCGCCGGGTCGGTGGTGGTGGTCAGGTAGGCGTTGGTACGCTCCGTCTCGTACAGATTCCGGTTGATTTGCAGGTCATAGTCCAGATCCTGCCGCCGGTCGGGCAGTTCGTAGTTTTCCCGCAGGTAGTCGCTCAACCAGTCGCTGAGCTTTTCCGCGCCCCGGACGTTCAGGTGGTCCGCGTCCTTCATATCCGTCTCGATGTCATAGCCGATGGCATTCAGCATAGATTCCCAGTTGAAGTCCAGATAGGTCAGCCCGTATTTGTCCGCCAGGGCCTGCACCTGGGCGGAATCGCTGCCGATCCAGCTGTACTTCGGCGTTTTGACCAGCAACAGCTCTATGTCGTTTTCCTGGCAGTAGGTATAAATCTTGTCGAAGTACTCCAACTGGTAGTCGTACATCTCCCGGAGGTTCTCCTCCGGGTCGCTGTCGTCGATGATCATCCTGTTGTAATTCAGGCCCTTTTTGCAGTAGTCCTCCAGGTCCTGGCCCCGATAGGCCAGGTCGCTGTTCAGGCCATAGCCGAAGTCCACCGCCTCCAGCTTGCTCCAGCGGGTGTGGTATTTCAGCACAGGGATGAAGTAACTCAGCAGCGAGTCCTCCACCAGGCCGTCCATGGCCAGGATGTTGTCGATTTTGTTCCGGGAGAAGTGCATCAGATCGATGCGCTCCCGCTCATAGTTCTCTTGGAACCGCTCCAGCAGACCGCTGACATCCAGGATGACCAGCGAGAGGTCCTTGGTCTTGCAGGTCTCCAGCATCCAGTAGTAATTGCTCATCAGCGTAGCGCGGGAGCCGCCCAGGCTATAGGCGGAGATACCTGCGTAGTCGTACATCTCCACTGGGGAGAAGCCGTACACCGCCTGGCTGTTGCCCAAAATCAGCACGTCCAGGCTGTCCTCATTCAGGTCGTAGAGGTTGCTATAGATATACTCCTCCTGGTTCTGTGTCACCCATTTGGTGCGCAGTATTTGAGACACCGCCAGAAACAAAGCCGCCAGAATGGCCAGGAATGTGATTAGTTTAAAGCCATTTTTGGCTGCGTTTTTCCACTTCACGGGTTTTTCCTCAATAGGCTGCGTAGATAAAGGAGGCTGCGTCATACCCCGGCCCGTAACAGCCGAAGATGATGATGGCGAACAGCAGGACGTACAGCAGCGCCCACCGGAATACCAGATTTTGCTGTTCCAGCGCGTCCCGCACGGGACCCTTGTGTTCCTCGTGGTAGCTGACCCACCAGAGCAGGGCGATGGCGGCCAGCTCCAAAATCAGCTGGGGGACGGTCAGGCCGTAGGTGGTCAGGGTGCCGTCCCACAGCGTCCAGGGCTGGAAGCTGTGGAAAATCGCATAGAGGACCTGACGGCTCATCTCCAGACTGCCAGGACGGGTCAACAGCCGCCCGCCGCAGAACAGGAAGAACATCCGAACCATCCGGTACACGTCGAAGCTGGGGGCCTCCATGTTGATGCGCAGCTTGCGCCCCAGGCTTTGCAGCCCCGGGGTGCAGATGGTGGACAGGGTGATGAGGACGCCGTAGTAGATGCCCCAGGCCACGTAGGTGTTCCCGGTGCCGTGCCACAGGCCGGTCAGGAACCAGGTGATGAGGATGGGGATGGCGGTGATGATGTACCGCCGCAGTGCGTCGGGCAGGCGGCCTCTGGTCACCTTGCTCAGGCCCTTCATCCAGCCGGAGACCGTGATGGGCTTGTACACATAGTCCCGGAACCATCCGCCCATGGTCATGTGCCAGCGCCGCCAGAACTCCTGGACGTTTTTGGAGAAGAAGGGGTGGTTGAAGTTCTGCTCCAGCCTGACGCCGAAGATCTCCGACGCGCCGGAGACGATGTCCATATAGCCGGTGAAGTCGGTGTAGATCTGCACCGCATCAAAGAGGATGGCCACAAAGTACACCAGCCCGGCGGTGTTCTCCCCGGCATAGACCGCCTCCACAAACACGTTCAGCCAGTCCGCGATGACCAGCTTCTTGAAGAAGCCCCAGGCCATCAGCTCCGCACCCTTGCACACCCGGCTCGTGTCCCACCGCAGTTCTTTTTTCAGCTCCTGCCCCAGGGTGTTGTAGCGGGAGATGGGGCCTTGGACGATGTGGGGGAAGTAGATGGCGAACAGGGCGAACCGGGCCAGGTTCGGCTCGTAGGCGTACCGTTTCCAGTACACGTCCAGCAGGTAGCCCACTGTGGAAAAGGTATAGTAGGACACGCCCAGAGGGACGATGATCATGGCGGCGGTGAACTCCTCGCCCTGGAGCAGCCTGTCCAGCAGGCCGCTCCACTGGAGGAGCTGGTTGATGTTGGGGACGAAATACTTCAGGAACTTGACGGCGCACAGCAGGGCGATGTTCAGCACCATCACCAGCACCAGCGTCCGCCTGCACTCTTTTTTGTAGAGCGCCTTCACGTCCTTCTTTTTCTTCCGGTCCTTGAGGTTTTTGAGTACCTCAGCTTCCTGTTCATAGAGCTTGCCCATCCTCCGGCCCGCCCACCAGACCGTGACCGTGGTGAAACAGATGAAGGGCAGGTACTGCGCCCCGCAGATGGCGTAAAACACCACGCTGGCCACCAGCAGCACCACCCACCGGAACCTGACCGGGCAGAGGTAAAACAGCACAACGCAGATGAATAAAAACAGGATAAAACTCAGGGATGTGATCGACATCTGTGTCTCCTTTTACGGCCTTCAAACGGAAATGATACGAAACCTTTACATTCCCTTATTATCTCAAATTGACCCATACGGGCAGGCCGGACCGCCTCCCGCATGGGTCATTGTATGTTTTGGGACGCGCTCCAGCGGCGCAAGATCACTCCTGCAGCTCCTGGATCATGGCCCACAGGGCCTCCACCGTGTCAAAGTTCTCGTTGGTCATGTACTCCATGTCGATCTCGATGTCGAAGGTGTCCTCGATCTCCGCGATCATCGAGGAGATGTCGATGGAGTCGATGATGTGGTCCGAGACGATGCCCTCCGCGGTGGTGAAGTCCACGTCCGGGCGCAGGTCGTTCAGGATTTCCAGCAGTTCTTTCATGGGGGATTCCTCCTTGTGATGTTTGGGTATGTGATTTGTGGGGTTGTATGTGCGCGGCGGCGCCGCTGTTCGACAGCTGCGGCGCTGCCAAAAGGTCGCTTGCTCAGGGCAAATTCTTGTACAGGGTCTTGCCGGACTCGTTTTTGGGGATCTCCGGGATATAGCAGGCCGCGAAAGCGGAGGGGTTCAGGTGGGTGGTGTCGGACAGGAACTTTTTCACCTCGTCCAGCTTGCTCTCGTCGGTCAGGTAGATCTTCAGCTGCTGGTCGGTGCCGGTGCTGGCGCAGTCCAGGTCGGGGTAGCGCTGCTTCACCAGCCGGTCGATCTCGTCCAGGTTCACCCGGTTGCCGAACAGCTTGAGGAACCGCTTTTTGCGTCCCACCACGAAGAAGTAGCCGTCCTCGTCCATTTTTGCCATGTCGCCGGTGACCAGCACGCCGCCCCGCTCGTCGCCCTTGGCCAGGTCCTCGCCCTGCTCGGCGTAGCCCAGGGTCACGTTGGGGCCGTGGTACATCAGCTCGCCCACCACATCGGGCTGGGTGATGGTCTCGCCGTTCACGTCGATCAGCTCCAGCCGCCCGCCGGGGATGGCAATGCCAATGGAGCCGTATTTCTCCAGGCTCTTTTCGTAGGGCAGATAGGACATCCGGGCGGTGGCCTCAGTTTGGCCGTACATGACCACGAAGTGCTTGCCGGTCTGCTGGGCGTACTCGGCGAACTCCTTGTGCAGCTCGGGGGCCAGCTTGCCCCCCGCCTGGGTGAAGGTCCGCAGGTCGGGCAGCTTCATGCGGAAGAACCGCACCCGCTTGAGCATCTCATAGGTGAAGGGCACGCCGCCGAAGCTGGTGGCCTTTTGCTCCCGCATGAACATCCAGAAATCCCGGCTCATAATGCTCTTGGTGGTCAGCAGGATGGTGGCCCCCACCAGCAGGTGGCTGTTGATGATGGAGAGGCCGTAGGTGTAGTTCATGGGGAGAGTGGTGACGGGCCGCTCGGTGGCGTCCAGCTCCAGATACTGGGCGATGGACTCCGCGTTGGACTCGATGTTGGTGTAGCTCTGGCGCACCAGCTTGGGGCTGCCGGTGGAGCCAGAGGTGGTCAGCAGCAGCGCCAGGTCGTCGTTCAGGGGATAGACCTGCTCCCCCTCCAGCTGGAACAGGGAGTAGCCCCAGCGCTGCCACAGCAGGGGCTTGTCCTGATATTGGCCCGCCATGTGGTCGGGCACGGAGATGTACCGGGGCCGGTAGACCTCCAGCAGGTGGGCCAGCAGCCCGCCATCGATCTTCGCGTCCAGCATCAGGGGGACCACCCGGTTGTGCAGGAAACCCACGTATTCCCCGGCGGAACCCGCCACGTTTTCGCACAGGTGGAACACCAGGCTCCGGGACTGGACCACCTGGCCCATGGCCTCGCAGCCCTCGGCCAGCTGCTCATAGGTGATGGTCAATCCCTGCTCGTCCAGCAGGGCGATCTGACTGCCATATCGTTCGCATTCGTCATAATAACTCATACGGGTCTGCCTTTCCGTCGGAGGACAGGATGGTTACAGGATAGATCCAAAACAGATTCAGCCAAAAAATGCCGCCGGAATCCGGCGGCATTTAGGCAGTCCTCCAGATAATACTTAGTATAGCATCCCGCAAGCCGGGATTCAATATACAAAGGACTGTTAGTTGATAAAAAATGATTTTTTTCTTCGGCGTTTTTTAAGCAGTTCGCACATCCTCCGTCACCGCTGTGACAGTTTCTTCCTCCGCGACGTCGGCGTCCGTGTCCTCCTGGGCGGCGGTTTCACCGTCGTCGGTGACGATGGCCTCATCTTCCTCGGCGGGTTCCGCCTGGGCAGCCTCCTCCTGGGCGGCCTTCGCCGCCGCGCTTTCCGCCTCGGCCTCCTCGTCCCACTCGGCGGCCTCGTCCTCGTCCACGATCTCCACGGAGGTGTCCTCAATGGTGACGGTGGTGGTGAACAGTACAGTGCTGTAGTTCTCGTAGCAGGTCAGGTCCATCTCGAAAGGCATGAACGCCGTCCAGTCGAAGTTTTCGTCGTCCTCACCGTAATACTCGTATGCCCTTGTCTCCGGGTTATAGATGTCGTCCTGGTCGATGTAGATATAAAAGGCGTCCTTCGCTCCGGCGCTGACCATCTCATAGAGGGAGGCGTCCACCTCCTGCCCGTCGGCCAAGCGGAATCCATCTCCCACCCCCTCCAGGGTGACGGACTTGCTGCGGGTGTTCTCCACATAGAACTGCATCTTGGTGTAGCTGCTGTACCGCTCCTGCTGGAAGCCGCCGAAGGTCAGGGTGATGCCGTCCCCCTCGTAGAGGACATCCCCCGGCAGTTCCTCGTCCGGCAGTTCGCCGGTATAGGCGGAGGTCTCCAGCGTGGTGGTGAAGGTGTCGATGGTGTCATAGTCCCCGTCCATCAGCTCACACTCCAGCTTGATGGTCTGGATGCTGTCCCACTCTACATTATTATACAGGTACATGGACCACCGCCCCATGCTGTTCTTGCTGACCTCCTTCCACATGGACGAGCTGGTATCCCAGCCGTTGACCTGTACGCCGCTGATGTACATCTGGGCCTCGGAGCTGGTGTTGTTCTCCAGCCGGACGGTCAGATAGCCGTTGTCAACGCTGCCTTCCAGGCCCAGCACCGTGACCACCAGGCCGTTTTTGTCGTAAATCACCGTCTTGTCCAAGGTGGTGCCGTCGCTCATGGTGTAATCCACCGTGGTGTAACCGTTGGCCTCGTCCAGGGTTTCTTTCAGGTTCTGCTTCTCGCTGCTGGCACAGCCCACCAGCCCAAGGCACAGGGCGGCGGCCAGGCACAGGGTCATAAAACGCTTCATTTCGTCTCTCTCCTTTGGGGGTGGGGTTCTTTCCTGTTACTGCTACTGTAACACAACCCGCCGAAAAAAACAATCATACCAACATTACGTTTTGATTAAAATTCCGGTATGGCAACTCTTTCAGCTTGTTTTAAGTTTAACGCGGTATAGTACAACACGTCAAACCAGTGAACCGCGGGCGTAGCCCGCGAAAAGGAGGAACCCCTGTGATAGAACTCAGGAATCTGGTCAAGCGGTACGGCAGCCACCTGGCGGTGGACCACCTGAACCTGACCATCGAGGAAGGGAAAATCTACGGTTTTCTCGGCCCAAATGGCGCCGGGAAGTCCACCACCATGAACATGATGACCGGGTATCTCTCCCCCACAGAGGGCGAGATCATCATCAACGGCCACGACATCCTGGAGGAGCCGGAGGAGGCCAAGCGCTGCATCGGCTATCTGCCGGAGCAGCCCCCGGTGTATATGGACATGACGGTGACGGAGTACCTGAACTTCTGCGCCGGCCTGAAGGAGATCCCCAAGGACAAGCGCGCCGCCCAAATTGAGAGCGTCGTCCACATGACCCGGCTGGATGGCGTGGAGGGCCGCCTGATCCACAACCTGTCCAAGGGCTACCGCCAGCGGGTGGGCCTCGCCCAGGCCATCCTGGGGTTCCCGCCCATCATCATCCTGGACGAACCCACCGTGGGCCTGGACCCCAAGCAAATCATCGAAATCCGCGATTTAATTCGCCAGCTCAGCGAAAAGCACACGGTCATCCTCTCCAGCCACATCCTCTCCGAGGTGCAGGAGATCTGCGGCCAAATCATCATCATCTCCCACGGCAAGCTCATCGCCAACGACAGCGCCGACCACCTGGAGGCCCACCTGAAAGGCGCCGCCGTGCTGCGGCTGGTCCCCCAGGCCGACGCCGAGGACACCGAGGACCTGTTGCACACCGTCAGCAACGTCTCCATTCAGGAGCTGACCGAAAACGACGACGGCACCACCACCGCCCTGGTGGAGATGGAGCCGGGCACCGACCCCCGGGCCGACATCTTCTTTGCCTTCGCCCGGGCCAAAAAGCCCATCCTGGAGATGACCGTCCAGACCGTCTCCCTGGAGGAGGTGTTCCTGGAGCTGACCGAAGGCGACACCGCCCCAGCGCCCAAAAAGGCCGAGACCGCGCCAGCGCCGGAACCCGGCTGGGAGCCGGAAGAAGAATCCGAAGAAGGGGGAACTGACTGATGAAAGCAATTTATAAGCGGGAGCTGTCCTCCTATTTCAACAACATGATCGCCCCGGTGTGCATCGCCTTTCTGCTGGCGGTGGTGGGGCTGTACTTCATGGCCTATAACCTCTACAACGGCGATCCCAGCTTCGCTGACGCGCTGAGCGCCTCCCTGTTCATCTTCCTGGTGGTCATCCCCATCCTGACCATGCGCTCCATGGCGGAGGACCGGCGCTCCCGGACGGACCAGCTGCTGCTGACCGCCCCCGTCACCGTCACCAAAATCGTGCTGGGCAAGTTCTTCGCCCCGCTGACGGTGTATGCCATCCCCTGCGTGCTGTTCTGCTTCTGCCCGGTCATCATCAAGCTGGCCAGCGGCTCCAGCGGCCAGGTATACTGGGCCACCGACTACGCCACCCTGCTGGCCTTCTTCCTGCTGGGCGGACTGTACCTGGTCATCGGCCTGCTCATCTCCTCCACCACCGAGAGCCAGATCCTCTCCGCCGTGGGCACCTTCGCCGCCCTGTTCATCCTCTATATGTGGACCAGCATCATCGACTTCCTGCCCACCAACGCCATCGGCAACCTGGCGGCCACCATCTTCCTCCTGGCCCTGCTGTGCCTGCTGCTGGACAGCCTGACCTCCTCTCCCAAAATCACCGCGGGCGTGGGCGTCGTGGGCCTGGCCGCCATTGTCATCACCTATATTGCGGACAGCAGCCTCTACGAGAGCCTGCTGGTCAACGTGCTGGGCAAGTTCTCCGTCTCCGAGGTCATCTCCAGCTTCGCCAGCGACCAGCTCTTTGACGTGAGCGGCCTGCTGCTCTATGTGTCCCTGACCGTCCTTTGTCTTTTCCTGACCGTCCAGGTCATCCAAAGACGCCGTTGGAACTGAGGAGGTGCGTACCATGGCTCTTTTCTCCAAGAATGATAAAAATACCGATAATAAGGCAAGCAAGGCCGACAAGAAGGCCCAAAAGCAGGCCAAGGAGCTGCAAAAGCTGTCCGAAGGCGGCAAGAACGAGGACAGCGGGAGCATGAGCATCCGCAGCAAAAACGGTCTGTTCTCCACCACGCTCATTGTGCTGGCGGTGGTCATCACCCTGATCTTCAACCTGGCGGTGGGGCAGCTCCCCTCCGGCATCCTGGAGTTTGACCTGTCCTCCACCAAGCTCTATTCCTTCTCCGACACCTCCAAGGACTACCTGGCCGAGCTGGATACCGATGTGCAGCTCATCGCCGTGGCCACCCAGGACGACACCGACTCCCGCATCGTCAAGTTCCTCCAGAAGTACGCGGCGCTCTCCGACCACGTCACCCTGGAGTGGATTGACCCCGTGGCCTATCCCTCCGCGCTGACCACCTACGACTGCGACAGCAACACCCTCATCGTCACCTGCGAGGACACCGACCGCACCTATCAGGTGGCCTTCGACAGCATCCTGGTCCCTGACAGCTACTATTACTACTACTACGGCACCGCCTATTACACCTCCTTCGACGGCGAGGGCCAGGTGCTCTCCGCCATCGACTACGTGGTCTCCGAGAGCAGCTACACCGTCTACTGCACCGAAAACCATGGCGAGTCCGACGTGGGTGAGAACCTCTCCGAGCTGCTGGACAAGAACCACTTCACTGCCAGCACCGTCAGCCTGCTCCAGACCGGCGCTGTGCCGGAGGACTGCGACCTGCTGCTGATTTACGTCCCCACCAGCGACTTCTCCGAGGAAGAAGTCACGATGATCACCGACTACCTCAGCGCTGGCGGCAAGGTGGAGCTGATTTGGGGCAGCACCTCCTTTGAACACCCCAACCTGGACAGCCTGATGGCCACCTACGGCATGGAGCTGACCACCGGCTACGTGGGCGACACCAGCCGCTATTACGCCGCCACCCAGAGCTATTTCACCTTCTTCCCGGAGCTGACCACCAGCTCTGACGCCGCGGAGGGCATCTCCTCTGACGCGCTGGTGCTGGTCACCAACTCCTTCGGCCTGACCCTGACCGACCCGGCCCGGGACACCATCGACGTGGACAGCTTCCTGGGCACCACCAGCTCCGGCGGCGTCATGCTGGACGGCGAGGACACCGTCTCCGGCCAGTATTACCTGGGCGTCACCGCCACCGAGGAGATCGAGGTGGAGACGGAGGATGAGGACACCGACGAGGCTGACGCCGATACAGATGAGGATGCCGATACCTCCGCCGAGGCCGAAACCGACGACGCCGACACCTCTGCCGAGGCCGATTCCAGCGCCGAGTCCGACGAGGACGAGGAGGAGGAAGATGACAACACCATCACCGCCCAGTTCACCGTGCTGACCTCTGAGAGCCTAGTCAATGACGACATCACCGACAGCTTTGGCGACTCCATCGCCAACCTGACCGTGGTCATGAACACCATCACCAGCGGCTTTGAGGATGTGTCCAACATCTCCATCGACGCCAAGAGCCTGGAGACCACCTATAACACCGTCAACAACGCCGGGCTGTGGAGCCTGCTGTTCCTGGTGGTGCTGCCCATCGCCGTGCTGATCTTCGGCTTCGTCCGGTGGTTCCGCCGCCGCAAGCTGTAAGCGAGGTACCCAAATGAGCAAGAAAAAACAAAAACAGCTGACCATTATGGTGGTCATCGTTGCGGCGCTGGCGGCCATCCTGGTGGTGGCCATCCAGCTGAACAACTGGAACACCGCCCGCCAGGAGGCGGCGGAGGACGCCGCCATCCCCCGCATTTTGACCCTGGACAACGTCACCGGCGTCACCTTCGTGGACGGCGATTCCAGCCTGGAATTCCTGCTGAACGACGACGGCGAGTGGTACTGGGCCGACGACGAGGACTTCCTGCTGGACGACACCGCCGTCTCCACTGTGGCGGGGCTGGCGGAGGACTTCCAGGCGAACGCCTCCTTTGAAATCGCCGACGACCTGGCCGCCTACGGCCTGGAGGACGCCGACCTGAAGGTCATTTACACCACCGAGGACGGGGACACCTACACCGTCCTGGTGGGCGACGCCACCGGCGATTACTATTACGCCATGCTGGAGGACGGCGACACCATCTACACCATCGGTGAGACCCTCCCCACCTACCTGCCCTACACGCTCTACGACATGGCCGACCTGGCGGACTACCCCTCCCTCAGCAGCGACATCATCCAGGACGTGACCCTGACCAGCGGCGACAGCGAGATCACCTTTACCATCGGTGAGGTCGAGGTGGAGGTCTCGGACGACGAGGACGAGGATGCGGATTCCTCCGCCGAGAGTGATTCCTCTGCCAAGGGCGACGCCTCCGCCTCCTCCAGCGAGCCGGAGACTGAAATCGAGTACCATTGGTTCCTGGACGGTGAGGACGTGACCGAGCAGAGCCAAATCACCTCCCTGAACACCGAGGTGGATTCCATCGCCATGTCCAGCCTGGCCGCCTTCAAGCCCACCGACGAGGCGCTGGAGACCTACGGTCTGACCGAGCCGACCATGACGCTCACCGTGCGTTACACCGACGAGGACGACGACGGCGACGAGATCACCGTCACCTCCGTGCTGACCGTGGGCGGCTACAACGAGGACGAGGACGCCTACTACTGCACCCTGGACACCAATCCCAACGAGGTTTACCTCCTCTCCGCCAGCAGTATTGAGACCTCTCTGTAGCTGGCCGCCAACGGCCTGACCTACGACAGCGAGGACGCGGACGCTGAGGACACCGAGGCCGCAGACGCCGATACCTCTACTGACAGCGAATAACTCTATTTTGATACCCTCCTAACGAAAGCACCCAGACCGTCGTGTCTGGGTGCTTTTGTAGGGTTGGGGGCCTTGGTTGTCCCGTTGAACCGGACTTGTCGGTGATTTCGGCGCGGAACATCTCCGGCGCGGCTTACGCCGCGCCACCTCCCCAGGGGAGGCGAGAGAGGCGGTCAGTTATCGAACGGCAGCTCTTTGTGGAAAATTTGTGCTATGCTGGCAAAAAATGCTGACGAAACAGCCAGCACTATCCCCCTTGCCTCCCCTGAAAGGGGAGGAGGGCCGCCGCCTTTAGGCGGTGGCGGAGGGGTTTCCCCCTCCCCCACGCAAAAAGGGCGGCCCGCCGAAGCGAGCCGCCCAAACTGTTCCTATGGCGTTTTCTGCTGCGTCAAACTCAGCACTTCTCGAAGATGGTCGCCACGCCCTGGCCGCCGCCGATGCAGAGGGTCGCCAGGCCCTTCTTGGCCTCGGGGCGCTTCTCCATCTCGTGGAGCAGGGTGACGATGATGCGTGCGCCGGAAGCGCCCACGGGGTGACCCAGGGCCAGAGCGCCGCCGTTGACGTTGACCTTGCTCATGTCGAAGTGCAGCTCACGGGCCACAGCGATGGACTGAGCGGCGAACGCCTCGTTGGCCTCCACCAGGTCGATGTCGTCGATGGTCAGTCCAGCCTTGGCCATAGCGTTGCGGGAGGCAGGGATGGGGCCGGTGCCCATGATCTTGGGATCGACGCCGCCCTGGCCGTAGGAGACCAGCTTAGCCATGGGCTTGAGGCCATACTTCTCAACGGCTTCGCCGGAAGCCAGCACAATGGCGGCAGCGCCGTCGTTGATGCCGGAGGCGTTGCCCGCGGTAACGCGGCCCTGGCCCACGTTCTCGGGCATATCCTTCATCTCAGTGGACTCGAAGGTCATCTCGACCTTGTCCAGGGAGCCGTCGGCGGTGGTGGGGAAGCAGGGGCGCAGCTTGCTCAGGGACTCGACGGTGGTACCGGCGCGGGGGAACTCGTCCACCTTGAAGTCCACCACCTGGCGCTTGACCTTGACGGGGACGGGGACGATCTCGTCATCGAACTTACCGGCCTTCTGGGCGGCTTCGCACTTCTGCTGGGAGGAGGCGGCGAACTCGTCCAGGTCCTGACGGGTGATGCCCCAGATGTCGCAGATGTTCTCAGCGGTGGAGCCCATGTGGTAGTTGTTGAAGGCGTCCCACAGGCCGTCGTTGACCATGGTGTCGACCATCTTGTTGTCGAACATACGGGCGCCCCAGCGGGCGGAGGGCAGGGCGTAGGGAGCGCCGGACATGACCTCGGTGCCGCCAGCCACGATGATGTCGGCGTCGCCGGCCTTGATGGCCCGGGCGCCCTCGATGACGGACTTCATGCCGGAGCCGCAGACCATACCCACAGTGTAGGAGGGGATGGACAGGGGCAGACCGGCCTTGACGCTGACCTGACGGGCCACGTTCTGGCCCTGGGCGGCGGTGAGGATGCAGCCGAACATCAGCTCGTCCACGTTCTCCGCAGCCACACCGGCGCGGTTCAGGGCCTCTTTGACCACGATGGCGCCCAGCTCAGCAGGGGTCTTGTCCTTCAGGGAGCCGCCGAATTTGCCCAGAGCGGTACGGCAGCAGTTGACTACATAGACATCTTTCATTGGAATTGGCCTCCTGAAAATAATAGAAATATTGGGGGTTGCACGAAAACACGGAGAGGGAAATGTTTGTGTTTTTTTTAACAATGTTATTATACGGCTCTTTGCACCAAATGTCAACCGTTCCTGCCGCTTCTAACGGTCAGTTTTCCACAAAGTTTTGCCCTCTTTTCCGTCAAAACCACCAGAAGGCAGAGAAACCCCTCCGCCGCAAGGCGGTGGAATCTCCGGCACAAGGCTGCTCTTTTTTCGGCACATCTGTAGGGGGGGCGGCCCGCGGTCGCTCCCTACAGGCATCCGGAAAGCTGCGGCGGTTGATGCGGAAGGGCTGCCAATAAATTTTATAAAAATCATTCTTTGCTATTGACTTTAATAATATTGAAGTATATACTAAATTTAATGAAAGGAGGGCTGCCCATGGCCGTAGAATTTCTGCCGGAATGGATGGTAAACCTGGATGAGGAGGATTTAGCCTTTGTCCGCCGCTTTGTGCTGGCCTCCGGCTCGCTGAAAAAGGTCGCCGCCGAGTACGGCGTCTCCTATCCCACCGTCCGCCTCCGGCTGGACCGGCTCATCCAGAAAATCGAGTTGGGGGAGAGCGGCGAGAAGGACCCCTACATCGCCCTGGTCAAGCGGCTGGCCGTCAACGAGAAGCTGGACTTCGACACGGCAAAGCTGCTCATCAACGAGTATAAAAAAGCAAAAGACCCCGGTCAAACGGGTTAAACACCCAACTTTAAAGGAGGAATCCATATGGAAACCAGTGTTGCCCGCGTGACGATACTGCTCGTCTTTTTCCTGGTGCTGCCCATTGGGGCCATCGTCCTGCAAATTTTTCTCTCCCGGATGGAGAGCCGGGTGCCCGGCCTGATTTTGCCGGGGCTGAACCTGGTGGTTTCTGTTCTCACCGTGCTGCTGATGGTGGCCTACGTCGGCAGTCTGGCGGAAGTCATTGCAACCATTCTGTCAACGCTCCTGCTGTTCAACATCCCCACCGTCATTCTGCTGCTCATTTATTACGTCTGCCGAAGAAAGTACCGCAGGCAGAACCAGATGGACAA
>JAJPXY010000095.1 GCA_021205205.1 Clostridiales bacterium
TTCATAAGACTATCTTACCACATCTCATTAGAAGTTTAAATGCTTTTGCCCTGACAAAAAATGGGCCGCGCGACCCGGGGGCGCGAAAAGAGGAACCATCAGGAGGCGGCGGAAGCCCTCTCCTCCCAGTTCTCCCCTTTTTGAAGGAAGCCCGTCCCGTGTCTGCAAAGCCTCCGCTCCGCCGGAGGAAAAGTGCAGAAATCTTCCGGTATCTCAACTGAACAAAGACGGCGGGGAAAATTCTCTGCATATTGTGCCATTTTTCATTGCATTTTTCGCCGTTATCGTGTATACTGAAATGCGTCAATGGGGATCAGTGGTCACTGGTCCTGTTTTGCTATCACCATAAAATCCCAAATCCCGAAGTGAATTGAGGCGTGTGACATGGAAAAAATCAAAATGACGACCCCCCTGGTGGAGATGGACGGCGACGAGATGACCCGCATTCTCTGGCAGCAGATCAAGGATGAGCTTCTGCTCCCCTTTGTGGACCTGAACACGGAATACTACGACCTGGGCCTGGTCAAGCGGGAGGAGACCAAGGACCAGATCACAATAGACGCCGCCAACGCCAACAAGAAGTACGGCGTGGCCGTCAAGTGCGCCACCATCACCCCCAACGCCCAGCGGGTGGAGGAATACAACCTCTCTGCCATGTGGAAAAGCCCCAACGGCACCATCCGCTCCATCCTGGACGGCACCGTGTTCCGCACCCCCATCATGGTCAAGGGCATCAACCCCGTGGTGAAGAACTGGCAAATGCCCATCACCATCGCCCGTCACGCCTACGGCGACGTGTACAAAGACACCGAAATGCGCATCCCCTGCAAGGGCAAGGCCACGCTGAGCTTTGTCTCCACCACCGGCGACGTGCAGATGAACCAGACCGTCTACGACTTCGAGTGCCCCGGCGTGGTGCAGGGCCTGTACAACAAGGACAGCTCCATCAAGTCCTTCGCCCGCTCCTGCTTCCAGTACGCCATCGGCACCAAGCAGGACCTGTGGTTCTCCACCAAGGACACCATCTCCAAAAAGTACGACCACACCTTTAAGGACATCTTCGCGGAGATCTACGAGACGGAGTACAAGGAGCAGTTCGAGGCTCTGGGCCTGGAATATTTCTACACCCTCATCGACGACGCGGTGGCCCGGGTCATCCGCTCCAAGGGCGGCTTCATCTGGGCGCTGAAGAACTACGATGGCGACGTGATGAGCGACATGGTCTCCACCGCCTTCGGGTCTCTGGCCATGATGACCTCCGTACTGGTCTCCCCCGACGGGAACTATGAGTACGAGGCCGCCCACGGCACTGTCACCCGCCACTATTATAAATACCTGAACGGCGAGGAGACCTCCACCAATCCGGTGGCCACCATCTTCGCCTGGACCGGCGCGCTGCGCAAGCGGGGCGAGCTGGACGGCCTGGCCGACCTGCAAGCCTTTGCCGACAAACTGGACGCCGCCGTCATCGAGACCATCGAGTCCGGCGTGATGACCGGCGACCTGGTGGGCCTGTGGGAGGGCGACGTCCCCGCCCAGAAGGTCAACAGCGTGGACTTTTTGAAGGCCATTCGCGCCCGGCTGGAGGAAAAGCTGGGCTGAGTGTTCTAAAATAGGATACAACAAAACGACCCTCGGCGTGGTTTCACGCCGGGGGTTTTCTTCGGGATTCGCCGGAATTGAAAATTTGACGTTTACAGAATGGGCAAACGGAAGTATAATAGAATAAGTATCGTTCCAACACAACAAACCAGGAAAGAGGGTTTGCACAATGAAAAAAATTCGTATCCCGGGCGTCGGCGGAGAGCGCTATGTTCCTTACGCTGAGCGCAGCGGCGCAGAGTCCACGGTGTATTTCACCGCCGACCTGTCCGCCGACGGACTGGAGGCCATCTTTGACCGGGTGGGGGCGCACCTCTCCGGCAAGGTCGCGGTCAAGCTCCACACCGGCGAGAAAAACGGCCCCAACATCATCCCCCGCCCCTGGGTGAATCAGCTGATGGCCGAGCGGCTCCCCGGCGCGTCCATCGTGGAGACCAACACCTATTACGAGGGTGACCGGTACACCACAGAGCAGCACCGGGAGACCTTGCAGGTCAACGGCTGGACCTTCTGTCCGGTCGACATCCTGGACGAGGAAGGCACCACCATGCTGCCGGTGAAGGGCGGAAAATGGTTCACAGAGATGTCCGTGGGCGGCCATCTGGTCAACTATGACTCGCTGCTGGTGCTGACCCATTTCAAGGGCCACACTATGGGCGGCTTTGGCGGCTCCGGCAAAAACATCGGCATTGGGTGCGCCGACGGGCGGATCGGCAAGGGCATGATCCACACCTCCCCCGGCTCTGCCGAGATGTGGGACATCTCCAAAGAGGAGTTCATGGAGCGGATGACAGAGTCTGCCAAGTCCGTGGCAGACTACTTTGGCGAGCACATCATCTATATCAACGTACTGCGGAATATGTCCGTGTCCTGTGACTGCGAGGGCTGCGAAGCCCTGCCAGTGGCGACCCCCAACGTGGGCATCGTGGCCTCTACCGACATTCTCGCCGTGGATCAGGCGTCGGTCGACATGGTTTACGCCATGAAGGACCACCAGCACAAGGACCTTGTGGAGCGCATGGAGAGCCGCCACGGCCTGCGCCAGCTCACCTATATGAAGGAGCTGGGGATGGGCAACGACCGGTATCAGCTCATCGACATCGACCATGAGGACCGCCGCATTTCCCCCGCGGACGCGGTGCGGGACGTGGTGCCCTTCCAGCTGTAAAACGCAACGAGGCCACGCCGGAGCAATGCTTCAGCGTGGCCTTATCTTCCATATTCTCAAAGGTGTACCGGGACCGGTGCGGAAATCTCCAGGCTGTCCGGCTCCACCCGGCACGACATCGCCAGCACATGGACGCCTGCGGCGCTAGCCCGGCGCAGAGCCTCCCCAAAGGCCGGATGGGTGCGGTCATTTGCTTCCAGATACTTTGCTGGGGAAAGCTGAACGACAAAGCAGACCCGGGTCTCGAACCCGTCCTCCAATGCGGCAGTCAACCCTTCCAAATGCTTGACGCCCCGCTCCGTGGGCGCGTCCGGGAAACGGACCACGCCGTTTTCCTCCAGCGTGACGCCCTTCACCTCCACCAGGTGCCGCCGCTCGCCTTGCTCCAGGTAGAAGTCGAACCGAGAATCCTTGTATCGGTATTCCGGGCGGATTCTGGTCAAATCAGGCAGAAATCCACCGGTTTCGGCCCATTCCCGAAACACCTGGTTGGGCGCCTTGGCATCCATATTGATGAGCAGCGTCCCCTTTTCCACCGCGACCAGGTCATAGGCCGTCTTTCGGTTTGGATTTTCCGCCGCCGCCAGGTAGACCGTGGCCCCCGGCGTGAGCAGTTCCCGGCAGCGGCCTGTGTTTTTCACATGGACCGTTGTCTCCTCCCCGTCCAGCAGCACCTGAGCCACAAAGCGGTTGGGGCGGCTGAGAAAAGCCGCCTTTTTGACGCTTTTGTACCGCATACATTTCCCCCATTTTGATACAAAAAAGCCGCCCAAAACTGGACGGCTTTCTGTGTTAGCGCTACCTATCTTCCCAGATCGTCTCCACTCAAGTATTGTCGGCAGAAG
>JAJPXY010000039.1 GCA_021205205.1 Clostridiales bacterium
GCCACGGGCCGCCCCTACAAAAGTATAATTTTTACAAGAGCTTCTCAAAATTGATCTCCGTGGCAAATCTCGCGCCCCGGGACAGGCGGAAGCCGTCAGCCCTCCAGCAGCGTATACCCCGCGTCCGCCGTCACTGCGTCCGTCAGCCCTTCGGTGACATAGAGGGTGCCCTCGGTGTCGATGAACACGGCCTGGAACTCGTCGCTGTGGGTCTGCCAGTAGGCGGTCCCCTCCTCCAGGCCCATGATGAACAGCGCCGTGGAGAGGGCGTCGCCCAGGGTGCCGTCGGCGGTGACGATGGTGACGGAAACCAGCCCGCTGTCCGCCGGGTAGCCGGTGGCGGGGTCGATAATATGGTGGTAGGTCTTGCCTGTGGCTTCGTCGGTAAAGTACCGCTCGTAGGAGCCGGAGGTGATGACCGCCTGATCTTCCACTTCGATGACCGCCACAATGGACCCCTCGCTGCCCACTGGGTCCTGGATGCCCACCCGCCAGAGGGAGCCGTCGGGCTTGGTCCCCAGGCACTGGATGTTGCCGCCCAGAGAGACCATGGCGGAGGTCACTCCCATCTCCTCAAACAGCTCCATGAGCCGCTGGGAGGTGTAGCCCTTGGCGATGCCGCCCAGGTCGATGGACTGCCCCTCGCCCAGGGTGACGGTGGAGGTGGCGGCGTCATAGGAAACGCGGTCCGCACCCACCAGGGTCAGCGCGGACTGGATGTCCGCCGGGTCCGGCACCTGATAGTCCTGGGTGGTGAACCCCCACAGGTCCATCAGGGGGAAGACGGTGATGTCGAAGGCCCCGCCGGTGCTGTCGCAGATCTCCAGCGCCCGCTCCACCAGGGCGGCGGTGTCCTCAGAGAGGGCCGCGCTGCCCTCCCGGTTCAGCTGGGAGACCTCGCTGTCCTCGCTGCCCACACTCCACAGGGCCTCCAGCCGCCGGATCTCCTCCACGGCGGCGTCCAGCGCCTCGTCCCGGCTGCTGCCGTAGGCGGTCAGCGTCATGTAAGTGTCCATGGCGTCCAGATATTGCGTGCTGGATTCCTCCGCCTCCGGGTCCGGCTCCGCCGCCCCGGCGGAGCAGCCGGTCAGCAGCAGCGCCGCCAGCAGGAGGCAGAGGAGATGTTGCAGGTTTTTCATGGTCGTACTCCCTGAAAGTGTTGTGTGGTCCCTTCGCCGCCGACCATTCGATTTTGGCTGACGGCGGATCGCAAAGGGCTGTGCAGCTAATTCCCCAATTTCACAAAAAAGAATCGAAGAAACAAGAAAAAAGCGGCAAATTTGACAAAGCCTATTGACCTGAGTGTTACACCTAACTTTATAATAACTAGTAATGACATTTAAGTGCCGCAGGTAGGGACAGGCCCCCTCTCAGATGGGAATGCTTGCCTGGCAGTAATAGCAAAATTTCCCGTCCTCCGGCCCCTCGAACAGGTACCGCAGCAGGATGGGGCTTGTGGGCGTCAGCCCCTGGCGCTCCACCTCGCTCAGGGCGGGGGCCAGGTTCTGCTGCATATCCTCCAGGTCTTTTTCCACCGCCCGTTCCAGGGGCCGCCGTGGGATTTTCAGGTAAGTATTGAACGTCCGGCAGGGCCGGACCCGCTCCACATGGGGGGAGGGCAGCTCCAACAGCTCCGCCCGCTCCTGCCTGACGGAGAAGCCGTAAATCAGCGTTTCTTCCCGCAAAAGGCCGCAGTACTCCACCACAGGCATGGCGTCCGCCCAGTCGGTCACGGCGTCGGTCTCCTCCGGGGACAGGGGCAGGAACTCCGATGTCCCGGAGAAGGGAAAAAAGGCCAGCTCAGGCCGCTCCGCCAGCTCCCAGCGGCCCAACAGCTTTCCTTCCAACGCCTCCTGCTGGCAGGTGTGGACAAACCGCAGGTTCTCCAGCGCCATGCCCCGCAGCAGCTGCTCCCGCTCCAGCGCCGCGATGCGGTCCGCGTTCTCCGCAGTGTATTCCTCCAGGCTGGCGTCGTTCAGGAGGTGGCCGATCTCCCGCAGGGAGTAGCCCACGTTTTGCAGCTTCCTGCTGATGGGGATGGACGTGTATTGGGCGTGGTAATAGTACCGGTACTGGTTGTTCTTTTCCCGCCGGGAGGTCAGGATGCCCTGCTTTTCGTAGTGCTTGATTAGGTCCCGGCTGACGCCCAGCCGCTTTGAAAATTCGCCCATGCGATAGGTTTTTTGCTTTGCCATAGGGGGTCGCTCCTGTTTTTTATCTCTCTGCCTTATAGTTTAGCGGAAAGGCAAGCGCTTTTCAATTATTTTTTTCGAATTTTTCCGGAAACCGACCGTCTGTGTCGTTTTTCCGGTCCCGCTGCCGCCCGCCCGGGCGGGCAGCCCCGCGAAAGGAGAAACTGCACATGAAAATTGGGTTTATGGAACTTGTCGTCATCTTCATCGTGGCGCTGGTGGTCATCGGGCCAGACAAGCTGCCCGAATTCGCCAGGAAGCTGGGTGCCGGTCTGCACGCCTTCCGGGAGGCCACCAATGACCTGACCTCGGAGATCCGGGAGAATGTGGTGGAACCCCTGGAGGAGGCTCAGGCCCCCATCCGGGAGGCCATGGAGCCTCTGGAGGAGATGGACAAAGAGATTAAAGACAGCGTCAAAGAGGTGAAAACCTCTCTGAATAACATCGGCAAGCCGCAGAAAAAGCCCGCCGCGGAAAAAACGCAGCAGGCCCCCGCCGCCCAGCCGCCGGAGGCCCCGGCGGAGGACGCGGCGGCTCCGGAGCCGGTGCAGACCACAGAGGCGGTCCCCGCCGCCCCGGTCCCAGCGCCCGACGGGCCGGAGGCGGCGCAAGCCGTTACCCCGGCGGCGGAGGACGCCACCCAAAACCAAAATAAAGGAGGAGAAACCACATGAAAATCGGTACAACGGAGCTGATCGTTGTTCTGCTGATCGTCGTGGTCCTGTTTGGCCCCACGCAGATCCCCAAGCTGACCAAAATGCTGGGCAGCAGCATCAAGAACTTCCGGGACGGCATGAAGGACGACGACAAGTCCGAGCAGCAGGAGGAGAGCAAGCCCCAGGATGAACAGGCGTAAGAAAAAGGCCCCGTCCGCGCCCAACAACGGGGAGATGAGCCTGAGCGGACACCTGAAAGAACTGCGCAACCGCATTGTCATCTGCGTGGTCTTTCTGGTGGCCGCGGTGCTAGTCTGTCTGTTCTTCGCCCCCCAGCTGGTGGAGCTGTTCACCGACCTGGGCAAGGACTACAACTATAAGTTCGTCTACATCGCCCCCCAGGAGCTGCTCACGGTCCAGCTGTCCATCGCCGCCATCGGCGGCCTGGTACTCAGTTCCCCGCTGATCTTCTACCACATCTACGCCTTTTGCGCCCCCGGCCTGAAGCGGAAAGAGCGGCTGTTCTTCCTGCTGGCCGTGGGGTTTGGCGTGGTGTGCTTCTGCGTCGGGGTGCTGTTTGCCTACAAAATCAGCGTCCCCTTCATGCTCTACTTCTTCATGGACCTGAGCGTGGGGACGGATGTGTCCGCCTCTGTCAGTATTCAGAGCTACGTCAACTTTCTGCTGACGGTGTTCGTGGTGTTCGGCGCGGTGTTTGAGCTGCCGGTGGTGTCGGTCCTGCTGACCCGCATCGGACTGCTCAAGCCCCAGTGGCTGGCCAAGTCCCGGAAGGTGCTGTTCGTCCTCATCTTCGTGCTGGCCGCCATCATCACCCCGCCGGACATTTTGTCCCAAATTATGGTAGCTTTCCCCATGATGGGCCTGTTGGAGCTGAGCATCTTCCTGTGCAAGATTTGCACAAAGGTATGGCACCTGGAAGATGAAGACGAGGACGGGACCGAGGCGGAAAACACCGAAAAAGCATGATCCCATTCATTTTTGCCCATCCTGCGGCCCGAGGGCCGTTGATTAAAAACAACACAAAGAAAGCAGGATCGTTAGGAGGAAACAATTTATGGCAAAGAAACAACCCATCTCCCGCCGTGACTTTATCAAAGGCATGGCGGCCGGCGCGGCCAGCGTCGTGACCCTTGGCGTGCTCCAGGCCTGTGAAGCCGGCAGCTCCAGCACCGCGGCCTCGTCCGCCAGTTCGTCTGCGGCGGCCAGCAGCAGCGGGACCACCGCCGCCAGTTCCATGAGCTACACCCCCGGCACCTACTCCGCCAGCGCGGCGGGCATCGCCAGCGACGTCACCGTCACCATGACCTTTGACGAGACCAGCATCACCGCCGTGGAGATCGACGTCTCCGGCGAGACCGCCGACATCGGCGGCGCCATCGGCGATGATATGGCCCAGGCCATCCTGGACGCGCAGTCCTGCGATGTGGACGCCGTTTCCGGCGCAACCGTCACCAGAAACGCCATCAAGACCGCCGCCGCCGACTGTATCTCTCAGGCCAGCGGCACCACCGTCACCGTCAGCGAGACCAGCGACAGTGACTCCTCCTCCGACTGGCTGGGTGAGGCCCCCGAAATCGACGAGTCCGAAATCACCGAGACCCTGGACACCGAGGTCCTGGTGGTGGGCTGCGGCACCGGCGGCTGGATCGCCGCCATGACCGCCGCCGAGGAGGGCGCGCAGGTGCTGGTGGTGGAGAAGCGCGAGTCCCCCACCGGTCCCCGCGAGGACATCGGCTCCATCAACTCCAAGCTCCAGCAGGAGTCCTTCGAGGAGTACCCGGAGTTCGAAATCGACAAGATGGAAGCCCTCCAGGACATCGTCCGCTATGGCGCAGGCTATGTCAACTCCGACCTGATCCGCTGCTGGGAGGACAACAGCGGCGAGATGGTGGACTGGCTGACCGAGCTGCTGGAAGGCACCGGTAACTGGTACATGAGCCTGGAAGGCGGCGTGGGTGACACCAGCGATCCCGGCCGCGACAAGGCTTACGCCACCGGCCACAGCCCCCACCTGACCGACAGCGTCCCCGAGGACACCACTCTGAACTCTACTTTCCAGGCCCACTGCGACGAGCTGGGCGTGGAGTGGAAGCTGTCCACTGCCCTGGTCAAGCTGGAGCAGGACGACACCGGCAAGGTCACCGGCATCATCGCCCAGGACCAGACCGACGACCACTATGTCCGCATCAACGCCAGCAAGGGCGTCATCATGTGTACCGGCGGCTACGCCACCAACACCGAGATGATGAAGGCCCTCCAGCCCCAGACCCTGGACATGAAGGTCAACTGCACTCTGGGTTCTACCTGCGATGGCTCCGGCATCAAGGCCATGCTGTGGGCAGGGGCCAAGTTCAGCCCGGTCCATGCCTCCATGATGTTCAACCGCTGCTGCGTCAAGCCCGATGAGACCGCCGGGTATGAGACCACCGGCAAGTGGTTCTGGTTCGGTGAGCAGCCCTTCCTGAAGGTCAACCTGAACGGCGAGCGGTTCTGCAACGAGTCCGGCCCCTACGAGTTCATGCTCCATTCCATGTGGATGCAGCCCTACCACACCTACTGCGACATCTTCGACGCCAACTGCGAGCAGTACGCCGAGCAGTTCGACGAAGTGGGCTGCTGCCGCCTGTTCGCCTTCCCCAACGGCGCGCTGTCCAACCGCACCTTTGAGTCCTGCTGGGAGTCCAACGAGGGGCTGATCGAAGAGGGCTACATCCAGAAAGCCGACACCCTGGAGGAACTGGCCGAAAAGCTGAACATCCCCACCGACACCTTCCTGGCCACTGTAGAGCATTATAATGAAATGTGCGCGGCGGGCGAGGATTCCGATTACGGCAAAGAAGCCCACCGTATGACTCCTGTGGACACCGCTCCCTTCTACGGCGTCCGCACCTGCGCCTGGCAGCTGACCACCCTCAGCGGCTGCCAGATCAACACCAATATGCAGGTCATTCAGGAGGACAGCACCCCCATCGAGGGCCTGTACGCCACCGGCGACTGCTCCGGCGGCTTCTTTGGCGACACCTATCCCAACCTGTTCACCGGCCTGGCCTGTGGCCGCACCATGACCTTTGGCCGTCGCGCGGCGCAGATCGTGGCTGCCCTGTAACTCCGTATCCCATGCGGCGCGTCTTTGGGGCGCGCCGCATGAAATAGTCCCTGAAACAGCTTGTTCTTCACAAGTCTATCCCGAACAACGTCCGCGGTGCGGTGCGGCCCCAAGCCGCATCCTCCCCTCCGCCGCGGACAGCCGCAAAAATGAATGCTGCGCGGGGAAACCCTGCCCTCCCCGCCCAGCAGAAAGGAAGAAAAGCTATGGCAAAAAACCCTATTTCCCGCAGAGACTTCATCAAAGGCATGGCCGCCGGTGCAGCCAGCGTAGCGACGTTGGGCATCCTCAACGCCTGTGAGTACTCTACCTCCAACAGCGCCAGCACTGCCGCCGCCGCCAGCAGCGGAGACACCAGCGCCGCCGCGGCCACCGCCGCCGCCAGCTCCGGCAGCTACACCCCCGGCACCTACTCTGCCACCGCCACCGGCATTGGCGAGGTCACCGTCACCATGACCTTCGACTAGACCAGCATCACCGATGTGCAGATCGACGTCTCCAACGAGACCGCCGACATCGGCGGGGCCATCGGCGAGGACATGGCCGCCGCCATCCTGGAGGCCCAGTCCGCCGACATCGACGGCGTCTCCGGCGCGACGCTGACCAGCAACGCCATCCGCACCGCCGCCGCCGACTGTATCTCCCAGGCCCAGGGCGCTACCACCGCCGCCGCCGAGGAGACCTCCACCTCCTCCAGCAACGACGACTGGCTGGGTGAGGAACCCGACATCTCCGACGACGACTGCTCCGAGACCCTGGAGTGCGAGGTGCTGGTCATCGGCTGCGGCGTAGCCGGTGTGGCCGCTGTCCGCGCCGCCGCCGAGGAGGGCGCACAGGTCATCGCCATTGAGAAGGGTGACAGTCCCCAGTGCCGCAGCGGCGAGTACGCCGTCATCAATGGTAACGTAGAGGCCACCTGTGGCCGCGACACCTGGACCAAGGAGCAGATCAACTCCATCTGCGACTTCCATGTGCAGGAGTCCTGTTACAAGGTCAAGCACGCCATCGTCAGCAAGTGGGCCAACAACATCGGCGATGTGTTCGACTGGTGGGTGGAGCCCAACACCGACCTGTACATCGCCCCGGAGACCCGCGCCGCCATTCCCGACGAGAACGCGGACAACTTCCTGATCCCCATCTTCTACCCCCTGCCCGAAGCCTACGACTGGACCCAGGAGCGGTTCCCCTGCTACCCCACCTCCGTGGAGTTCAAGCCCGACCAGAGCGTCAACTTCAACGCCAACATGGACGCAGCTGTTGCCACCGGCAATGTGGACGCCCACTATGGCTGCTTCGCTGAGAAGCTCATCATGGAGGACGGCAAATGCGTGGGCGCGTACATCCGCGACGCCAACGCGGGGACCTATTTCCGCGTCAACGCCAGCAAGGGCGTTATCCTTGCCACCGGCGACTATTCCCAGAACGAGGCCATGGTGCAGCACTTCTGCCCCGATGTCATCGAGAACGGCATCACCAGGATGTTCACCAACGTGGACGTGGAAGGCAACTTCACCAACATGGGCGACGGCATCAAGCTGGGTATGTGGGCCGGAGCGCAGGTGCAGCAGTCCCACGCGCCGATGATCCACCACATGGGCGGCGGCGCGGACCTGGAGGGCGTCGGCGTCATGGGCATTGCCGGTTTCCTGAACCTGGATATGAACGGCAAGCGCTTCATGAATGAGGACCTGCCCGGCCAGCAGATCGAGAACCAGATCGAAATTCAGAAGGACCGCAAGTCCTGGCAGGTCTTCGACGCCAACTGGCCGGAGCAGCTGCCCTATATGCCCGCAGAGCACGGCGGCGCCTGCTACTACGAGGACTACGCCAGCGAGGACGAGGCCCCTGCCAACAACACCACCTATCGGAACTACAAGAGCCCCTATCAGCTGGAGGCCGCCATTGAGGACGGCCGCTGTGTCACCGCCAACACCCTGGAGGAGCTGGTGGCGCTGATGTACCCCGACGACGAGGACGCCCAGGCCACAGCGCTGGAATCCATCGAGCGGTACAACGAGCTGGCAGAGGAGGGCTTCGACGAGGACTTCGGCAAGGTCTCCAGCCGTATGTGGGCGCTGGAGAACCCGCCCTACTACGCCGACCAGTTCGAGACCGCTCTGCTGCTGGTCATCATCGGCGGCCTGGAGTCCGACGAGAACTGCCACACCTTCGACGAGAACCGGAACATCATCCCCGGCCTGTATGTAGCCGGAAACATTCAGGGTAGCCGTTTTGCCGCTGAATATCCCATCACGCTGAAAGGTGTATCCCACTCTATGGCTATGTATTATGGCTATGTGGCCGGGAAGGAAGTCGCCGCTCTGTAAGCCTCCGTCTATGCTCCAGGAAAGTGAGGAATTGCATTTATGCCAAAACTGACATTCCGGGGAGGCGTACGCTTAAAGGACTATAAAGACCTGAGCGCCAACGTGCCGATCGTTTTCCATCAGGCGCAGGGAGAACTGGTGTTCCCCCTGAACCAACACGTTGGCAAACCTGCCATCCCCATTGTAAAACGAGGCGAGGCTGTCCTGGCAGGACAGATCATCGCCAAAGCGGACGGATTCGAGTCCGCCAACATCATCACCTCCGGCTCCGGCAAGGTCAAGGCCATCGAATCCCGCATGACCTCCGCCGGGGTCATGGCCCAGTGCATTGTCATCGACAATGACGGGCAGTACAACCTGGCTCCCGGCGTGGGGGAACCCTGTGACTACACCCAACTGACCAACGAGGAAATTGTCGCCAAGGTCCAGGCTGCCGGTGTGGTGGGCCTGGGCGGCGCGGCCACCCCCACCCACATCAAGCTCACTCCGGAACACCCGGAGGAGATCGACCACATCATCGCCAACGGCGCGGAGTGCGAGCCGTACATCACCTGCGACGACCGGCTCATGCAGGAGCAGCCCGGCTGGATTGTCCGGGGCCTGAAGGTCCTGATGCAGATGTTCCCCGAAGCGGACGCAGTCATCGCCATTCAGGACGACAAGCCCGCCGCCATCGCCGCCATGCAGCAGGCCATCGATGGCGAACCGAAGATGTCCGTCATGGTCCTCAAGACCAAATATCCCCAGGGCAGCGAACGCAACCTGGTTCACGCGGTCACCAACCGGAAAATGACTTCGGCCGACACCCCCGCCAACCTGGGCTGCATTGTGGACAACGTGACTACCCTGGCCGCCATCTACCACGCCGTCTGCCTGAACGAGCCGCTGATGGAGAAGGGCTTCACCGTCACCGGCGACGCCGTGGCGGAGCCCCACAACTTCCTGGTGAAGATTGGCACCTCCTGTAGTGAGATCCTGGAGGCCGCCGGTGGGATGAAAGCCGAGCCGAAAAAGGTCCTCATCGGCGGCCCCATGATGGGCATGGCCATTACCGACCTGGACATCCCCATCGCCAAGAGCTACAACGCCCTGGTCTGCATGACCCACGACCCGGTGGAGGACTCCGAGATCAAGCTGACCTCCTGCATCCGTTGCGGGCGGTGCGTCCGGGCCTGCCCGGTGGGGCTGGTGCCCCAGATGATGGCGGAGGCCGCCAACGCCAAGGAGTACGAGCGTTACGTGAAGCTCCACGGCCTGGACTGCATTGGCTGCGGCTGCTGCGCCTACATCTGCCCGGCCAAGCGGCCGCTGACCCAGCTGTTCAAACAAACCAAGCCTGTGGTGCTGAACCTCCAGCGCCAGGGCAAGCTGTGAGGAGGGATCGGGAATGGAAAAACTGCTTAACGTCTCCTCCTCTCCCCACCTGAGAGAACCTTACCTGTCCACCGGCCACATCATGTACGACGTGATTTTGGCCCTGATGCCCGTCACCGTCTTTGGTATCTGGCACTTCGGCTTCCACGCCTTCATGATCCTGGCGGTCAGCGTGCTGACGGCGGTGATGACCGAGTTCATCTTCGACTACATCACCCACCGGGAGAACACCGTGAAGGACGGCTCCGCCGTGGTCACCGGCCTGATGCTGGGCCTGTGCCTCTCCCCCACGGTACCGCTGTACGTCCCCTATCTGGGCAGCCTGTTCGCCATCCTGTTCGTCAAGTGCGTGTTCGGCGGCCTGGGCCAGAACTTTATGAACCCCGCTCTGGCGGGCCGCTGCTTCCTGCTGATCTCCTTCAGCACCGTGATGTCTGACTTTGGCGTGGACGGCGTCTCCAGCGCCACCCCCCTGGCAGTGCTGGCCAACGGCGGCACGGTGAACATCACAGAGATGTTCCTGGGCTTCACCGACGGCACCATCGGCGTCAGCTGCGCGGCCATGCTGGTGGGCGCGGTCTATCTGCTCATCGTCGGCGGCATCACCTGGCACATTCCCGGCTCTTACCTGCTGAGCTTCGTGATTTTCATGGGCCTGTTCGGCGGGCAGGGCTTCGATCCCCTGTTCCTGCTGGCGGAGCTGTGCGGCGGCGGCCTGATGTTCGGCGCGCTGTTCATGGCCACCGACCCCGTCACCAGCCCCATCACCTCCCGCGGTCAAATCTACTATGGCGTAGTGCTGGGCCTGTTGACCGCCATCTTCCGCACCTACGGCAGCTCCACCGAGAGCGTCAGCTACGCCATCATCCTGGGCAACCTGGTGGTTCCGCTCATCGACCGGGTCTCCGTGCCCAAGCCCTTCGGTGTGGGCGACAACGCCAAGAAGCCCAAGCCCAAGATTCCCAAGGCCGCTGTTGCCCTGACGGTCATCACCCTGCTGGCCGGTCTGGCCCTGGGCGGCGTCAACGCCATGACTGCCGAAACCATCGAGCAGCAGGCCATCGCCGCCAACGCCGCCGCCTATGCGGAGGTCGTGCCGCTGGCAGAGGAGTTCGGCTACGACGACGCGATTTCCGCCAACGTGGAGGAGTTCGCGGAGGATGTCTATGGCCGCGGCACCTACGGCAATGTGTACATCAATGACGTGGTGGTCGGCACCGACGCCTCCGGCAATGTGGTGGGCTACGGCATCAACGTGACCACCGCCGACGGCTTCGACGGCAACATCACCATGACGGTGGGCATCGACACCGACGGCACCATTCTCGGCATCGCCTTCACCGAGCTGAACGAGACCGCGGGCATGGGTATGCGCGTGGATGAGGACAGCTTCAAGGAGCAGTTCGTGGGCGTCCAGGTGGATTCCTTCACCCTGAACAAGAGCGGCGGCTCCACGGCGGACGATGAGATCGACTCCGTCTCCGGCGCTTCCACCACCTCCGGCGCGGTGGTCAATGCGGTCAATGCCGCCATCGACTTCTACGCCAACTACATTCAGTGAGGAGGGGAATATTGATGAACAAATATACAGAGCGTATTTATAACGGCGTCGTCAAGGAAAACCCCACCTTTATCATGATGCTGGGTATGTGCCCCGCCCTGGCGGTCACCACCTCGGCCATCAACGGCTTCGGCATGGGCGTCTCCACTCTGGCGGTGCTGATCCTCTCCAGCCTGATCATCTCCGCCCTGCGGAAGGTCATTCCAGATCAGGTCCGGCTGCCGGCGTATATCGTCATCGTGGCCTCGCTGGTGACAGTGATCCAGCTGCTGATCCAGGCGTACATCCCCTTCCTCTATGACGCGCTGGGCATCTACATCCCGCTGATCGTGGTGAACTGCATCATCCTGGGCCGGGCGGAGGCCTACGCCGCCAAGAACCCGCCTCTGCTGTCCGTCATGGACGGCTTGGGCATGGGCCTGGGCTTCACGCTGGCTCTGACCCTCATCGGCATCATCCGCGAGCTGTTCGGCGCGGGGACCCTGTTCGGTGTCCAGGTCATGCCCGGCTTCTATGAGCCGGTGGCCATTCTGACCAAAGCGCCCGGCGCGTTCCTGGTGCTGGCCATCATCATCGCCATTATGAACGGCGCACACGTGGAAACCGCCGCCAACGACAAGGTGGAGGGCTGCGACGGCTGCTGCGCCACCTGCGGCCAGCCCTGCGCCACCCCAAAACAGGAATTACCGGAGACAAAGGAGGGTGAAAAAGTATGACATCGCTGTTTATGATCGTGATCACCGCCGCCTTCGTCGATAACGTGGTGTTGAACCAGTTCCTGGGGCTTTGCTCCTTCCTGGGCGTCTCCAAGCAGATCGAGACGGCGGGCAGCCTGGGCGCTGCGGTCATCTTCGTCATCACCATCGCCTCCGGCGTGGCCAACCTGCTCTATGACTTTGTGCTGGACCCCCTGGGCCTGAGCTACTTGCAGACCATCGTGTTCATCCTGGTCATCGCCGCCCTGGTGCAGATGGTGGAGATGTTCCTGAAAAAGGCGGTCCCCGCCCTCCACAGCGCCCTGGGCATCTACCTGCCCCTCATCACCACCAACTGCGCGGTGCTGGGCGTGGCGCTGAACAACGTCACCGACGGCTACAACTTCATCCAGAGCGTTCTGGCCGGCTTCGGCACCGCCGTTGGCTACACCATTGCCATCGTCGTCCTGGCCGGTATCCGGGAGCGGCTGGCGTACAACGAAAACATTCCCAAGGCGTTCCAGGGCGCACCCATCGTGCTGCTCAGCGCCGCGCTGATGGCCATTGCGTTTTGCGGCTTCAGCGGCCTGGCTTGAGAAAGGGAGGACTGAACGATGACAATGATTGTTTCCAGTATCCTGATTCTCGCGGTCATTGGCCTGCTGGTGGGCCTGATGCTGGTGTTCGTCAGCGAAACCTTCCACGTGGAGGTGGACGAGCGGGAAGCCGCTGTCCGGGAGTGTCTGCCCGGCAACAACTGCGGCGGCTGCGGCTACGCCGGCTGTGACGCAGTGGCGGCGGCCATCGTCAAGGGTGAAGCCCCGGTGAACGCCTGCCCGGTGGGTGGCGCGCCCGTGGCGGATAAGATTTCCGAGATCATGGGCATCAGCGCCGACAGCACTGAGAAAATGGTCGCTTTCGTCAAGTGCGCGGGCACCTGCGACGTGATGAAGGTCAAGTGCAACTACTTCGGCATCGAGAGCTGCGAGGCGGCAGGTTCCCTGCCCGGCAAGGGCGTCCGCGCCTGCCAGCAGGGCTGCCTGGGCTATGGCAGCTGCGTACAGGCCTGCCAGTTCGACGCCATCCATGTGGTCAACGGCGTGGCCGTGGTGGACCGCTCCAAGTGCGTGGCCTGCGGCAGCTGCGTGAAAGCCTGCCCCCAGAGCCTCATCGAGCTGGTACCCGACCGGAGTACCTACGCCGTCCAGTGCAGCAGCACTGAGAAGGGCAAGACGGTCAAGGCTCTGTGCGACGTGGGCTGCCTGGGCTGCGGCCTGTGCGTCCGTCAGTGCGAGCAGCAGGCCATCACCTTGCAGAACAACGTCGCTCACATCGACTACGACAAGTGCATCGGCTGCGGCAAATGCGCGGAAAAGTGCCCGGCGAAAATCATCCGCCTGCGGTAAAAACTTCAAACCAACCCAAAAGGGGCCTGCTTGGAAGCAGGCCCCTCCTTTTATGCGATATTCAGTTCAGCCGGTCCACGTTGGTCTCGAACAGCGTCTGGATCTGCTCCCGCAGGAACTGATTTTCCGGCCGTTCCAATTCCGGGTCGTTGGCCACCCGCTCCGCGGCGGCAGCCTGAGCCTCCTGGAGCACCCGCACGTCTCCCGCCAAATCAGCCACCCGCAGCTGAGGCAGACCGTGCTGCCGTGCCCCGAAGAAGTCCCCCGGTCCCCGGAGCTTCAAATCCTCCTCCGCGATTTGGAAGCCGTCGTTGGTGGCGCAGAGGGCCTTCATCCGCTGGCGCGTGTCGGGGTTGCGGTTGTCCGACACCAACACGCAGTAGGACTTGGCCTTCCCCCGGCCCACCCGGCCCCGGAGCTGGTGGAGCTGGGAGAGGCCGAACCGCTCGGCGTTCTCAATGACCATCAGCGTGGCGTTGGGCACGTCTACCCCCACCTCGATGACCGTGGTGGCCACCAGAATATCCAGCTCCCCCTGGGCGAACTGGGCCATGACCTGTTCCTTGGCCTTGGCGGACTGTCTGCCGTGGACCAGACCCACCCGCAGGTCGGGGAAAACAGAGGTTTGTAGCTTCTCGGCGTACTCCTCCACGGCTTTCAGCTCCGTGGCCGTCATCGCGCCCCTTTCCAGCGCGGATTCGGCGCTGACCGAGGGGCAGACGATATAGACCTGATGGCCTTCGGCCACCTGCCTGCGGACAAAACCGTACATCCGCTGCCGCTTGTCCTCCCCCACCAGGAAGGTGTCGATCTGCTGCCGCCCGGGAGGCAGCTCGTCCAGGATGGAGACGTCCAGGTCGCCGTAGACGATCAGCGCCAGCGTCCGGGGGATGGGCGTGGCCGACATGACCAGCACATGGGGGCTGAGGCCCTCCGCCTCCCGGCCCTTCTCTGCCAGCTTGGCCCGCTGGTCCACGCCAAAGCGGTGCTGCTCGTCGGTGATGACCAGCCCCAGCCGCCGGAAGGCCACCCCCTCTGTCAGCAGAGCGTGGGTCCCCACCACCAGGTCAATCATTCCCAGCTGGAGCCGCTCATAAAGGTCCCGTTTCTCTTTGGCCTTCATGGAGCCGGTCAGCAGCCCCACCCGCAGGCCGCTCTTTTCCAGCAGGGGGGTCAGGGTCTCGCAGTGCTGCCGGGCCAAAATCTCCGTGGGGACCATCAGGGCGGTCTGTCCGCCGCTTTTGGCTACCAGCCAGGCGCAGGCCGCCGCCACCACCGTCTTGCCGCTGCCCACGTCCCCCTGGAGCAGGCGGTTCATTGGTCGGCTGCCGCAGAGGTCCGCCGCTGCTTCGTCCGCTGCCCGCCGCTGGGCGGCAGTGGGGACAAAGGGCAGCGTGTCCCAGAAGGGCTGGAGGGCGCGTTTCTCGCAGGACATAGCCGCCTGTCCGGACCGCTGGCTCCGCATCAGCGCCAGCCCCGCCGAAAAGACAAACAGCTCCTCGAACACCAGCCGCCGCCTGGCGGCTGCCAGCGCCTGGTCGTCCTTGGGAAAGTGGATATTTTGCAGGGCATAGCCTAACCCCACCAGGTCGTGTTCCTCTCGCAGGTCCTCCGGCAGCGGGTCCCGCAGGTCCCCGGCGCAGCTCACCAGCACCTGACGCACCGCCTCGGAGAGGGTGAAGTTGGTGATGCCCGCCGTCAGCGGGTAGACCGGCATGATGCGCCCGGTGAAGTGCCGTCGGCCCGACGCCTCGAACATGGGGTTGGTCATGCTCCGGCGGCTGCCCGTCTGCTCCACCGTGCCATAAAAAATGTACTCCTCCCCCGGCCGCAGCGCGCGGCGGACATAGCTCTGGTTGAAGAAGGTCAGGAACAGCTGCCCCCGCCCGTCTACCACCCGGGTCTTGGTCAGCTCCATGCCCCGGCGGATGTAGCTGGTCACAGGCTGCTCCGCCACAACGCCCTCCACGCAGCATGACTCCCCCACCGGGGCCTGGGTGATCTCATAAATCTGCCGCAGATCCTGGTAGTCCCTGGGGAACCAGTAAAGCAGGTCCCTGGGGGTGTAGATTTTCAGTTTTTCCAGCTTTTTGGCCCGCTGCTCCCCAATGCGGGAGAGCTGCCGGATAGAGCCATCCAGCGCGATCGCCACAGCCGCCGCCTCCCTTCTCCGCCCCAAATTGGGGCGATTTTTGTTCTATTTTACCACAAATTTCTCCGGAGGGGAAGAAACTCTTGCGATTTTTCCAATGGACATTATTTTCTAAAAGTGATAATCTTATGGCATCGTTTACGAAGGGAATCGTTCCGATGAAAGAGACAAAGGCCGCGGCCTTTTACCAAAACCCTGTTCATATCGTTCTGCTGGCTCTGTGCGCCACGCTGCTTTGGGGGGCCGCCTTCCCCTCGGTGAAGCTGGGCTACGCCGCCTTTCAGGTGGACACCGCCTCTCCCGCCTGCCTGATGGTCTTCGCCGGGGTGCGCTTCACCCTGGCGGGGCTGGTCACGCTGGCGCTGTGCGGCCTGCTCCACCGTCGGTTCCCTATCCCCTCTCGGGCGGACGGGCCGGGCATCGTGACCATCGGCCTGGTGCAGACCACCGGACAGTACCTGTTCTATTACATCGGTCTGGCCCACACCACCGGCGTCCGGGCCAGCATCCTCAACGCCGCCTCCGCCTTCCTGACGGTGCTGCTCTCCGCACTGATTTGGCGAAAAAAAGAGCCGATGACGGCGAAAAAGTGGCTGGGCTGCCTGATGGGACTGGCCGGAGTGGTGCTGGTGAACCTGGGCGGAACGTTAGGCGGGCAGCCCTTTTCCCTGCTGGGCGAGGGAATGATTTTGCTCTCCGTGTGCTTTATCTCCGCAGGAGCCGTCTGCTCCAAGGTGCTGACCCAAGGGCGGGACCCCTTCCTCATCACTGGCTGGCAGTTGACCCTGGGCGGCGGCGTGCTGTTGGGGGCGGGGCTGCTGCTGGGCGGAAGCATCGGCGCGCCCGCGCCCTCCGGCGTGGGGCTGATGGCGCTGCTGGTGGCCATCTCCGCCGTGGGGTTCACGATTTGGACTTTTCTGCTGAAATACAATCCGGTGGGGAAAATCGCGGTGTTCTCCTTCCTGACGCCGGTGTTCGGGGCGCTGCTGTCCAGCCTGGTGCTGGGGGAGTCCCTGTTCTCCCCTGCCACGGTGCTGGCCCTGGTCCTGGTGGCCGGGGGCATCGTGCTGGTCAACCGCTGAACTCCATTTTTCCCGCCGCGCCCAAATTTGCCGCCGCTTTTTCAATTATATTTTAAAAAAATGCTTGCAATTTCCATGAACTGTGTTATGATATATGTATATAGGCACTTTTCTAAAAGGAAACAGAGGGACCTTTGGATCGTCCCGTAAATACGATGAATTTTTCCCCGTGATACTATAATTTTATGTAAAGGATGATGACAAATGCCGACCTACAACACCGCCGAACTCCGCCGCCAGAACCGCAACCGGGTTTTCCGCTATATCTACTCCTCCGACAGCCCCGTCACGAAGCAAGATGTGGCCCATTCGCTGAACCTGAGCCTGCCCACTGTGGGCCAGGACCTGAAGGAATTGCAGGAGATCGGCTTGTTAGAGACCCAGGGCACCTTCGACTCCACCGGCGGGCGCAAGCCCCGGGCCATCGGCGTGGCCTCCAACGTCAAGTTCAGCGTGGGGATCATGCTCTCCAACTACCACATTCACATCGTCTGCATCGACCTGCGGGCCAAGGTGGTGGCGCAAAAGACCATCGCCCAGGTCTTTGAGGACAGCGACGCCTATTTCCAGGAGATCGGCAGCCAGCTGGAGTCCTTCCTGGACAGCAACGAGATCGACCGCAGCCGCCTGCTGGGAGTGGGCATCGCGCTGCCCGGCATCCCCGACATCGAGCGGGGTATCGTCACCCTCTCCCGCACCCTGTCCTCCAAGGACATCTCCATCGCCCGGCTGACGGAGCACATTCCCTACCCCTGCTTTGTGGAGAACGACGCCAACGCCGGCGGCGTGGCCGAGTGGTGGAACCACCAGGAGCACGAGAACATGGTCTACCTCTCCATCCAGCGGGGGGTCGGCGGCGCTGTGCTGCTGGACGGCGTGCGCTACATGGGCCGCCACCACCACAGCGGCGAGTTCGGCCATATGTGCATCGTCCCCGGCGGGCAGCGGTGCCTGTGCGGACGCCGGGGCTGCCTGGAGGCGTATTGCTCCACTGCCCGCATCTCCTCCGACCTGGGCATCACCCGGGAGGAGTTCTTCGAGGCGCTGGAGGCCGGAAACACCGAATACCAGAAGATTTGGAGCGACTACCTGGACCACCTGGCCATCGGCATCAACAACATCCGCATGGTGTTGGACTGCGACATCATCCTGGGCGGCGTGCTGGCCCACTTCATGGGCCCCTACCTGGACGACCTGCGGTTCCGGCTGCGCAACATCAGCTCCTTCGAGACCACCGGCGACTTCCTCAAGCTGTCCCGCTACCTGAGCTGGTCCACCTGCGTGGGCGTGGCGCTGCACTTCATTTCTGACTTTATCGACAGCATCTGAGTTTTCTCCTCCCCTCTCCGGTCCCCTCTGGGCCGGACGACAAATCCCCCTGGTGCAGTTGCTCCCTCCGAGCCGCGTCAGGGGGATTTTCGTGCAGCGGGACGGCGAACAGCCCCCACTTTTGCAGTTCCAATGCTGCGAAGGCGGGGGCTTTTTTCGCGCGTGGATGAAGGTACCGCCCATTTTTCTTTCGGTTTCGCAACAAATTCTGCGATAAATGTTGATTTTGTCTTTTGTCACCATGTTTTGATTGCCTTTAGTGACAAAATATGCTATAGTAAAGGTGTAATGTTTTAATGTGCTAAGGAGATGATGTATCAATGAAAAAAATTGGAATCGTCGGGGTGAAAGGCCATGTGGGTTCCGCGCTGATGGAGCTGTTGAACCTGAAATCCTATGAGCTGCTACCCACCGACAAGGACCAGGTGGACGTGACCAACCGGGATGAGGTGCGGCTGTTCTTGCAGCGCAACCGCCCCGATGTGATTATCAACTGCGCGGGCATCACCGACCCGCAGGTCTGCGAGGACAACCCAGACGAGGCTTACCGCGTCAATGCCCTGGGGGCACGGAACATCGCCGCCGAGGCGGAGCCGGTCAACTGCAAGGTTATCCAGTTCTCCACCGACGACGTGTTTGACCTGAACAAGTCCTTCCCCTACACGGAGTTTGACGTAGCCATGCCCAACAACGTCTACGGCAAATCCAAGTTCGCCGGAGAACGTCTGATTGAGTCGTTGAGCACCCGCTATGTGATCGTCCGCAGTTCCTGGGTGTATGGCATTGGCCGGGACTTTGTGAATACCGTGCTGGACGCCGCTGACAGCGGCGCAGAGCTGCGCGTCCCCATCAACCAGATCGCCTCCCCCACCAGTGCGACGGAGCTGGCAAAGGTCATCAAGCAGTTCATCGACAACGACATTTACGGCGTCTACCACGCGGTCTGCAAGGGCAGCTGCAGCCGGTATGAATTTGCCCAGGAGGTTTTGCGCCTCACTGGCAAGACCGCCAACCTGGTCCCGGTGGACAGCGACCACGGGATGCGGCCCAAGTACTCCGTACTGGACAACATGATGCTGCGTCTGGAGGGGCTGGAAGAACCCAAGGAATGGAAAACGGCATTGGCCGACTACATCAACGAGACAGGAGGAAAAGTCTAATGGCAGCAAAAGAGAAAACAGAAAAGAAGAAACTGGGCTTGTCCTCCCAAATCTTCATCGCGCTTATCGGCGGTGCCATCGTCGGCGTGCTCATCCACTACTTCATGCCGGAAGGCTACATTCGGGACACCATCATCATCAACGGTATCCTCTACGTTATCGGTCAGGGCTTTGTGCGCCTGCTGCAAATGCTGGTGGTCCCGCTGGTGTTCTGCTCGCTGGTGTGCGGCAGCATGGCCATCGGCGACACCAAAACCCTGGGCGGCGTGGGTGTGCGCATCATCATTTTCTACCTGTGTACCACGGCCATTGCGGTGTGCGTCGCCCTGAGCATCGCTTCCCTCATCAACCCTGGTATCGGCATCTCTCTGGAGGCCATCGAGACTTCGGAGGTGACGGTGGCAGAATCCACCAGCTTTGCCGACACCCTGCTGAATATCATCCCAACCAACCCCATCAACGCGCTGGCCGAGGGCGATATGCTGCCGGTCATCGTCTTTGCGCTGTTTGTAGGCGTGATGCTGGCCAAACTGGGCAGCAAAGCCAGCACCGTGGCCAACTTCTTCAGCCAGTTTAACGATGTGATGATGGAAATGACCATGTCCATCATGACCATCGCCCCCATCGGCGTGTTCTGCATGATCGCCAAGACCTTCGCCGGCATCGGCTTCGACGCCTTCCTGCCCATGCTGAAATACATGGGGTCCGTCACGCTGGCCCTTATCATCCAGTGCTTCGGCGTGTATATGCTGCTGCTGGTGGTTTTCACCCGGCTGAACCCCATCAAGTTCCTGAAAAAGTTCTTCCCCGTGCAGATGTTCGCCTTCACCACCGCCACCTCTAACGCGACCATTCCCCTGTCCATCGACACCCTGACCAACAAACTGGGCGTCTCCCGGAAAATTTCCTCCTTCACCATCCCCCTGGGCGCCACTATCAACATGGACGGCACCTCCATCATGCAAGGCGTGGCGGTCATCTTCATCGCCCAGGTCTACGGCGTGTCCCTTGGCCCGACGGAGATTCTGACGGTCATCGCCACGGCGACGCTGGCCTCCATCGGCACCGCCGGTGTCCCCTCTGTGGGCCTGATCACCCTGTCCATGGTGCTGACCTCCGTGGGTCTGCCCACCGAGGGCATCGCCCTCATCATGGGCATTGACCGTATCCTGGATATGCTGCGCACCGCCGTCAACATCACTGGCGATGCGGTTTGCACCATCATCGTCTCCCACCAGAACCACGCGCTGAACCGGGACATCTTCAACAACGATGACCTTGCTCAAGTGAAGCAGTAACCACCCCTGATTGAACCGAGAGAAACCGAAACAACGACCCCTCCGGCGGCTATGGGCTGCCGGAGGGGTCGTTCTTTGTGCGGACAGCCCGACCAAACGTGTCCGCGCTGTCCACACTTTTTCCTTCGCTTTAGTTTTCCATGTGCCGCCCCAGAAAGCCGGACACGGTCTGGGCCAGCTTGTACTCCGTCTCCCCCATTGGGCTGTCCGCCTCCTTGCCGGAGAACACCACGCAGCCCAGCACGTCCCCCTCGCTGAGGATGGGCGCGGCGGTGAACACTGCCGCCTCCGGGTAACTGTCTGTCAGTGGCAGCCGGGCCTCCCCCGGGCGGTACTGGTAGACCTGCCGCCCCTCCATGATGTTCTCCAGGGGGAGGGAAATGCGCTTTTCTACCAGCTCCCGCTTGGGCAGACCAGAGACGGAAATGACCGCGTCCCGGTCCGTGATGACCGCCGGGTGGCCGGTGATTTTGTACAGTGTCTCGCAGAACTGCCCGGCAAAGTCGCTGATGCCGCCCATCAGGGAGTATTTTTTGAAGATGACCTCGCCATCCTTGTCTGTATAGATTTCCAGGGGGTCACCCTCCCGAATACGCATAGTCCGCCGGATCTCTTTGGGGATGACCACGCGGCCCAGGTCGTCCCATTATGTCAAGCAAGAGAAAAAATTTTTACGGAAACCCGAAAAACGTTGAAATTGCAAGCATTTCTCGCTTTTCGGGTTTTCCGCTGCTTCACACAATGGGTCGCCGATTTTGGCGACCCATTGTGTCATTATAGAGGCATCCGGGAAATTACCCCATTTTCGGCACCTAAGCCGACGCAAACAGGTCATCAAACTTCCAGACGATTTCGATGTGGCTGCTGTCGATCACATCAACTCTCTCCACTGCATCATACATCGAATTTCTGAGCGTCTCATCGTCCAGCGAACCAGTGCGCAAGGCGA
>JAJPXY010000091.1 GCA_021205205.1 Clostridiales bacterium
CCTGAAGCGTTTTTGTCTATTCTTTTGGGTTAAATTTAAATGCTGTTGCCCTGGCCGAAAGCTGCAATATTCCCTTCACAGAACTATTTTTGCCGCCGGTCAGCCGCCGAAAGGCGGGGTTCCCCGCAGGTTGACGGCGGAGTTCTTTACCATATCCGCCTCCTGGGCCTCCAGAATGGCCCCGATGAGGAGATTGGAACGCAGAAAGCCCTCCGGTGTGAAGTGCCACCGGCCCTTTTCGCTGACGGCCCAGCCCTGGGCGGCGTATTCCTCCAGCTTGGCCTGGAGGGGCGCGAAGCTCATGTGGAACAGCCTGTGGTATTCCTCCTGCAAAATACCCTCTGTGGTGCGCAGGCGAAGCATCAGGTACTCTCTGGCCCGCTCCTTTTCCGGGATCTGCTCCGATTCGGCCACCAGTTCCTTCCCGCTGGCCATGCCGTCGATGTAGCCCTCCAGGTCGGCAATGTAGCTGTAGCGGCAGCCGCCGAAGTCGGAGTGGGCGGCGGGACCGAAGCCCACGTATTCCTCACACCGCCAATACTTCTGGTTGTGCCGGGAGGCATAGCCGGGTTTGGCGAAGTTCGAGATTTCATACTGCTCGTATCCGGCGGCTTTCAGCCGCTCCACCGCCCAGAGATAGCGGTCCGCCATCTCGTCGTCGTCCGCCAGGGGGGTGCGCTCCCGGGCGGCCCACAGAGGCGTCCCCTCCTCCAGGGTCAGAGCGTAGAGGGAGAGATGCTCCGGCCCCAGGGCCATGGCCTCCTCCACGCTGGCCTGCCAGCTCTCCATGGTCTGCCCCGGCAGACCGTAAATCAGGTCCAGGCTCAGATTTTTGATTTTCGCCTTGCGGATGGCCCGCACCGCCTGGCGGGTCTGTTCCATAGTGTGGGGGCGGCCCACCGCCCGCAGCTCGTCGTCCTGGGCGGACTGCATCCCCAGGGAGATGCGGTTCACCCCGGCCTTGCGCACGGTGCGCATCAGAGAGGTGGTCACGCTGTCCGGGTTGCACTCCATGGTACACTCGCAGTTTTTGGCCAGGTGCAGCGTCTTGTGCAGGAGGGTCAGCAGATTTTTCAGCCTCTGCTCCCCGAAGATGGACGGCGTACCGCCGCCCAGATAGACGGTGTCCACCGTGTAGGAGCCCATGCTGGGGGCCAGCTCGGACAGGTTGGCGGACAGGGCCAGTGCGTAGGCGTCCATCCGGCTCTCATGGCCGGGCAGGGAGTAGAAGTCGCAGTAAGCGCACTTGCTCTTGCAGAAGGGGATGTGGATGTAAACCCCAAACGTCCGGCCCCGGAGGCTCCGCTCCAGCTCCTTAATGCGCTTTTCCTCCCGCTTCTGGTGCTGGCGCACGGTTTTCAGATTGGTGACCGGCTTCTGGTGCCGCTTTTTGGGGGCGGGACTTTTTTTCTTGCCAAACATCAGGTATCCAGCTCCGTTTCTGTGGTCGTTCTGCTTTTCGGGTGCGCGGTCCGCCGCGCAGCCAAACCGCGCTGCGGTTTGGTCCCTTTTCTATTATAACAGGTTCCCGGCCCGGGATAAAGCCTTTTTTCGCACCGCAGAACACTTCCGCGTTCGGGATATTCAGATGGGGACGCGACCCCGGTGCAGCTCCACAGCAAAAGCGGAAAACCCCGGCAGGACAGAGCGAAAGACGCGCTGCGGCGCGTCCTTCCGCTCTCGCAGGAGTTTCTGCTCGTTGTATGTCAATTCTGGTCAATTTTGCTCTTGTTTGAGGTTTCCTCCTGTGGTACACTTTGCCTGGTTAGATATTCTTCCCCCTGCGGCTTCACTGTGGATATTCCACAGGTGTCCAGCGCAAGGGCGACACTCTCCGCCGTGGGCGGCAGTAGGCCGAAGCAGTCCACGTGGATGCGGTAGGACTCCGCGCCGTTTTCCCTGTCCGAGAACCAGAGCATCCGGGCCGCCCGGTTGTTTTGGCGGATTTTTACGGCTGCTTCCCGGCCGTGGGTCCCACTGGCGGCCACCACCATGACCAGGTAAGGGTTCCGCCTGACAAAGGTGAGGTAGCGCGGCAGCTCCTGCGCCCCGATGAAGGGCTGGATCAGCGCCCACTTGCCCCGCTTGCGGGTCGCGTCGCGGAGAAGTGGGATCAGCGCCCGGGAATCCTCTTCCCGGTCAGCATAAATGGCAAATCGAACCACGATCCACCTCCGTTTTCTGTGCGTGGCCGCAGCGCTTGAGCGCCGTTGCTCTTTCCTTGTTGTAACTTATCTGAAAATTTATCATTTTTTCAGCGCGATTGCAAGAGAATCTGCACGAACGGTCGATATTTGGTTTAAACGGTCAGGCGATTCAAAATTTTCGTAAAATGAGAGGCGGTTTTTGTGCATTTTGCCATAGTAGAAGATTTAGACACAGACCAAGCGCGCCTGACAGACCTGATTGGCCGCGACTGCGCCCAGCACGGTGAGACTGCGGAGTTCTCCCTCTACTCCACTGCGAAGGACTTCCTGGCAGACTTCCGTCCGGGCCTTTGCAGCGCCGTTTTCCTGGACATCATGCTGGAGGACGAACTGAACGGCATCGACACGGCGTGGAAGGTACGAGAGCAGGACGAAAGCCTGCCCATCATCTTCACCACCACGGAAAAGGGCTTCGCCCTGGACAGCTATGGCATCCACGCCCTGGATTTCCTGGTCAAGCCGGTGCAGCCGGAGGCCCTCTCCTGGTGCCTGGGGCGGCTGCGGACCGAGGTGGCCGCGCCTGAGTACCTGTATGTAAAGGAGAAGGGGGTTGACGACCAGGTCACGATTCCCCACTGCATCCTGCTCAACGACCTGATCGACACGGAGTCCATCGCCAGGGTCTGCGTGCTGCACACTGTGACCGGGGATTTGTCCATCATCCAAAAGCACGGGGACCTGATAGAGCTGCTCCCCAAGACCGGGCGCTTTTACGAATACGCCCGTGGGAGAATTGTCAACTTCTCGTTTGTCGTCTCCATCGACACCTGCGGGGAGCTTTTGCTGAAAGACGGCCGCCGCCTCTTTTGCAGCCGCCGGAAAGCAAAGGACACCGTCGAGGCATACCGGCAGTTCCAGTTCGCGCAGCTGCGTTCAAAGGGGGTTTGACCATGGAGCGTTTTCTCGTTTCGTTTCTCTACGCAACGGTGGGCACACTTCCCTACCGTGTGTTGGCCTATTATCCCTTCCGAAAACAGCTCCGTTTCTCCACCCGGACCGTCGTCCTGGTGGTCGGTATCGCCCAACTGGCTCAGTCGCTTATCTACGCGGCGCTGTCTATGCGGGGCGGCAACGGGGTTACTCTTATAGAGGGCGTTTTCGCCCCGGCCTGCTTTGTGATTTTCAGCATCTGCGTCCGGGCGGACCGCTGGAAGGTGCTGTTCCTTTATGTCTTTGTCTTTGACTATATCTCACTGGTGTGGGGAACGGCGCGGTATCTGGAGTGCCTCCTCTTTTACAGCCCGGATATGACCTTCGACACGCTCCGGAGTGCACTGTTTCAGCTTGTCATCCTGGTGGTGACTATCCCGTTCATTGGGCTGTTCCTGAAGCGCACCAAGGACCAGGTGTTCTCAACAGAGGCGCCCGACTTCTGGCATGTGATCTGGATCCTGCCGACGCTGACCACGCTGATTGTGATGATCTACAACGGGTCCCATACCCCGGAGAATGTCCATCAGTTCCGGTTCTTCCTCGCCTACGTTCTGCTGTTCCTGGAGATGTTCTCCGTGTACTACGTCCTGCTCCGCGCGCTGGACGGCATACGCCGTCAGGCCGCGCTGGAGGAGCAGGCCGCGCAACAGGCCAACCTGCTGGCGCTCCAGCGCACCCAGTACAGCCAAATCACCCGCTATATGGACGAGACCCGGCAGGCGCGCCACGACCTGTCCCAGCACCTGCGGCTTATCAACCAATACCTCAACACCGGCAGCCAGGAGGCCCTCCGGGAGTATGTGGAGCATTACGAGGAGTCCCTGCCGCCGGAGCGGAACATCACCTTCTGCAAAAACTACGCGGTCAACACCATCGTCAGCTATTACCACGAGGAGGCGCGCCAATCCGGCATTGACTTTTCCGTGGGCCTGGACCTGCCGGAGACGCTGCCCATCAGCGAACCGGAGTTCTGCTCCATGCTGGGCAACCTGCTGGAGAACGCTCTCCTGGCCTGCCGGGACGCCGTGGAGGCCGCGCCCTTCATCCGCGTCCTGGCCAAAACGGAGGGCGGGGTCCTGTGGCTCGCCATCGACAACACCTGCCCCCAGGAGCCGAACTGGGAGGATGGGCAGCTCCGCTCCTCCCGGCACGAGGGCTTGGGGCTGGGCACAGCCTCAGTCCGCACCATCGCCTCCCACCACAACGGGACCGCCGATTTTACCTGGGAGGACCACGTGTTTTACGCCTCGGTCTCGCTGGCGCTGTCGGCCTGACCGCCTGCCGTTCCGGCTTCGCTGCGCGCAAAACGTCCTGCCAGCCCGGTTTTCCGCCGGGCGGGCAGGACGTTCCTGTTTTGGATGAAACGATCCCTCAGTCGGTGCGCTCTCCCTCGTTGCCGTAGCACTCGCAGAACCGGGCCGCAAACGCCGGCTGCTCGTCCCCGGCGTACAGGTGTGAGGTGTCGCCAAAGGCCGTGACCCGGAAGGAGGCGATCCCCGGCCGACGCTCCTCGGTGACCACCGTCGTCACGGAGGTCGGCGCGGCGCACAGGCCGTGCCACAGGATCATAGGGGACACATCCCACAGGTGGCTGAGCAGAACGCACTCCAGTGCGAAGTGACAGAACAGAACGATGGTATCGTTGTTGGCGCGGACCGCCCGGTACCACCTGCCCTCCCGCTCGTAGCCGTGCTTCTTCAGCAGCGCGTCGAAGTTCTCCACAATGTAGTCATACTGCTGGCGAACCTGCCCCGCCTGCATGATGGGGTCGTCCCCCCGCCGCTCGGCGGAGTAAAAGTCCTCCCGGCTCATCCAGTCCTGGGGCAGCCAGTCCCAGGCGATGGACTGTTGGCCCGGCAGGTTGGGCTTTTCCACCCGGGCGGGAAATTCCTGTAGCCAGTCGCACACCTCCGCCGTCCGCCCCAGCCGCTCCAGGGTCAGCGACGCCGTGTCTCTGGCGCGGCCCAGCGGGGAGACATAGTAATAATCCGCCTCCTGCCTGGTCAGCCGCCGGGCCAGCAGCTCCACCTCCCGCCAGCCCTTTTCGGTCAGGGAATCGCTGGGGTAATTTGGGTCGCCATGCCGTACAATCAACAGCTTCACGGTTCTCCCTCCTGTTATTTTTTATTTCTTTATGATGAGGCGCAGCGCTCCTCCGCCGTCAAGCGGCACTTCTACCCTCAAGGGGTACTTCCGGCACTTCGTACCTCCCTGCGCTTCGCTCCTCCCCATGATTGTACCCGGTCCGGCGGGAAAAAGCAAGCTGAAAACGCGCGCCCCGGCCACAGACGGAAAAAAGCGCATATTTCCCGCAATTTCACATAGAATTGCCCTTGCGAAACGGAGGAAAAACGGATATGATATAGTATATCGGTTTAACACCCCTCTGTTCGACAATTTTCGCGACAGAGTGCGATAGATGCGTAACAAGGAGCTTTCAAATGACCAGTGCTGATCATGTTTGCCTTTTGTGTATGATGGAAACACCGGCGCCGCGCCAATACCCCTGCCCATTCTGCGGCGGTGATGACCGCACGCTGACCCTTTGTTCCCCGGCGCTTCCGCCCCGGACGGTGCTGGACCACCGCTATGTGATGGGCGGCACCCTGGGGCAGGGCGGCTTTGGCATCACCTACCGGGCCTACGACCTGCGGATGGGCAACACGGTTGCCGTAAAAGAATATTTCCCCTCCTCCCTGGTGGGGCGCGATTCCACCGTCTCCACCACCGTCACTGTCAACGCCATCAAAGGGACCCGCGCCCTGGACGAATACGCCAGCGGGCTGCGCCACTTCCTCTTTGAGGCCCGCCGCCAGGCCAGGCTGGCCTCCTCCCCCGGCGTTGTCTCCGTCACCGACTTTTTCGAGGCCAACAACACGGCCTATTACATCATGGAATATGTGGACGGCTCCACCCTGGTCAAGTATATGAAGCGGCCCCTGTCCCTGGAGCAGACGCTGGACCTGCTGGAGCCCATCTCCGACTCCCTGGTCAGCATCCACGAGGCGGGGCTGATCCACCGGGACATCAGCCCGGACAACATCATGTGCGCCAAAAACGGCCAGCGGAAGCTGCTGGACTTCGGCGCGTCCCACAGCTTCACCGAGGAGGAGAGCACCACCGGCAACGCCACCCTGAAACACGGCTTCGCCCCGCCGGAGCAGTACGGCTCCAGCAACCTGCAAGGCCCCTGGACCGACGTATACGCCTTTGCCGCCACCATCTATTGGTGCCTGACCGGGAAGATCCCGCCGGACTCCATGGACCGGAGCATCGGCGGCGACAAGCTGAAGCCTCCCTCCGCCCTGGGGGCGGACGTTACGCCGGAGGCGGAGGCAGTGCTGCTGCGGGGGATGGCCCTGCCGGGCACCGCCCGCTACCAGGACAACCCCACCTTCTGGCCCAACCTGAAAAAGGCCGCCACCGGCCGGGCACCGCTGAACATCCCGGTGCGCCCCCCCCCCGCCTTCTCCGACCCGGACGGAAAAACCATGGTGGTCACCTCCATGGAGCCGCCGGAGCGCACCAAGGTCCCGGTCCCCCCCATGGAGCGGCCGGGCGGCTCCGACCGCAAACTGGCAGCGGTGGAGGAACCGGAACACACCGTCCTCCCGGCGGAAAAACAGCCGCCGGAGCCTTCGCACACCGTCTCTGCTCCATCCCAGCAGACCGAACCGGACCTTCCGCCGTCCTCGGGAGAGACGCCGCCGCCCAGCGCCGGAGAAATCCCCGCGCCCGACGGAGAACCGGAGGAACCCCAGATTTCGGAACCGGACATCACCCTTTACCGTCCCCGCGACACCGGGGACACACCGGAGGACGACCTCCAGGAGCCGGAGATCTCTGTCATCACGCGGCCTGATCGCCGTCTGCTGGCCTTAATCATTGGCGTCATCGCCGTGCTGGGCATCGTCCTGGTGTGCGCGACGGCGCTGCCCCAGTTGGTCTCGCCGGGGGACAGCAGCATCATCTCCAACGGCGCTGTCGCCATCGCCGGGACAGCCTATTCCCTGGACACCACCGAGCTTTACCTGACCGGGGACAGCTCTTATGCCAGCCGCTACTCCCCCAACGGGGACGTGCAGGAGGTCTCCTACCTGACAAAATCCGACTGGGAGGCCATTTGCCAGCTGACGAACCTGAAAAAACTGTCGCTGGTCAGCTGCGGCCTGTCCAGCCTGGAGGGCATCTCCGCCCTGACAGAACTGGAAGTGCTGGACATCAGCGGCAACGACCTGGGCAGTCTTTCCGCCCTGACGGAGCTGGACAACCTGGCGGAGCTTTACGCGGCAGGCAACGAGGTCAGCGACCCCTCCCAGCTCTCTGGCCTGACCGGCCTCGTCACGCTGGACCTGTCCGACAACAACATCTCCGACCCCGCGCCCCTACAGCGGCTGTCCGGTTTGACCGTCCTGTCTTTGGGCGGCAACCAGATCACCGACTGCTCCAGCCTCTCCGCCCTGACCGGGCTGACCACGCTGGACCTGTCCGACAATCGGCTGGAGAGCCTGTCCGGCCTCTACGGGCTGTCCGGTTTGCAAGCGCTTTTTGTGGACGGCAATCCCCTGACCAACAGCCAGTTGTCGTCCTTCGCCAGCCATCTGCCCGCCTGTACCCTGGACGTGGAGGTGCTGGACATCCCGGACACCGTCACCATCGGCGGCAAGAGCTATTCCACCTCCCTGACCAAGCTGGACCTGAGCTCCGCCAGTCTGGGGGACGGAGACATCGACGACCTGAAATACATGGTCAACCTGACCGAGCTGGACCTGTCCGGCAACGCCATCAGCGATTTTTCCGCCCTGTCCCGGCTGTACAGCCTGACCTCGCTGACCATGAGCTATAACAAGGCGGAGGACATCTCCTGCCTGTCCGGGCTGCTCCATTTGAAGACCCTCTATCTGTCCTCCAATAACATCTCCGACCTGAGTCCCATCGCCGGCCTGACCGAACTGGAGACGCTGGTCATCGGCAACAACCCCTTCACCAGCCTGGAGCCGGTCAGCGGCCTGACTGACCTGACCCTGCTGGTCATGTGCGACTGCCAAATCGACAGCCTGGAGCCGCTGTATACCCTGACCAACCTGATCGAGCTGCGCATCAGCGACAACACCTACACTGCCACAGAACTGGAGGCGCTGCAAAGCGCTCTGCCGAAATGCACCATCAACCTGTTCTAAGGCGCTCCCGCACGGCCTGCCCTTCGGCAGCCTTGCGCACCGTGCGGCGCCGCTTGAATTCGGGAGGAGGCGAACTCCTTTGAATCCCACACACAAATCTTCTGCCGGGAACAAGACATCTCCTGTCTCTGACCGGGGCCACATCTGCGGCACCCTGCTGAACATCGGCGGGCGGCCGGATCAACAGGACAGCATCGCCGTCTCGGACCTGACCGACGAGGCGCTCTGCGACCAGCGGGGCGTGCTGCTAACCCTGGCCGACGGGATGGGCGGTCTTGCCAACGGCGGCGCAGTCAGCCGCCTTCTGGTGGAGGCCCTCCAGCGGGCCTTCGTTCAGCGCCCGGTGGACGCCGACCCCGCCCCCTGGCTGCTGGAGCTGTTGGGAGACGCCAACCGCCAGGTCAACCAAATGCTGGAGGGCAAGGAGCCAAGCGGCTCCACTCTGGTCATGGCCCTGGTGCAGGGCGACCGGCTCTACCACCTGTCGGTGGGGGACAGCCGCCTCTATCTGGCCCGGGGAGACGGTCTGATTCTCCTGAACCGGGAGCACACCTACGGGCGCAAGCTGGACCTGACGCTTTTAAAGGAGATTTTGCCCGTCAGCGCCGTGGCCAGTCACCCCAAGCGCCGCTCCCTGACCAGCTATGTGGGCATGGGCGACCTGGAGGGAGTGGACAGGAACACCATCCCGCTGACGCTGCTGCCGGGGGACACGGTGCTTCTGCTGTCAGACGGCGTGTTCAACACCCTCTCCGAGGGGGAGATCGTCTCCGCCCTCCGGTCCAACCCGGACACGGCGGCCATCCGCCTGGAGCGGATGGTGCTGGAACACCGCAAGCCCTATCAGGACAACTTCTCCGGCATCTTATACCGCTACGGGCAGTGACCCTCAAACACAATAAGCAGGAGACCGCTCCAAAGGAAGCGGCCTCCTGCTTCATTTCATGGCCACGCCCCGGTACAGGGCGCAGCGCAAATGGATTTTGGGATGACGCGGAACACCTGTGCCGGGTCCATCGTCAGGTCGTCTCCGGCAGTTCCACCAGGTCTTCCACGTGGCGGCAGAGCTGGATGTACTCCCGCTTCATCTCCTCCAGGTGCTGCTGACCCAACGGCGTCAGCCGGTAATAGTTCCGCACACGGTTGTTCTCGGAAACGAGCTTTTCCGCCTCCTCGATGAACCCCTGCTTTTGCAGCCGGTAAAGCACAGGATACAGCAGCGGCATGGTATACTCGCCGTTGGTCTTGTCCTTCAACTCCTGGGTCATCTCGTAAGCATACTTCGGGCGCTCCAGCAGCAGTGACATCACCACCATGGGATTGACCGCGCGCTTAAAGTAATCCTCAAAGGAATGACCGCGAGTGGTTTCTTTCTCGTTCATAAATACCCCACCTTTCAGCATTGTATTATATCGAACAGTCGGTAAAATTGCAATATGAAAATGTCAGTATTTCATTGACTTTTGCTGTGAAATTTCATGAAATAAAACGGTTTTATCGAAGATTTTTGCCGAAGTTGCACGATTTAACCGCACATAACCCGGAAACTTACCGACAAAAAAGGTTGAAAAAGCGAGAAATCGTAGTAAAATAGAAGGTGCCCCCGGCGTAACGGACCAGCTCGAACCAGCAAAACCGTTTGCCGGGTGTATTCTGTTTTTCGCCAAGAGGAGGAGTTATGAAAGAAAACAACAAAATGGAAACCATGCCAATGCCGCGGCTGGTCCTGAATATGTCGCTGCCCCTGATGATCTCTCTGCTGGTGCAGTCCCTATACAACATCGTGGACAGCATCTTCGTGGCCAGGATCGGCGAGGACGCGCTGACCGCCGTCTCCCTGGCCTACCCGGTTCAGATCCTGATGATCGCCGTGTCCGTGGGCACCAGCGTGGGCATCAACGCTCTGCTGTCCCGCAGCGTAGGCGCAAAGCAATTCGAGCGCACCACCAACATCGCCACCACCGGTATGCTGCTGGCTCTGGCGGGGATGGCCGTGTTTATGCTGCTGGGCCTGACCTGCTCGGGCTGGTTCGTGGGGATGTTCACCTCCGACGCGGTCATCGGGGCTTACTGCCGCCAGTACCTGTGGATCTGTATGCTGTTCTGCGCGGGCACCTTTATCGGCACCATGTTCCAGCGGTTTTTGCAGTCCGTGGGCAACACCTTCGACAGCATGGTGTCGCTGATCATCGGCGCGGTGACCAACCTGATCCTGGACCCCATCCTGATTTTCGGCCTGCTGGGCCTGCCCGCCATGGGCATCCGGGGCGCGGCCATCGCCACCGTCATCGGCCAGTGGGCCTCCGGCGCGGCCGCCGTCCTGCTCAACCACTTCCATAACCCCATGGTCAATGTCAGTCTGAAGGGTTTCCGGTTCAACAGCCAGGTTCTGGGGCAAATTTACACCGTCGGTCTGCCCACCATCATCACCCAGGCCCTGGGCAGCGTCATGGTGACGGCGGTCAACGCCATTCTCATCTCCTATTCCTCCACGGCTGTCGCATTTTTCGGCGTGTACTACAAACTGCAAAACTTCCTGTTCATGCCCATGAACGGCCTGGGCCAAGCTGCCATCCCCATCGTGGGCTACAGCTACGGCGCGGACCGGAAGGACCGCATCCTGGCGCTGTTTAAGGTGGTCCTGCCCGTCTCCTGGGTCATCTCTGTGGTGATGACCGTGGTCTTCTGGGCGTTCCCCTCTCAGCTGCTGTCCATCTTCTCCGCCAGCGAGACCATGCTGGAGCTGGGCGTCCCCGCCCTGCGCATCATCTCCCCCACCTTCGCCTTCGCCTCCACCACCATGATTTTGGGTTATTCCCTGTCCGGTCTGGGCAACGGCGTGGTGAATATGCTGGGCACCGCCATCCGGCAGTTCATCCTGCTGGTGCCGGGGATCTGGCTGTTTGCCCGGCTGTTTGGCGCGGGCTGCGCCTGGTACGCCTTCTGGATCGCCGAGGTGGCGGCCACCGCCTACGCCGGGTGCATGACCGTGCTGGAGCTGCGGAGGAAGGGCATCCTCGGCTCGAAGGAGCAATGAGAGCAATTCGCAAGAAAGGCAGTTGTAAGCCGCCGCCAACCAGAACATAAAAGAACTGCTCAGCCTGGGCAACAGGTTGGGCAGTTCTTTTGCGTTTCCGTTACAGCGGTCTGCGGGCGGAGCGCACCGGCAGCTGCCTCCGCACCTCCTCCACCAGGCCGAGGTTCAGTTCTGCGTCCAGCGCGCAGGACTCTGTCCCCGCCTGGGCGACCACATCGCCCCAGGGGTCGCAGACGATGGAGTGGCCGTAGGAGACGTAATCGGCGCTGAGAGTTTGGGCGGGGGCGGCGCCCAGCATATAGAGCTGGTTGTCCACTGCCCGGCTGCGGAACAGCAGTTCCCAGTGGCGGGGACCAGTGGTCCGGTTGAAAGCGGCAGGGACGAACATCGCCTTTGCCCCCAAGTCCGCCGTCCGCTCGAACAGGGCGGGGAACCGCAGGTCGAAGCAGACGGCCAGACCAAAGACGCCGAACTCCGTTTCGAACACGGCGGGGGCCTCCCCCGGAGACAGCGTCTCCGACTCCATAAAGTGCTGTCCCCCGTCGATGTGAATGTCAAACAGGTGCATCTTCCGGTAACGGGCCGCCTGTCGGCCCTGCCGGTCAAAGGCGAAGCAGGTATTGTAGATCCGCTCGCCCTCCCGTTCCGGGAAGGTCCCCCCTACCAGCCAGATTTGATTCTCCCGGGCCATGGCGGAGAGGGCCTGCCAGATGGGACCGCCCGCTTCCTCTGCGTAGGCGGGGAACGTTTGAGTGTCGTAGGGACAGCAGAACATCTCCGGCAGCACGGCCAGGTCCGCGACCCGCCCTTTGGCGGCGGCCACCGCCTGGGCGGCAGCGGTCAGGTCGCGGGCTTTCTCCCCGGTCACGGGCTGTTGCAGCAGACTGACTTGCATCAAAAACACCTCCAAACAATTAGCAATTAGCAATGTGCAATGTGCAATGAACCCCACCCCAACTTCCGTTCTAACCTGCCCAACGCACAGCTTACACCCAGGGAAAATTTGGTGTGCAGTGGCAAGGTTGCTATCCCGCACATTTTCCGAGAAAAGGCCCTTATAGACGCAAAAGCACCGAATAATTGCACATTGCTAATTACGCATTGCTAATTGAACCCAAATCTGTTATACTGGCTCCAGACCAGAGAATCCCCGCTTTTGAAGGAGGTATGTCCCATGGCAGTCCAGTTCCAGCGGAAACACAAGGAGGACCGGCCCGTGCTGGCCATCTGCTACGACTTCGACAAGACCCTCTCCCCGGACGATATGCAGGCCCAGGGGTACATTCAGTCCGTGGGCTACGACGTGGCCGCCTTTTGGGCGGCGTCATCCGCCATGGCCCGGGCCAACGGCATGGACAGCAACCTGGCCTATATGTACATGATGGTAAAGGAGGCCGAGGACCGGTTCCTATTCAACCGGGAGACCCTGGCGGAATACGGCTCCAAGGTGGCCCTGTTCCCCGGCGTTGAGGGGTGGTTCGAGCGCATCCGGGCCTATGGCCGGGAGCAGGGGGTCATCGTGGAGCACTACATCCTCTCCTCCGGACTGAAAGAGATGATCGAGGGGACAAAAATGGCCAAAGAGGGCGCATTCGAAAAAATCTATGCCAGCTGCTTTTTCTACGACGAGGACGGCATCGCCCAGTGGCCCGCCCAGGCCATCAACTACACCAGCAAGACCCAGTTCCTGTTCCGCATTGAGAAGGGGGTGCTGGATGTCAACGACCCCGGCGTCAACGACTTCTTCTCGCCGGACCAGAAGCGGGTCACCTTCCGCAACATGGTCTACATCGGAGACAGCGACACCGACATCCCCTGTATGAAGCTGGTGAACACCTACGGCGGACATTCCATCGGCGTCTACGACCCCGCCTCCAACGACCGGGCCAAGGTCCACCGGATGCTCTGCGACGACCGGGTGCGCTACATCGCCCCCGCTGACTACTCCGCGGGTTCTGAGCTGGACCGGCTGCTGCGGGCCATCATCGCCAAGACCGCCGCCTATGAGCGGCTGGAGGAAAAGCATGTCCACGACTGCGCGGAGGCAAAAAGCCGGTAAAAAGGCAATCCTGATTATTCTTTTAAATCAGCCTCATTGTGATAAGCTATTAGCCGTTAGCTTTTAGCTGTTAGTCAGGTGCTACAAACCAACAGTGAACAGCTACAAATAAAAGCGAAAAACAATTCCAACCGTTTGTAAAACAACGCAAACAGTACGCGAAGCACGTAATCTTAAGAACCACGAAGCTAATAGCGAAAGGCTAAAAGCTAATAGCTGAGTAAAAGGGATAGTCAGTTTTATCAAATCAAGGTCATTCCCAGCCCCACCGCCAGGGACAGCGCGCCGGAGAGGGCCAGCAGCGTGATTTTTTTCAGGTGGAACCGGCTGAACAGGTACTGGTCCAGGGCGAAAATGGCGACGGAGACCACCCCGCCCATCAGCGGCGGCCAGTCGTACTCCACCCCGATGGAGAGGTTTTCGTAGAACATGGACAGAGCCACGCTGAGCAGCAGCCCCACAATGATGGGCCGGATCCACCGGCGCAGCAGGTCAAAAAAGCTGATGCGCTCAAAGGTGGTGTACAGGTGGAACACCGCAATGAAGGTCAATCCGGAGGAAGCGATGGAGCAGGCCAGGCCCGTCAGGGCCACCATCCAGCCCCCCAGCACCGTGCCGGTGACGTGGTAGCCCACATAATATCCAATGCCGCTGAGGGTCTTGCACAGGATGGAGCCGGGCAGGGCGTTGACAATGGGGACCAGTTGGTTGTAAAATTCGGAGCTGGTGATCATGTCGTCCGCCACGAAAATACCGTCCGCCACCGCCAGATAGGCGTCTCCCCCGCCGAAGGAGATGACCGCCGACAGCTGCGCCTTGGGAATGAACAGCGGCGCGTCCTGGGCGAACACCAGCGCCGGGACTGACAGCGCTGCCAGGAACAGCAGCCACGCCCCCACGTCCTGGAGCAGTGGCTTCACGTCCAGGGTCACGTCCTGGTTGCGGTTCCGCCCGTCCCGGTAGTAACAAACCATACTGTAGAAGCTCAGCAGCGCCATGACGGTCTTGATGAGGTTCAGTGAGCCGTCGAAGCTGATGAACCTCCAGCCGCTGATGCGCAGAACATAGAGAACCGAGACCACCAGGGCAATGGGCCACCGCCGCCGACTGGTCCAGTGTCCTCCCACATAAAAATCAGGAAGAACGCAATGGCCAGCACGTTAATGGTGGAAAGCTGGAACAGCGGGGAGCCGTCCAGCCCCAAAATCTTATAGAAATTCTTCGCGCCGGTCAGCAGAAAGACCAGGGCGATGATGAGGTAAACGCCCCACGCGGGTAGGTCCTGCACGCTCTCTTTGACGGTGCTGCGGATATAAATGCCCAGCAGAAAGACGATGTAGGCGGAGATGCCGATGGAGACGTAGACCAGCCAGGTCAGCATGGCCCCGCTGATTTGCGTCAGCAGGGACACCAGCGCCACCGTCAGCAATGCGCCGGGCAGCGCCATGGCCGTGGCGGAGAGAATCATGCCACTGGTCCCCGCCACCTGGCGGCCTACGCCGGTGGCGATCTCCACCGGCAGCGCGCCGGGGGTGATGCTGGCCACCACCACGTCCTTGTTGAACTCGTCACTGGTGACCTCGATGTCGGAGTCCTTCAACTCCTCCTCGATGACGGGGATCAGGGCGGTGCCGCCGCCGTACCCCCAAAAGCCGATGCTCAGCATTCCCTGAACCAGGGACTCTCTCTTACCCATGCTGCGTTCCTCCCATCCCATGTACCACACGGGAAATCGCCTTCTCGCCATAGCGGGAAGCAATCGCTGGCGATAGTTTAATCCTATTAGAAACAGACTTATTATATCCGCTTTTGTTTCCCGCCGCAATGGAGGATTTGAAAAATATTTATGAATCACTTGACCCTATCACAGACAGGAGCGAACACAATGCCCAAAAACATCGTTCTGGTGGGGATGCCCGCCTCCGGCAAAAGCACCATTGGCGTCATCCTCGCCAAAGAGCTGAAATATCGCTTTACCGACACCGACCTGGTCCTCCAGGAGTCCACGGACCAGACCCTGGTGGAGATCATCGCTCAGCGGGGGCTGGAGGGGTTCCTCCGGCTGGAAAACGACACTGTGGCCGCGCTGGAGGTCCGCCGCTCGGTCATCGCCACCGGCGGCAGCGTCATCTATGGCCGGGAGGCCATGGAGCATTTGAAGGTCAACGGCATCGTGGTCTATATTCAGCACCGGTACGAGGTCATTCAGTCCCGGCTGACCAACATCACCACCCGGGGCGTGGCCATGCGGGAGGGCGAAACGCTCTACGACCTGTTCCGGGAGCGGACGCCCCTCTATGAGCGGTACGCCGACGTGACGCTGGAGGCCGACGGCCTGACCACCGAGCAGGCGGTGCAGGAAATTATCCGTCTGGTCAGGGATCATACCGCCTAATTCTCCAAAAAGTTCAGAATTTCTTCCATAAAACGGCCCACCGTTGCGTCCTCGCTGCGGAAGATCTCGTGCCGGGCGGTGGGGAACGCCACCTTCCTCCCGTCGGGGAGCTGGGCGAGGAACTTGTCCTGGGCCTCGTTTTTCACCATGGTGTCCTGCCCCGCCTGGAGCAGCAGCACCGGCAAACGCAGGTTGGCGCAGCGCTCCGGCTGCATCAATTTCTTCGTCACCAGCAGCGATTCCCGCAGCCAGCAGTAGGTGGCGGCGTTGTTCTGATACTGCTCGTGTTCCCGCTGCACCTGGAGATACCAGCAGTAGCGGGCGTAAGAGGTGGCACAGGCCCAGTCGCCGTCAAAGTCCTCCTCCCCGGTGAACACCCGCTGGTTAAAGAGGCAGTTCTTCCCCTTGCCAATGGCGATGAAAAACCGGGCCAGGAACAGTGCCACGCCGAAGGGGACCCCCTGGGTCTTGGGGGCGATCATGTGGCTGGACAGCACCAGCTTCTCCACCGGCAGCTCCGGGAACAGCTCCAGCGTCAGGGCGGCGATGGCCCCGCCCATGGAGTGGCCCAGCAGATAACAGGGCAGGTCCGCCGTCTGGGGAAGCACCACCTCTTGCAGGAAATAGCGGTAGTCCTCGCAGTAGTCGGTGAACTTGTCCACATGGGTCAGCCACAGCTCCGGCACCTGGCGGAAGGAGTTGCCGTGGCCCCGGTGGTCGCAGATGGCCACGCTGTACCCCGCCTGGAGGAAATACCAAATCACCTCGGCGTATTTGACCGTGGCCTCCTCGAAGCCGTGGGAAATGGCGACCCAGCCTTTCGCCCCCGCCTGTTCGTAAAGCTCATAATAGATGGTTTCCCCGAGGTTCCGGGCGAAGGTCCCGGTGGTTTTGACCTTCGCCAGTTCCCCCTGCACCCGCTCGATTTGGGCGGGGTAGTCCTGCTCGGACAGTAGTTCAAAGGGTAAACGCATTGGAATGACCTCCTGTGGTACAGTTTATTTGTATGGTATAACCATACCACAAAACCGGACTGCGGGCAAGCGCGGAACGACTCACTTGTCCGCGGCGCAAAAATTGGGCAAAAACCCATTGTATCCCGGGGACGTTTTGTATATAATAGTGGTTTGGAATTGAGATTCAATGCAAATTGCAGAAAGGGCGGGCAAACGCTTTGCAGTGGCGCATCTACTATACAACCGAAAACGGCGAGGCGACCGTCACCCGCTGCGTATGCGACCAGCCCCGGCTGACGCTGCCGAACGAACTGGAGAGCTGCCCCGTCACCGGGTTAGGTCCCGACTGCTTCGCCGGGACCGCCCCGGCGGATGACTTTGAGGCCACGGCCACGGTCTACCTGCGGGAGACGCCGCCCCCGGCGAGATCCTACAAAAACCAGACGCTGAAACACCTGACCCTGCCCGCAAATCTGCGCCGGGCGGAGGCGCGTTGCTTTGCCCAGTGCGCCGCCCTGCCCCGGCTGGAGCTGCCAGCGGGTCTGCGGGAGCTGGGGGAGCGGTGCTTCTACGGCTGCGGCGGACTGGAGCATCTGGAACTGCCGGAGGGCGTCGAAATTCTCCCCGACTACACCTTCGCCGAGTGCCGGAGGCTGAAACGCATCACTCTCCCCCACAGCATCCGCGCCATCGGGCGCTGCTGCTTTTACAACTGCACCCACCTGGAGGGGTTGGACCTGCCCGACAGCTTGGAGGCCATCGGGGACCGAATGCTGATGAACTGCTTTGAACTAAAGGAGCTGTCCTTTCGCATCGGGGTCAACGGCGGCGCGCTGCTGGCGGAGATCGACCGGGTCATGCGGGTGCGGGTCCGTTACCCGGAGGAGACGGTGGAAGTGGTGCTGACGGAGTACGCCCTGGAGTACGAAGAACTCATTCAGGCCAAGCAGTTCCGCACCAACGAGACCGGAACAGGCGGCCTGTACCGGGGCTGTTTCAGCGACCGGGACGTGGACTTCGCCCTGTACGATACCTATTTTTACGCCGCCAAGCTCCAGGACCCACCGGAGCTGCTGGCGGAGCTGGCCTTCGACCGGCTGCGCTGGCCCCGGGAGCTGCGTCCCGCCAAAGAGCAGGAGTATTGGGACTACCTGAAAGGCCATATCCCGGAGCTGACCGCTTTCCTATTGAATCGGGACGACCTGGATGGGCTGGAGTTCCTGCTCTCCACCGGCAGGCTGGACGGGGACGACCTGAATCAGATGCTGGAGCGGGCGGAGCAGTCCGAAAATGTGCGGTTCGTCAGCCGCCTGCTGGAGGCCGCCGGACGCGGCCCCCGCTCCGGCGCGGACAAGCTGTTTGAACTGTGAGGTGGCTATGGCGTCAAATCGTGAACGGCTGGAGCGGCTGGGCAGCGCCATTCTGTCCGCCTCCCGGAATGAGTTATATTTTTCCATGCGGTTTCTGGACATCGCCCTCAGCGGTCTGGACTACCGCATGAACCTGAACACCGTCACCGTGGGCACCGACGGCATCAGCATCCTCTTTAACCCCACCTATTTGCAGCGGGTCTACCGGGACGACCTGGTGGAGCTGAACCGGGTTTACCTCCACATGATTCTCCACTGTATGTTCCGCCACGAGCTGAACCGGGAGGGCCGGGACGAGGATCTGTGGACCGTGGCCTGCGACATCGCCGTGGAGTCTATCCTGGACGGCATGGAAAACCGCTCCATCCAGCTCTCCATTTCCACCTTCCGGGAGGAGACCTACGACTGGCTGGGGGAGGAATGTCCCGTGCTGACGGCGGAGGCCATCTACCGGGCGCTGGAGCGGCGGCAGATAAATTATCTGGACATTCTGCGCCTGAAACAGGAATTTTTACGGGATGACCACCAGTTCTGGCAGGACGACGACCCCGGTCAGGATGAATCCCAGCAACAGGAGGACTCCGACAGCCCCGACAGCCGCGCCCAGCAGGAGCGCCGCCGGGAGGTGGAGGCCAAGTGGAAGCGCATCGACGAAAAGACCCAGACCAACCTGGAGACCTTTTTCGCCGGACACGGGGACGAGATGGGCGGACTGCTCAAGTCCATCCAAATCGAGAACCGAGAGCGGTACGACTACCGGGCCTTCCTCCGCCGGTTCGTCACCCTCCGGGAGGAGGTCAAAACCGACCCGGACTCCTTCGACTACGCCTTTTACAGCTACGGGCTGGAGCTTTACGGCAACATCCCCCTCATCGAGCCGCTGGAGTACCGGGAGAGCCGGAAAATACGAGATTTTGTCATCGTCATCGACACCTCCGACTCCTGCTCTGACGGCATCATCGAGCGGTTCCTCTCCGAGACCCGGGCCATTCTCAACCAGGAGAGCGCCTTTTTCCGGGAGATGAACCTGCACATCATCCAGAGCGACGCCGGGGTGCAGATGGACACCGTTCTCCACAGCCCGGAGGAATTTGACCAATTCTCCCGGAGCTTCACCGTCAAGGGCTACGGCGGCACCGACTTCCGCCCCGCCTTCGACTATGTGGCCTCCCTCCAGGCCCAGGGTCAGCTGGCGGAGCTGAAGGGGCTGCTGTACTTCACCGACGGCTTTGGCACGTATCCGCAAAAGAAGCCGCCCTACGACACCGCCTTCGTCTTTTTCCGGGAGGAATACACCGATGCGCAGGTCCCCCCCTGGGCCATGAAGGTGGTGCTGGGGCCGGAGGAACTGCAAGAGATATAGAGAGTATAGAGAGTATAAGGAACGAACGATATGAACATCAAACAGGCAAAGGAACAACTGAAACAGACCGTCCGGGCCTACCTTAGCCGGGACGAATATGGGGACTGGACCATCCCCCTGGTGGCCCAGCGGCCTGTGCTGCTGATGGGGCCTCCGGGCATCGGCAAGACCGCCATCGCCCACCAGGCCGCCCAGGAGTGCGGCGTGGCCATGGTGGCCTACTCCATCACCCACCACACCCGGCAGAGCGCCATCGGCCTGCCCAGCATCCGCACCGGCTCCTTCGACGGCAAGGAGTTCCAGGTGACGGAGTACACCATGAGCGAGATCATCGCCAGCGTGTACAAGGAGATGGAAAAGACCGGCCTGCGGCAGGGCATCCTGTTTCTGGACGAGATCAACTGCGTCTCCGAGACGCTGGCCCCGGCCATGCTGCAATTTTTGCAGTGTAAGACCTTCGGCAGCCACCAGGTCCCGGAGGGATGGGTCATCGTGGCGGCGGGCAACCCGCCGGAGTATAACCGCAGCGTCCGGGAGTTCGACATCGTCACCCTGGACCGGGTGCGCCGCATCGACATCGACGAGGACTTCCCCTCCTGGAAGGAATACGCCTACCAGCGGAAGGTCCACCCGGCTATTCTCTCTTATCTGGACATCAAGCCCTCCCATTTCTACAAAATCGAGACCACGGTGGACGGCCGCCGGTTCGTCACCGCCCGGGGCTGGGAGGACCTGAGCCGGTTCCTCACCGCCTGCGAAGGGCTGGACATCCCGGTGGGCGAGTCGGTGGTTGGGCAGTTCCTCCAACTGCCCGCCGTGGCCAAGGACTTCGCCAACTATCTGGACCTCTATAAAAAGTACCAGACCGATTATAAGGTGGAGGAGATCCTCACCGGTACCTTCCGGGACAGCACCCTGCGCCGCCTGCGGGAGGCCCCCTTCGACGAGCGGCTCAGCGCCATCTCCCTGCTGCTGGACGGGGTGTTCACCGCCTGCGCCGCCGCCAACGAGGAGGACGCCTTCGTCACCGAGCTGCACAGCGGCCTGAAACAAATCATGGCCGCCCTCCCCGCCGCCGCGCGCCGGGAGGAACCGTTCCAGACCGTCTCCGAAAGCCTGTCCCAGGTGCTGGAGGCCCAGCGGGCCACCGGCAACCTGGAAAAAACCGCCGAGCGGCGGAAGGTCCGGGTGCTGGACACCCTGGACGGCTACCGCCAGGCTCTCCGCACCGGGGACGTCTCCACCTCCGATCAGGCGGCGGAGGCGCTGCGGACCCAGTTCAGTGCCGCCGTGGCCCGGCGTCGGGAGGCCATTCTGGACGCCTCCGCTCGGCTGGACAACGCCTTCTCCTTCCTGGAGGCCGCCTTCGGCGAGAGCCAGGAGTTGGTCATCTTCCTGACCGAGCTGACCATGAACTGCTACTCCATGCGCTTCATCCGGGACAACGGCTGCGAAAAGTACAGCCAGTACAACCAGTCCCTGCTGTTGGGCGGACGGCAGCGCTCCATCCTGGACGAGATCGGCGGCTGAGGCTGAAAACGAAGGGGATTCCTGGCACAACCTTCTTCTCAAGATGCGTTTTGTCAAGGGTATTTTACCTATCCCTCAAAAATACGGAATCTGGTTATCCCTTTGAATCATCCTTATCTGTTGTCCGGTCAGGAAACCCCTCCACCATGCTTCGCATGGTCCCCCTCCCCTTTCAGGGGAGGCG
>JAJPXY010000081.1 GCA_021205205.1 Clostridiales bacterium
TCATAGAAATCCTTTTTCGTTTTTTCACTGTCTACTTGACAGGAGGCACATCATTCATTTAGAGGGGCGATTCGTTGTTCTATTCCCTCACAGCCCCGCCCCGCTCAAAACGGCAGCGTGACCCAGGCGTTCGTAAACAGCAGCTTATAAAGAATATATAAAATCCCCAGATGCAGGGGATAATAGGCGTAAAAGAACCACTGCCCCCACTTGCCGCCGGGATTCGGCCCTCGCTGGCCGTTGTAGAGCAGGATGGGCACCATCGCCACGACGCCCCAAATTTCAATGCCGCCAAAGTATCCCGCCAGCTCCACCAGCACAGCGATACACAGGTCAACGGGCTTGTTGCGGAAAAAGTAGAACAGCAAAATCAGCAGCACGCCGCCGCCGGAATAGTCCGTACAGCAGAAATCCGCCAGCCAGATACCCGCAAGGGAAAAGACCACTATCAGCACGCCCGCCAGTACCTTCTGCCCCGCAGTCAGGGCGGGTCGTTCCCCCTCCTGCGTCTCCAGAGGGGCCGTTTGCCCCCGGTTCCACAGGGCCAGCACCCAGCCCCGGCTGTGGTCCACCAGCCACACCGTCACCAGGCCGATGGCCAGGGTCAGCATGACGTTTTGCGAATACCAGCTGGGCCAGAAGCCGTCAACGGCCAGGTCAAAGGGGATGTCCGACACCACCGCCGCAATCAGCAGCCGAAGGGTGTACCTCCTGACGCTGTGGGTGTGGAAATAGCCCTCCACCAGCAGAAAGCAGTAGATGGGGAAGGCGATCCGCCCGATGATGCGCATGGGCCAATAAGGTGGGTCGCCGACCAACAGCACCATAGCGGTGTGGTCGGTGGTCATGGTCACCAGCGCGATGAGCTTGAGGGTAAAGCCGTTGACGCATTTTCGGCTCTGTAGGGCTGATTTCATCTGTCTCTCTCCATTCATGATTGAACTAGCACTAATATAACAGCTTTTCCGCCGCCGCGCAAGCCCTCCGGCTTTCTTTTTGAGGAATATTCCATAGATATTTTCTTTCAAATTGGCTCAACCAATTTATTTGTGCTATAGAATTGAAAAGTTTCCGAGTTTCCCGAACATTTTCCTGCAAAATTCTTTGATAAATTATTGACAATCTCAAAAGGATATGCTATATTCACCTTGACCGGTGAAGCGGAAAAGCACCGAATCCCCCTGTTTTTTCAAAATCCGGTCATCCGTTTCCAACGTAGTTAGTTTTTGCTAACTCAGCTTTTGGAAATGTCGCTCTCATAACAGTGGGGCGGCAAGCCGAGAACCTTGGGAAACCATATCCCCCTGCGTAAGAATCCCTGTTTTCCTATCATATTTATCCTATTTCGTTTCAAACATTAAAAAGGAGTGTTAAAATGACTGATTTCAAACAGTGGGAAGGCTTTGAGGGCCGCATTTGGAAGGAGGAGGTCAATGTCCGCGACTTCATCCAAAAGAACTACACCCCCTACGACGGCGACGAGGCGTTCCTCGCCGGACCCACCGAGGCCACCGATAAGCTCTGGGGCGCGCTCCAGAAGCTCCAGAAGGCCGAGCGCGCCAAGGGCGGCGTGCTGGACTGTGAGACCGAGGTGGTCTCCGGCCTGACCGCCTACGGCCCCGGCTATATTGACGAGTCCCTGAAGGACCTGGAGCAGGTGGTGGGCATCCAGACCGACAAGCCTCTGAAACGGGCCTTCATGCCCTACGGCGGCATCAAGATGGCCGTCCAGGCCGCCGAGACCTACGGCTACACCGTCAATCCCGAGCTGAAAAAAATCTTCACCCAGTATATGACCACCCACAACGACGCGGTTTTCTCCGCCTATACCCCGGAAATGCGTGCCGCCCGCAAGACCCACGTGGTCACCGGTCTGCCCGACACCTACGGCCGGGGCCGCATCGTGGGCGATTACCGCCGCATCGCCCTGTACGGCATCGACTACCTCATCAAGGAGAAGGAGCGGGACAAGCTGAACTGCGGCTGCGGCAATATGTACGACGAGGTCATCCGCCTGCGGGAGGAGATCCAGAAGCAAATCAACGCCCTGAAAGGCATGAAGGAGATGGCCAAGCTCTACGGCTTCGACATCTCCCAGCCCGCCGCCAACGCCAAGGAAGCCTGCCAGTGGCTGTACTTCGGCTACTTGGCCGCCGTCAAGACCCAGAACGGCGCGGCCATGAGCGTGGGCCGCATCTCCACCTTCCTGGACATCTACTTTGAGCGGGACCTGAAAAACGGCGTGCTCACCGAGCGGGAGGCCCAGGAGATCATCGACCACATGACCATGAAGTTCCGCATGGTCAAGTTCGCCCGCATCCCCTCCTATAACCAGCTCTTCTCCGGCGACCCCACCTGGGCCACCCTGGAGGTGGGCGGCATCGGCATGGACGGCCGCAGCATGGTCACCAAGACCGACTACCGCTTCCTGCACACCCTGGAGAACATGGGCCCCTCCCCGGAACCCAACCTGACGGTGCTGTACTCCTCCCAGCTGAACGAGAGCTTCAAGAAGTACACCGCGAAAATCTCCGTCAACACCAGCTCCATCCAGTACGAAAACGACGATGTGATGAAGCCGGTGTGGGGTGACGACTACTCCATCTGCTGCTGCGTCTCCGCCACCCAGACCGGCAAGGAGATCCAGTTCTTCGGCGCTCGCGCCAACCTGGGGAAAACGCTCCTCTATGCCATCAACGGCGGCTTCGACGAGAAGCACCGCATCCAGGTGGGACCCAAGACCGCGCCCATCACCAGCGAGTACCTGGACTACGACGAGGTCATTGAAAAATACGAGTTCTGGCTGGACTGGCTGGCGGACATCTACGTCAACGTGCTGAACCTCATCCACTATATGCACGACAAGTATTACTATGAAGCCAGCCAGATGGCCCTCATCGACACCGATGTGCGCCGCACCTTCGCCACCGGCATCGCCGGGTTCTCCCACGTCATCGACTCCCTCAGCGCCATCAAGTACGCCAAGGTGAAGGTCATCCGGGACGAGGACGGCATCTCCAAGGACTTTGAGATCGAGGGCGACTTCCCCAAGTACGGCAACGACGACGACCGGGCCGACGAGATCGGCATCTGGGTGCTGAAAACCTTCCTGGAGAAGATCAAGCGCCGCCATACCTACCGGGACAGCGAGCCGACGACTTCCATCCTGACCATCACCTCCAACGTGGTCTACGGCGAGGCCACCGGAGCCATGCCCAACGGCCGCGCCGCCTACACCCCCTTCGCTCCCGGCGCTTCGCCCTCCTACGGCGCGGAGAAGAACGGTCTGCTGGCCTCCCTGAACAGCGTCGCCAAAATCCCCTATCACTGGTCCCTGGATGGCATTTCCAACACCCAGACCATCAACCCCGACGCTCTGGGCCACTCCGCCCAGGAGCGCACCGGCAACCTGGTGCAGGTGCTGGACGGCTACTTCGACCAGGGGGCGCACCACCTGAACGTCAACGTCTTTGGCAAGGAGAAGCTGCTGGACGCCATGGAGCATCCCGAGAAG
>JAJPXY010000059.1 GCA_021205205.1 Clostridiales bacterium
CCCCGCCCCGGTGTACGCAGCAGCCTCTCCTAGGCGTCCCAACTCTCATCCGGCAGCAGACCAAAGCAGGCAGTGTAGAGGTTGGCGTGGAGGGAACAGTGATTGCTGCTCTCGCTGTCGGCAAACAGCCGCTGAGCAGGATGATAAAATGCCCGGAGGAACGCCTCTCGCACCTGCTGGGAGCGATTTCCAACGGAGAGGTTCAGCACACGGCATATTCGCTCCTCCATCGTCAGGGCCCCATACCACAGGGCGTTGAGAACATTATGCGCCCCTGCGCCAACGCGGGGTCGGGTTAAGGGAAAGTCGTAGCCGTCCCGCAGGTTCTCCGGCCAGTCCACCATGTTCCACAACTCATCCACTGTCTCCAACAGACCGTCCGGCCGTTGCCATTTGGCGGCGAAGGCGTCCAGCATAGCGGAGATGGTGGGCAGGCATTCCCGCAAGAACTTCTTATCTCCGGTAAACTCCCAATCCGTCCACACCAGCATAGGAAACAGCAGGGAGTAGTCTCCGATTTCCTGCATTAGTGAGACGGGGCCACCGCCATTAGGGTAGGTGAAATTTGGGCGGAAGCAATGAAGTCCCGGATACACTTGCGAAGTATGGCCGTGTCACCAGTCAGCCACAGGTGAGAGCGGGCAGTGATGACTGCGTCTCCCAGGTACTGTCCTTTTTCTCGTGTGCAGCAGTCCAGAAATCCCTCCTGGGTGCAGCATCGAACTGCGTTTTTACAGATGTAAAAAATGCCATCCAAATCGTCCGTGGGACAGCGGAGAGTGGACAATGTTTCATCCATAGGCGCGTGCCGCTCCATGGCATGGAGATCCCAGACCTCCACATTGTCTGGACACAGCACCTCCGCATAGCGGAACCCCTTGTAGTCGTAGGGGTGGAGGGTACAGATCCCCTCGTCCAAGGTCCACAGTTCCTCATAGCGGCAGCCGGAGCGGAGGCTGTACCGCACCCGGCCTGCCTCCAGTTCCTCTCCGAAGCGGAGGATGATTGTCCGTCCCGGCGTGCCACGGGCGGAAAGGTGCAGCGTCCCGGCGATCTCCCGGCCAAAGTCCAGCAGCAACCCCCCGGAGATGGGGCGCACTTCCGCCGGATTCAGCCGTCCCTCCCAAAGAGGAGCGGTCTCCTGTGGAATCAGGTGGTAATGTGCCCAGGGAGCCGGAACCATGCTGCCCCAGGCCGTACTATCATAACAGGGCTGTTCCCAGCCCTCTGGGTAGCGGCGGGCGTCGAAGTTCTCTAAAAACTGGGTGTCATAGCCCACAACTTCGCCGGAGTAGGCGTGGCAAATTTGATACCGCCAGTCCACGGACAGGTTCAGAGGTTGCCCGTCTCTATCCAGCACCACTGCCCAAAAACCAAATCGTCCGTCTCCGCTGCTCCAGGCCCGGTTGATGAGGCCCTGATAATAAAGGTGGAGGGCAATCGTTGCAGTACCGCCTCCGGTCAAGTGGTAAGTTTGATAAGGATACCACTCCGGGTAGGCCGGGCCGGGGCCTTGCCCCGTGTATGCGCCGTTCAGCCATAGCTGATAGTGGTCGTCGGCGGTCAGCCGAAGTTGATAATCTCCCGGCTCCAGGGAAAGTGCTCCCCGCACCAGAACGTGGAAATTTACCGGCGCACCGGTGGGAGGCAGGGGGGAGGCATCCTGCTCGCGGTGGCGAACCTCGATTTGCCGGACAGCGGCCCACTCCGGCACGGTCAGCCAGCTATTTTGCTCCATATGGTTACGGCTGCTTGCCGATGTAGGCCAGGATACCGCCGTCCACATACAAAATCTGGCCGTTGACGAAGTTGGAGGCGTCGGAGGCCAAGAACACCGCTGGGCCGGTCAGGTCGTCCACTGTTCCCCAGCGCTCAGCCGGGGTCTTGGCACAGATGAATTGGTCGAAGGGATGGCGGCTGCCATCGGGCTGTGGCTCCCGGAGGGGCGCGGTCTGGGGCGTGGCGATGTACCCCGGCCCGATGCCATTGCACTGGATATTCTGTCCGCCGAACTCGGAGCAGATGTTTTTAGTGAGCATTTTCAGCCCGCCCTTAGCGGCAGCGTAAGCGGAGACGGTTTCCCGGCCCAGTTCGCTCATCATCGAGCAGATATTGATGATTTTGCCGTGACCCTTCTCGATCATGCCGGGAATCACCGCCTTCGAGACGATGAAGGGGGCGTTCAGGTCCAGATCTACCACCTGGCGGAAGTCGGCGGCGGACATCTCACACATGGGGATACGCTTGATCATTCCGGCGTTGTTTACCAGAATGTCAATAACGCCCACCTCCTCACGGATTTGCGCTGCCATTGCCTGTACCTGCGCTTCGTCCGTGACATCGCACAGGTAGCCCTTGGCTTCAATCCCTGCCGCCCGATAGCGATCTTCTGCATCTTTCAGTCGGGCTGCATTGTGGCCGTTGAACACCACTTTAGCACCCGCTTCGCCGAAGGCTTTTGCGATGGCAAAACCGATGCCGTAGGTTCCGCCGGTGACCAGGGCCACTTTGCCCTCCAGGGAGAAGGACTGTAAAATATTGCTCATGTTACTCACCTCAAGTCGGGAATGGGGATGTTATCCATGTCGTCAAATGCCTGGTTCTCACCGCCCATGGCCCAGATAAAAGTGTAGCTGCTGGTACCGGCCCCGGCGTGAATGGACCAGGAGGGGGAGATGACCGCCTCCTCGTTGTGCAGGACGATGTGGCGGGTCTCCTGGCCCTGGCCCATCAGATGGAACACCACGTTGCCTTCGGGGAGGTCAAAATAGGCATAAATCTCCATGCGCCGCTCGTGGGTGTGGGCGGGCATGGTGTTCCACACACTGCCCGGCTCCAGGACCGTCATGCCCATGGAGAGCTGGCAGGTTTGCAGCACGTCCGGGTGGATGAACTGGTTGATGACCCGCTTGTTGGAGGTCTCCATGGTTCCTAGAGGCCGCTTGGCGGCGTCCTCCAGCTTGATGAGCCGGGTCTCGTAAGAGCAGTGGGCCGGAGCGGAGACCATGTAGAACTTGGCGGGAGAGGCCGGGTAATCGCTGGAGAACAGGACTTCTTTGGCTCCGCAGGTGATGTACAGGCAGTCTTTGTGGCCCATGGGGTAGGTCTTACCGTCCACCCGGATGGCATCAGGACCGCCGATGTTGAAGATACCGATCTCCCGGCGCTCCAGGAAGGAAGCGGTGCCAAAGCTGGCCCATACGTCGATACCCTTGTCGAGAGGCACGACCTCGCTGACCAGCATACAGCCCACAGTGACCATGCGGTCCACGTGGCTGTAGACAACCACCACCTGGTCCGGCTGATACAGGTTCTGGATGAGGAACTCGTCCCGGAGTTCTTGGGTGGTGTAGTGCCTGACATCGCGTGGGCTGGCAGAATAACGAATGTCCATTTTGCAATCACTCCTTAGAAAAGGTAATCTACTTGGGTTTGGATGGTCTGAACGCCCTTATGAATGGCGTAAAACATCATAGGTATGGAGGTT
>JAJPXY010000076.1 GCA_021205205.1 Clostridiales bacterium
TACATTATAGCATATTTTGAGAGAAAGAACGGAATAAATCAGAGGTTCCCTAAATATCTGGAATAACGTTCATAATCATTTGGATGCCGTTCTTTAATATGGGCAATTCGTTCATCTGTTATAATGACCTCACTAGTCCTGATTTTATCAGCCACGACACGGTATTTCTCAATGTCAATTTTTCCTATTGTATGCACTGGGCCGTCCCCTGCTTTCCCGCTCTCTTTGAGGACATTATACCAGATTTTTCGACCTTTTCAACTTATTTCTTCCCTCCACTGGCGCAAGTCAGTGGAGGGACTGCTTTACTGCGTTTCGCTGAATCACTTCACCAAATACACTCCGTCCGTCTGAGCCTCCACCGCGGCGGAGAAATAGGCTTTCATGGCCCGCACCAGATACCCGGTGTCCCGGACGCCGCCGGTCTCATAGGGGGAGTGCATGGCGAGCTGTGCCAGGCCGATGTCCACGGTGTTCAAAGAGACGTGCTGGTTCGCCAGGTTGCCCAGGGTGGAGCCGCCGGGGATGTCCGAACGGTTGCAGTAGGTCTGCCAGGGTACCCCCGCCCGGTCGCAGATGGTTTTGAACACCGCCTCAGAGACCCCGTCGGTGGTGTACTTCTGATTGGCGTTGTACTTGATGACCACGCCCTCGTTGAGATAGGGCCGGTTGGTGGGGTCGGCCTTCTCCGGGTGGTTGGGGTGGACGGCGTGGCCGTTGTCCGCGCTGACGAGAAAGCTGTTGGCCAGCGCCTGCCGGAGGGCGCTACCGCTGCGCCCGGTGGACTCCCAAATGCGCCCGATGGTGTCCTCCAGCAGCGTGGAGAGCGCCCCCTGCTTGGTGCCGCTGCCCACCTCCTCGTTGTCAAAGACGGCGCAGAGGGTGACGCGGTCCTCCTGGTCCTCCGCCTGCAAGAAGCCTTGGGTCAGCGCCCATGCGCATTGCAGGTCGTCCAGAGAGCGGGTGGAGACGAACTCGTTCTCTGCGCCCCAGATGGTCCCCGGCATCCGGTTGTAAAGGAACAGGTCGGTCCCCAGAATGTCCTCCGGCTCCACTCCGGCGGAGGCCGCCACCAGCGGCAGCAGCGTCCCGGCGGCGTCCTTGCCGCCGAACAGGGGCAGCATATCCACCTGTGCGTTGTAGGAGGTCCCCTCGTTGGCCCCCCGGTTCATGTGAATGGCCAGGTTGGGGATGAGGGCCACATCCCGCTTCAGGTCCACCAGCCGGGAGACCAGCGCGCCGCCCTCCCGGACCACTACCCGCCCGGCGATGGACAGGGGCCGATCCAGCCAGGGCGCGCACAGCATCCCGCCGTACTTCTCCACGTTGAGCTTGACATAGTGGTTTTCCACCACCATTTCCCCGTTGGCCTTGATTTTGAACACGGGGCAGTCGCTGTGGGCGGCGGCCATCTGGAACCCCCGGATAGGTTTCACCGGCATACGGAACGCCAGCAGCGAGGAGCCGTTGCGGGTGACATAGTACCGCCCGCCGGGCTGCAGGTTCCAGTCCTCCGCCTCGTTCAGCTGGGTGTACCCGGTCAGCAGCTCTTTCAGGCTGCGGACAGCGTGGTAAGCCGTGGGGCTTTGCTCGATAAATTGGAGCAGAGCTTTTGTGGTGTCGAGTTCGGTGTCCATGTTGGTATCCTTCCCTTTTAAGAAAACAGCTTATAAAATATTCACGGCAGCATTTTTTCAGGTTGTCCATTCATTTTTCCAAGATACAACAACCTGTAGGGGCGGCCCTTGGCCGCCCGCAAATTTCGAGTTCTTTCACCGGGCGGCCACGGGCCGCCCCTACAGAAAAGTTGAATTTTTCACGCTATATCACCGGTTTTGGCGTTCTACACGGCACAATGTGACAACAGGGGAGCGAATAACCGCTCCCCTGTAATTTATGTTACCGTCTCCGGTTGAAATCCCGGAAGAACTTGTCGTGGATGGTCTGCACCGCCCGGTCCGCGTCCATCTCGTCCACCAGGACGGAGACCTTGATCTCGGAGGTGGAGATCATGTTGATGTTGATGCCTGCGTCATACAGGGCCTCGAACATCTTGGCGGCCACGCCGGGACTGCCGATCATGCCCGCGCCCACAATGGAGACCTTGGCCACATGGTCGTTGACCTCCAGGCTTTCGTAGTTCAGAGTGTCCTTGCGCTCCTCCAGCAGGGCCTTGGCCTGCTCCAAGTCGCTCCGGCTGACCGTGAAAGAGATGTCCTTCTGGTCGTCCCGGCCAATGGACTGGAGGATGATGTCCACGTTGATTTTCCGGTTGGACAGCAGGGAGAAGATGCGGAAGGCTACGCCCGGTTCGTTCTTCAAGCCCACCAGGGCCAGGCGGGCAATGTCTTTGTCCTTAGCGACTCCGCTGACATGAGAGTTTTCCATCTTTTTCACGACCTCTTTGACTTTAGTTCCGGGGTTGCCGGTAAAGCTGGACAGCACCTCCAGCCTGACGTTATAGCGCTTCGCCATTTCCACGCTGCAGTTGTGCAGCACCTTTGCGCCCAAGGTTGCCAGCTCCAACATTTCATCGTAGGTGATCTCGTCCAGCTTGCGGGCGCCCTCCACCTTGTTGGGGTCGGCGGTATAGACGCCGTCCACGTCGGTGTAGATCTGGCACAGGTCCGCCCGCAGGGCGGCGGCCAGGGCCACGGCAGAGGCGTCGCTGCCACCCCGGCCCAGGGTGGTGATGTCGTCCCGGCGGTTGATGCCCTGGAACCCGGTGAAGATGACGATTTTGTGCTGGTCCAGCTCCATGCGGATGCGCTCGGTCTCGATTTTGGAGATGCGGGCGTCGCCGTAGGTGGTGTTGGTTTTGAAGCCCACCTGCCAGGCGTTCAGGGACACCACCGGGAATCCCATCCCCTGGATGCACATGGCGGCCAGGGCCACGGACTGCTGCTCGCCGGTGGAGAGCAGCTGGTCCAGCTCCCGCTTGCTGGCCTTGGGATTGTACTCCTTGGCCAGGGCCAGCAGCTGGTCGGTGGTTTTGCCCTGGGCGGAGAGGACCACGACCACGTCGTTGCCCTGGCGGTAGGTATCGGTGATGATTTGAGCGACATGGCGCACCCGTTCCGGGCCGCCCACCGAGGTGCCGCCAAATTTTTGCACGATCAATGCCATTTTTACAAATGACCCCCTAAATTCTCAACTTACTATAAAGGAAAAAGGGAAACAACAGGACCGCCCCAGGCCCATAGTCGGACGCAGACGATCCACCCGCGGCCTCCCTTGACCTTCCTCTCCATGCTATGCCCCTTTGGGGCGGCGGCTCACAGCACCCGGTACAGAGCCTTGACCTCCATGTTGGCGGTCATCGCTTTCACCTGGGGCAGAGTCAGCTTTTCGTTGGTGATGAAGGCGCACTCGCCATCGTTGGCGTCACCGTTGCGCAGGCGCTTGGTACCGTCCACGGCGAAATCGCCCGTCACCCGGACGTACCACTGGCTGGATACCTCGTCGATGGAGTAGACGGTGTCGGGGCCGCCCTCCTCCCAGGAGATGACCTTTTTGCCCTTGTTTCGGACGATGTCCATCACATCGGCCACCACGGCGGAGGCGGTGGGCAGCTTGCCTGCGCCCCGGCCGTAGAACATCACGTCGCCGATGGAGTCGCCGGTGACCTGGATGGCGTTGAACACGTCCTCCACGTTGGCCAAGGGGGAGTCGTCGGCCACCAGATGGGGGGCCACGTAAGCGCAGACCTTGCCGTCGGACTCCCGGCGGATGGAGCGGCCCAGCAGCTTGATTTTGTAGCCGCCGGAACGGGCGTAGGCCACGTCGGCCAGGGTGATGTTGGTGATGCCCTCGGTGGGGACCTGGTCAGGGTAGATATGCCGCCCGAAGCCCAGGGAGGACAGGATGCAGATCTTCCGGCAGGCGTCGGTGCCCTCGATGTCGGCGGCGGGATTGCGCTCGGCGTAGCCGTTGGCCTGGGCCTCTTTCAGCGCCTCCTCAAAGGAGAGGCCCGCCCGGATCATCCGGGTCAGGATGTAGTTGGTGGTGCCGTTGAGGATGCCCACCACCTCTTGCAGCTCGTTGGCCGCCAGGCAGCTGGTCATGGGCCGCAGGATGGGGATACCGCCGCCCACAGACGCCTCAAAGAGGTAGGAGCAGCCGTGTTCTTTGGCAATCTTCAGCAGCTCGCAGCCGTGGGTGGCCACCAGCTCCTTGTTGGAGGTGACGACGCTCTTGCCCGCGGTCAGGGCGCGCTTGGTGCAGTCATAGGGAAAATCCACGCCGCCCATGGTTTCCACCACGATTTGGACGTCCGGGTCGTTCTCAATGACGGAGAAATCCCGGATGACCCGGTCGGCATAGGGGCTGTCGGGAAAATCCCGCAGGTCCAGGATGTATTTCAGATTCACCTCGTTGGCCACCCGCTCGGAAATGTGCTGGCCGTTTTTATAGATGATCTCACCGACGCCGCTGCCCACAACGCCGTATCCCAAAATCGCAATGTTTACCATAAGGACACCTCTCTAAGATTCAGTACTATTCTTACCGCCCGGCGGGGCCGGACAGGATTTGACACGTTTACCCGGCCAGCACCTCGAACTTGACCACACCCTCCATGGCGCTGACCCGGTGGACAAGCTCATCCAGCGAGACGTTCAGGCCGCTGGTCTCGGCGCTCAGGTTGACGGCGGCCACGCTGCCCGTGGGGATGGTCTGGTTGATGGTGAGAATATTCCCGCCGCTGGCGGCAAAGATATTCAGGATGGCGGAGAGCGCCCCCGGCTCATCCCGGAGCATGGCCTGGAAGGTGACGATGTGGCCGTTCATCATGTCGTTAAACGGGCGCACCGCGTCCTTGTACTTGTAGAAGGCGCTGCGGCTGATGCCCGCTATTCGGGTGGCCTCGTTCACCGTCGCCGCCTCCCCCAGCTCCAGCGCCTCTTTGGCCCGGGCCACCTTGAGGAAGATCTCCGGCAGAGCGCTGGCCTCCACGATAAAGTATTTGCTCACCTTCGACATGGTCTGTTCTCCTCCTACATCTGTCCACGCCGCGTGGTCATTTGTGCTTGTGATACAGAGGTGATTATAACACCCGCTCCCCCACTTTGCAACCGTTGATTCATCCAAAAAATACGAAAACTGCAGAAAGCAGTTTGTCAGATAGGAGCCGTTCATGTCTCAGGGCAAGAAAAAGGGCTGTCTTTGTCTGCTTTTGGCGCTGGCGGTGTGTTTTCCGGCGGTGCGGCGGTGCGCCTGGGCCGCCCTGTTTGCACTTTTGGCTGCATCTGCCGCCGCGGGACCCGTCCACTGGCTGGAGGAAAGGCGGCTCCCCCGCTGGCTGGGGGTGGCGCTGGTGCTGGGGGGAGCGGTGGCGCTGCTGGCCGGAGCGCTGGTCTGGGCCGCAGTGAAGCTCTGCTGCGTCATCGACGGCCTGACCGGCCTGTTCCCCGATCTATCCTCCTTGCTGGCCCGGCTGGAGGCCCTGGCCGAAAAACTGCCCGGCTCCGTGGGCAGTCTGACGGCGGGGCTGGTGCGGCTCCTGGGTCAGAGTGGTTCCCTCTGGGTGGAACGGGCGACCGCATGGGCCGCCCGGCTCAGCGCAAATCTGCTCTCCGCTCTGCCGGAAAAGCTGTTTTTTCTCCTCATCTGCCTGCTCTCGTCCTTTTACGCCGCCCTGGACTGGCCCCGGCTGCGCTCTGCTCTGACAGGGCTGGTGCCGGAGGATTGGCGCCGTCCGGTATCCACCGCCCTGCACTCTCTCAAAATCGGGGCTATGGGCTGGCTGAAAGCCCAAGGAAAGCTGCTGCTGGTACAGTTCCCGGTGCTGGCGGTGGGATTGCTGGCGTTAGGGGTCTCCGTTGCGATCCCCGCAGCGGCGCTGGTGTGCGCCGCTGACGCGCTGCCCCTGCTGGGCTGCGGAGTGGTCCTGCTGCCCTGGGCGGGCATCCTCTGGCTGGAGGGCAGCACCCTCCAGGCGCTGGGAATGGCGGGGCTGTGGCTGGCCCTCTGGCTGCTGCGCACTGTATTGGAACCGCGATTTGTCAGCACCCAGGCGGGGACCAGCCCCTTTTTCACGGTGCTCGCCATGGACCTGGGGATGCTGATTTTCGGGTTCTGGGGGCTGGTCGCCGCACCGGCGGTGCTGGCGGCGGGAACGCAGCTGCTCCGGGAACGCAAAGGCCCCCGGAGCAGCTGAGCGGCCCCGGGGGAGATAGCGGTCCTATTCTTCTGTGTCTTCGGTGTCGTCCGGTTCTTCTTCCTCCTGCTCCCTCTCCTCTGTCTGTTCTTCTTCGGGTTCTTCCTGGGTCGTTTCCTGGGTCGTGCTGTCTGTCGTCTCAGCTTCCTCGGTCTGGCTGCTCTGGTTCTGGGTGCTCTGGTCCTGGCTGCTCTGGCTCTGGGTGTTCTGGTCCTGGGTGCTGTCTGTGGTGTTGCCGCCCGACTCCGTCTGGGTGGTGGTCTCTTTTTTCGTCTCCGTCTCCGTTTCTGTCTCTGTCTCTGTTTCGGTCTCGGTCTCGGTCTCCTCGGCGGTCGTCTCCGTATCTGCCGTATCCTCATCCTCGTTCTTGTCCTTGTCAGAAGAGCTCTTTTTCTTGGAGCTGGAGGACTTGCCGCAGGTGCAGGTGCTCGACGGCTCATCCCCCGAGAGGAACAGCGCCGTTCGTGTCCCGGGGCTCTTGCTGGTGGCTACGCCGCCGCAGTTGGTGCAATAGGTCACCGCCGTGGACACCATGTCCTCGTCAAAGCCGATGTCCTCCTGTCCGCTGCTGACCAGGCTCATCACCTGCTGCCAGAGGATAACGGCGGGGTTGGAGCCGGAATTGATTTTGCTGGCGCTGTCGTAGCCGGTCCAGACGGCGGCGGTGTAATAGGGGGTGTAGCCCACAAACCAGCGGTCATAGTCGTCGTCGGTGGTGCCGGTCTTACCGGCCACACTCATGCCGTCGATGGCGGCGCTGGTGCCGGTGCCCTCGGTGACGACGCTCTCCAGCATTTCGGTCATATAGAAGCAGGTGGCGGTGCTGAGGATGGCCTCGCCGGTACCCTGACCGGTGATGGTCACGCCGCCGTCGCTGTCCACGTCCACGCTGTAGCCCTCTGTTTGCAGCAGAATCTCCCCTTCGCTGTTGACCACGGCGGTGTAGAGGTAGGGGGTGATATACACGCCGTCCCGGGAGAAGGTGGAGTAGGCCGCCGCCATCTCGTAGGTGGAGACGCCGTTGGTCAGGCCGCCCAAGGCCAGGGGGGAATAGTCCACATCGCTGTAGACCTTGCCGGTGGTGCCTACATAGTTGTCCACCAGGCTGCTGAGCTGGAACTTTTCGGTCAGGAAGTTATAGGAGTTCCGGGTCCCCACCATGTCCAGCACCTTCACCGCCACGGTGTTCAGCGACTGGGCCACGGCATACATCACGTCCACGTTGCCGCTGTAGCCGCCGTGGGAGTTCTTGGGCCAGCCGCCCTCAAAGGCGGAGTCCTCCACGATGGTGTTGGGCAGGATGTCCCCGCGCTCCAGCGCCTGGGAGTAGACGGAGAGGGGCTTGATGGAAGAACCGGGCTGCCGCACGGTGTCGGTGGCGCGGTTCCAGATGCGGTTGCCCTCTTTCTCTCCCACGCCGCCGGCCAGGGCCACCACCGCGCCGGTCTCGTTGTCCACCACCGTGATGACGGACTGGAGCTGGTCGCCGTAAGAGGACTCCATGCCGGAGACGTTTTCGGTGTTGGTGTAAATCTCATCCACGTCCGCCTGGATCTCCGGGTCCAGGCAGGTATAGATTTGCAGCCCGCCGGAGAACACCATCTGGTTGGCGACAGATTCGTCATAGCCGTAGGTGTCCATCAGGTCGCTGATGACCTGCTTGATGACTGCGTCGGTGTACCAGCTGTAGTAGTCGCCGCTGGAGTTGCTGTCGTCGCTGCCGGTGGAGCCGGAGGTGAACACCAGCTCCTCCGCGATGGCAGCGTCCCGCTCCGCCTCGGTGATATACCCCTGCTCACACATCTGCTCCAGCACCAGGGTGCGGCGCTCCAGGTTGTTGTCCGGGTGGTTGTAGGGGTCATACAGGGAGGGGTTGTTGGTGATGGAGATTAGCGCGGCGCACTCGGCCAGGTCCAGGTCGCCCACGTCCTTGCCGAAGTACTTCTGGGCGGCGGTCTTGACGCCGTAGCATCCCCGGCCCAGGTAGATCTCGTTGAGATACCACTCCAAGATCTCCTGCTTGGTGTGGCTCTTTTCGTACTCCAGCGCCTCGAAGATCTCCACGACCTTCCGGCGGACCGTCACCTCGTCCTGCTGGGTCAGGTTCTTGATGAGCTGCTGGGTGATGGTGCTACCGCCCTGGATGCTCTGGCCGGTGAACATATAGACCACCGCCGCCGCCGTCCGCTTCCAGTCCACGCCGTTGTGCTTGTAGAAGCGCTTGTCCTCGATGGCGACGGTGGCGTTGAGCAGGTCCTCCGGGATGTCCTCATAGGAAATCCACTCCCGGTTCTCGGAGGCATAGAGGGTTTGCAGCGTCTCGTACTCGCCGGACTCCTCGTCGCAGTAGTAGATGACGCTGGAGAGATCGGTATCGCTGGCCAGCAGCGTCACGTTGGAGCTGGCCACCTCAGGAAAAATGACGTCCTGAATGTAGGCCGCGGCGTAGCAGCACAGAATGGCCGCCGTGGTCGCACCGACCAGGACCAGGGTCCCAAGCACCAGGCCGAACCATTTGAAGAAGGTTTTGACCGGGCTGCGTTTTTGTTTTGGGGACTGTGAAGAATGTTGTTTCAAGGGATATTCACCTTCCTGAACTGCGGGTCGTTGGTTGGAAAGCGCCACGGCGCTGCTTCAAAGAAGTTCCTCCGGAACTGCAATTCCATTATTCTTATTATAACACGGCTGTCAACGGTTCAAGCCGGGGCGGCGGAATTTCGGCTTTCCCGCCGCTTTACAGAAAAATTTATAAATTGGCTATTCTATTTATCGCATTTCCATGTTATAATGACTTTGTTCTGCGGCTAGAGCGCGCCGGATGACCTGTCTGGCGGGCAGACCGCACATCTGAGCCGCTTTATCGGGCTTTTCCCTTCTTTTTTCCTTCTTTTTATTCTGATTTCAAACTAATTTCGAAATATCGGAGGTCAAACATGGACCGTTTTGATAGATTACACCAGATGCTGACCCAACGCTGCCCCGCCATGGCCCTGCGGGAACAGGAGCCGATGAGCCGCCACACCTCCTTCCGCATCGGCGGCCCGGTGCGGCTGATGGCCTTCCCCACCGGCGAGGAGGAGCTGCTGACCGCTTTGCGCTGCGCGGCCCAGTGCGGCGTCATCCCGGTCCCCCTGGGCAACGGCACCAACCTGCTGTGCGACGACGGGCCTATGGAGCTGTTTGTCCTCAAGCTGCTGGACGGGCTGAACACCCTGGAGCGGCTGGAGGGAGACCGCGTCCGCTGCGGCGCGGGGGTGCTGCTGTCCAAGCTGGCGGCCTTCGCCCAGCGGGAGGAGCTGTCCGGGCTGGAGTTCGCCTCGGGCATCCCCGGCACCCTGGGCGGCGGCGCGGTGATGAACGCCGGTGCCTATGGCGGCGATCTGAAGGACGTGCTCACGGAGACCCACTTCGTCACCCTGGACGGGGCGCGGGGCTGCCTGACGGGAGCCGAGCAGGGCTTTGGCTACCGCACCAGCGCCTTCACCGACGGCACAAAAATCATCACCGGAGCCACGCTCCAGCTGCGCCCAGGAGACGGCGAGGCCATCCGCCAGCGGATGAACGAGCTGAACCAGAAGCGTCGGGACAAGCAGCCCCTGGAGTACCCCAGCGGGGGCAGCACCTTTAAGCGCCCGGTGGGCGGCTTCGCCGCCGCCCTCATCGACCAGTGCGGCCTGAAAGGGCTGACCGTGGGCGGCGCTCAGGTCAGCACCAAGCACGCGGGGTTCGTCATCAATATCGGCGGCGCCACCTGCGCCGACGTGCTGGCCCTGACCGGCCAGATCCACGACACCGTACTGGAGAAAACCGGCATTTCGCTGGAGCTGGAAATCAAACGGCTGCCCTGACCGTGAGTCCGGTCCTCCACACTCCACCCACCACCACTCAGCGGAGGCTGTTATGCGTTTTATCATCATCTCCGGTCTCTCCGGCGCGGGCAAAAGCCAGGCCGCCAAGTTTTTGGAGGACGCGGGTTACTACACCGTAGACAATATGCCCGCCGTGCTGATGCCCCGCTTCGCGGAGGTCTGCCGCAGCGGCGGCAAGCGCTATGAGAAGGTCGCCCTGGTCAGCGACATCCGGGGCGGCGTGGATTTCAGCGACTTTTTCTCCGCCCTGGACGAGATGAAGGCCATGGGCTGCGATGTCAAGCTGCTGTTCCTGGAGGCCTCCACAGAGGCCATCATCAAGCGCTACAAAGAGACGCGGCGCGCCCACCCCCTCTGCGCCGACGGCGACCTCTCTCTGGAAGAGGCCGTGGACCAGGAGCGGGAGCTGCTCTCCCACGTGCGGGAGCGGGCGGACTACATCATCGACTCCACCACCTTTTCCTCCACCAAAAAGCTGCGCAACACCCTGTTGGAGATGTTCGGCACCCCGATCAACGCGGGGATGGAGGTCAGCGTCCTCTCCTTTGGCTACAAGTGCGGCATCCCCCTGGAGGCCGACCTGCTGATCGACGTGCGCTTCCTGCCCAACCCCTTCTACCTGCCGGAGCTGCGCAAGCTCACCGGACTGGACAAGCCCGTCACCGACTTCCTCGACAAATACCCGGAAACCGGCCAGTTTCTGGCCCTGTTCCGCAAAAACCTGGAGTTTTTGCTCCCTCTCTACGCCACGGAGGGAAAGAGCGTGCTGATCATCGGGGTAGGCTGCACCGGCGGGCAGCACCGCAGCGTGGCCATGAGCCACGCCATCGCTGGGCAGGTGGCGGAGCTGGGCTACGCCGTCCGGGAACACCACCGGGACATGACGAGGGACCGCAAGTGAGCGCCCCGTCCCGGCGCACACTGACTATCAAGTAAGAGAAGGTACCTCCCATGTCGTTTTCCTCCGATGTAAAAACAGAGCTGTGCCAGGCCGAACTGGACCGCCCATGCTGCGCCCAGGCCGAAGCCTATGGCGTGTTGCTGTTCTGCAACAGCTTCTCCCCCTTTGGCATCCGCATCACCACCCAGTCCCGGGCCTTTGGGGACCGTCTGCCCCGGCTGTTCCAGGCGGCCTTTGGCCTGGGCTTCGACCAGCAGCCGGAGCCGGAGGAGGGCGGCAAGCTGACCTTCCAAATCAACGACCGGGACCACATTCAGCAGATTCTGGACCTCTACGGCTACAGCCGGGAGGGCCTGATGACCCACCACATCAACTACGGCGTGCTGGAGGAACACTGCTGCTACGTGGCCTTCTGCCGTGGGGCATTCCTGGCGGGGGGCAGCGTCACCGACCCCCAAAAGGGCTACCATCTGGAGCTGGCCACCAGCCGCCTCTATGTCCACCGGGAGTTTCAGGCCCTGATGCCCGAGCTGCTGCTCCGCCCCAGAGAGACCACCCGGAAGGCCAACTACATCACCTACTTCAAGCAGAGCGAGGCCATCTCCACCTTCCTGACCACCGTCGGCGCGCCGACCTGCGCCCAGCGCATCCGCACCGCCCGGCAGCAGAAAAACCTGCTCAACGGCGTCAATCGCCAGTACAACTGCGACGTGGCCAACGTGGAAAAGTCCGTGCAGGCGGCCCAGAACCAAATCAGAGCCATCCACATCCTGGAGGACCGCGGGATGCTGGAGCAGCTGCCCGAAAAGCTCCAGGAGACCGCCGCTCTCCGCTGCGCCCATCCGGAGCTGTCCCTGGTCCAGCTGGCCGACCTGTGCCAGCCCCCGGTTTCCAAGTCCTGCCTGAACCACCGGCTGCGCAAGCTGCTGGAGCTGGCAGAACAATGATCCCATCGCAAGTCCCATCGCATTTTCCCCGTTATGAAAGGAGGCTTGCTTTTCTCCGCGAGAAAAGTGACCGCTTATGAATTTTTCCAGATTTTGCGCCCTGCTTCTGGCTGGCGCTCTCTGCACCAACACCCTATCCACCGCTCTGGCGGCGGATAGCGCCTCTGCCTCCTCCGGAGACGTCTCCGCAGTGGAGGAGGTTGCCTCTGAGGAGTTGCTGAACGCCCTCCCCCAGACGGAGGTCCCGGCCCCCAGCGAGGAGTCCACACCGGACCCGTCCGGGAACATCCTCTCGTCCTATGAGCCGTTCATGACCACCGCCTGTTCCACCACCGGCCACGACCTGGGCGCTTGGCGCAGCAACGGCGACGGAACCATGACCGCCATCTGCACCCTCTGCGGCGCAAATATCATTGAGGACTGTCAGTATGAGGACACCGTGGTGGAACCGACCTGCCTGACCGAGGGCTACACCGTCCACCACTGCTCGACCTGCGGCTATACCTGCGAGGACGAAACGGTCGAGCCGCTGGGCCACAGCTACGTGGCCAGCGTGGACGAGGAGACCGGCGACGCCTCTTACCGCTGTGAGCGGTGCGACGCCGGGTTCACCCAGGACGCAGAGACGCTGGCGGTCTCCTTCTCCGATGGGCGGACCTTCAGCGCCGACCTGGTGGACTATGTGAAAACCTATCTGGCGGAAAAGGACCAGGAACTGAACGAGACCTTCTCCCCCGACGAGGACGAGCTGGAGGAGCAGGACGCGGAGGAACTGCTGCTCTACGCCGCCACAAAGTCCGTGGCCAGTGAGGAGACGTCCGACTCGGAACAGGCCGATAGCCCGGCTGTTTCCACTGACGCAGCCTCCGTCGTCGCCTACCTGGAGGCGCTGGCCTTCCAGGACGAAGAACTGGAGCTGACCGAGGAGGCGGTAAAGGCGCAGATCGACGCCTGGTACGAGACGTGGTATCAGGTGTCCTCCCAGGTGCTGACCCTGCCCAACGAGACCGCCTACCAGAACAGCGAGGACTACGAGGCCGACCTGGCGGCAGTGCTGGAGGCGGCGGAGACCGGCGCAGATGCGGAAACCCTGCGGGACCAGGTAGTGGCCGCAGCCTACGGCGAACTTGGCAACTCCGGCAGCAAGTATATCAATTACTACAACAAGTACCTCATCGGCCACCACCACAAGCTGAAATCCAGTGAGCCGTGGTGTTCTGAGTTCGCCACCTGGTGTCTGCACCACACCGGCGTCTCCACCGACGCGGCCCCCACCTTCATGGCGGCCCGGGACGGCGTCTCCGGCTTCAAGAGTCTGGGGACCCTGCACACCTCCAACTACACCCCCCAGCCCGGCGACGTAGCCTTCTTCGGCAGCGGCACCGCCAACCACACTGCCCTTGTGGTGGCCAGCAGCGGTAGCACCTTCACCACCGTCGAGCGGTCCGGCGACAAGGTGAAGGAGCGGACCCGCAAAATCAGCAGCGCTTTGGCCTTCGGCGAAGTGAAGTACGAGGTGGAGACGCTGGCGGTGGAACTGACCACCACCGATCCCTCCACCTGGATCACCGCCCAGCTGGACGGGGAGGAAAACGAGGACAGCCAGGCGATTTACGAGCTGCTGGGCGGCGTTGTCACTGTGGAGGCAGACGACGCGGAAGCAGAGGGATCCGACGCGGCGTGACCCGCGCCTGTCATAGCAGTTAGAATCCCCCACGCCTTTCTTTGCGGAAGGGTGTGGGGGATTTCTCTTGTAAACTGTCTATGCGTTGTCCGCCTCTGGTGCTGCGGGCAGGTCGATGCCCATCTCCCGCATGGCGTCCATGATATGGCTGGTGCTGACGTCCCGGAACTCCGGTTCCCCAAAGACGGAAAACAGCCACTCCACGCTCAAATCCAGCCACTTTTCCACATGGGGGTTGAGGACCTGGCTGGAGCCGTCGGCGCTGACGGCGTTGGCCAAACTGTAGCCGTGAGGGCCTTTCTGGAACAGATGGTATTCACACAGCAGCCCGTGGTCGTCGTAGGCAGTGACCAGGTCCAGCGTCATGCGCCGGGTCAGCGCGTCCTCGCCAGTGGTGAACACGAACAGGGGCGGCGCGTCCGCCGTCACCTGGGGCGCCAGGTCCAGCCACCGCGCCTCCTCCGGTGTGGGGGTGTCTTTGCCGGTCAGCAGACGGCACATCAGCGGGTCGTCGCCCGTCGCCAGCTTGGTGGCGGGGTAGCCCAAAATCATGCCGTTGGGCTTCTCCTGCCCCAGCAGACCGCCCGCCAGGGCCAGGTGTCCCCCGGCGGAGAAGCCGCAGGTCAGGATCTTTTCCGCGTCGATGTTCCACTCCTCCGCATGAGCGCGAATCAGACCGATGGCCCAGTCCAGCTCCCGCAGCGGGGTGAACCCCGCCACTTCCCAGCCCACGGAGTAATACAGCACAAAGGCATGAATGCCCTTGGCGGCGTAGGCCAGGGCCACCGGCTCCGCCTCCCGCGGGGAGAGGTAGATATAGCCCCCGCCGGGGCAGATCACCACCGCCGGGCGTTTTACCTCCTGGCCCAGTTTCAGTCCGCCGTCCAGCAGGTAGGCATCCAGAGTGACCTTTTCCCGCTCCGGATGGGAAATTTGTATTGTTTTCATATGTTTTGCACCTCACAGCAGACATTTGACCTGTATACATAAAAAGAGCTGACCCAAACCGAACTTACTTCTGGTCTGGGTCAGCCCTTTTCTATTTTGAAATCAAGTACCATAACCATTTCCTCACTTTCACCGTCACGGCTGGGCAGCAAACCCATCAATGGAAGCTTCTGTGAACAGGGCACCTCGCAACCGCCACACCTGCGCTGGATTACCTCCCTCGGCCTTGACCTGGGACGGAGTTACCACGGGAATACTGTGACTTCGCGCTGTACCAAACGGAAGGAACACCATCGGCGATTCTTGAAAACAGGGCAGCCGCCGGAACACCACCCCAAGAGAAAGAGCACTCTCGTTTTCTCTCACTTCTTTTTGTTGAATTAAGTATAACAGACGCCGCCGAATTTGTCAAGCACTTTTTCAAACTTTTTTGTTTTTTCTTTTCCGATGGCAGAAAGCACCCCGGCGTGATCGGCTTCTGCCGCCCCGCCGGGGGGTGTTATGTAGTCTCGTGGCCCGCGAACGCCTCCGCATCGGCGGCGGCGCTCATGGCCTTTGCCAGCTCCAGGTTGGCGTCCAGCCCGGAATGCTGGCCCATCTGGAGCTTCATCTCGCTCCAGCGCTCCTTGTTGACCAGCACCTTCCGGGGCTTGGACCCCTCGAAGGGGCCGACGATCCCGGCCTCCTCCATCTGGTCCACCAGACGGGCGGCCCGGGCGTAGCCCAGCTTCAGCTTACGCTGGAGCATGGAGACTGAGGCCATCTCGGTTTCCACCACGGTGTCCACAGCGTCCACGAACAGGGGGTCTCTCCCCTCGTCCTTGTCCGGCTGTTGGTCGGTCCCATCCGGCATGGTCACGTTCATGGCGGACGCGCCGCCCTTGCCCTTCTTCTCGTTCTGCTTGGCGTTCTCCTCCACCTGCTGCATGACCGCTTCATCGTAGTTGGGCGTGGTGCGCTCCTTGATGTCCGCAATGACGGCGTTGACCTCCTCCTCGGAGATAAAGCAGCCCTGCACCCGGCGCTTGCCCTTACCCAGGGGGGCGAAAAGCATATCGCCGTTGCCCACCAGGTTCTCCGCGCCGGAGCTGTCCAGAATGATGCGGGACTCCAGAGAGGACGCCACCGCCAAGGCGATGCGGGAGGGGATGTTGGCCTTCATCAGGCCGGTAATGACATCGGTAGAGGGGCGCTGGGTGGCGATGATCAGGTGCATCCCGGCGGCACGGCCCATCTGGGCCACCCGGCAGATGGATTCCTCCACCTCCTTGGCCGCCACCAGCATCAGGTCGGCCAGCTCGTCGATGACGATGACAATGCGGGGCAGCTTTTTGGCCCCCAGGTCTTCGTTGGCAGTCACCACTGCGTTGTAGCTGTTCAGGTCCCGCACCCCCTGCCCAGCAAAGAGCTGGTAGCGCTGCATCATCTCGTACACCGCCCATTGCAGCGCGCCCGCCGCTTTCTTGGGGTCAGTGACCACGGGGATGCGCAGGTGGGGAATCCCGTTGTAGTTGCCCAGCTCCACCATCTTGGGGTCGATCATGATTAGGTTCACGTCCTCCGGGGAGGACTTGTAGAGCAGCGAGACGATGAGGGCGTTGGTACAGACCGACTTGCCGGAGCCGGTGGTACCGGCGATGAGCATGTGGGGCAGCTTGGCGATGTCCCCCACCACGTTGTTGTTGGCGATGTCCTTGCCCACGGCGAAGGCCACCGGGGACTTGGCCTCCCGGAACTCCCTGGAGTCGATGACCGAGCGGAGCGTGACCTGGTTGACCAGCTTGTTGGGGACTTCGATGCCCACCACCGAGTTCTGCCCCGGCACTGGAGCGATGCGGACGCTGACCACGCCCAGGCTCAGGGCGATGTCCTTGGAGAGGTTGGTCAGCTTGTTGAGCCGGATGCCCCGCTCCAGTTCCAAATCGTACCGTGTGACGGAGGGGCCGCGGGTGACCTCCACAATGTTGGACTCGATGCCGAAGGACTGGATGGTCTCCTCCAGCAGCGCTTTGGTCTGCTCCAGTTCCTTCCCGGCGGCGCTGCCGTTGACCCCTTCCGCCGATTTCAGCAGGTCAAGGGGCGGCGCGTGATAGGTCTCCCCCGCTTTCGCCGCCGCGGACGTCTCTGCTGCGGGCGTCTGCTCAGGCGCGGAACGCTTTTTCCGGGCCTTTTTCGGGGGCTGCTCCTGCTCCTCCTGCTGCACTCTGGCCAGGTAGTCCCCCGGCGTGGCCACCGCAGGCGTGCCGTCGAACAGCTTCTCCTGCTTGCCCCGCTTTTTGGGCATTTGACTGGCAGGGATGAAGTCCTCGCCCTCCGGTACCACCATCTCCACCGTCGGCGGCTGTTCCTCCCGGGGAGCAGGCTCCGTCTTGTCCACTTCCAGGTCATATTCGTCCCGGAACCGCCGTTTGGCGGGGCGGCGTGGCTTTTTCTCCTCCGGCTGCTCTTGCTCCTCCGGTTCTTCTTCGTCCTCCTCCGGGTCGTAGGCCGCGCCGGGCTTCAGCCACTCCAGCAGACCGGGGCGGGGCTGCTCCTCCATCGCCTGGCGGGTCTCCTTTGCCCTGCGGCGTTTTTTCTGTCGGGCGGAGAAACAACCGATCACTCTGTCAGCCAGCAGCTCCGGCGTGACGCAGGTCAGTACCATGGCGCAGACCCCGGTGAGCAGCAGCAACAGGAAAAGCGCGCCCCATCGGCTGAATACCCGGGAAAGCGCCACCGCCGCCGAGCCACCCAATACGCCGCCGGTGTAACCCCCGCCCTGGAGGTCCCACAGGCGGCTGACGCCGTCCGTGGCCAGATTCAGGTCCAGGGTGCCGAGAGCGGTATGGACCATCGCCCCCACCAGCAGCGGCAGCAGCAGCGCGCAGACCGTCCGCCCCAGGACAGGCCGGTTCCGGTGGAAAAACAGCACGCCGCTGGCAATCAGCAGCGCCACCGGCGCGACCCAGTAGCCGCAGCCCACCAGCCCCCGCTCCAGCCACGCCAGGAGGGAGATGAAGCTCCCCTCCACTTGGAACCAGCTCAGGGCGGAAAACACCGCCAGCACCAGCAGCACCGCCGCCCACACTGTCCGGCCGGTCCCGGACGTTGCGCCGCCCCGTTTGGGCGCAGAAGTCGCCCTGGATGTCGCCGTCCGGGACTTCTTCGCGGCGGAGGCGGACTTTTTCGTGGAGGACTTCCCGGCCCGGGAAGTCTTTTTTGCCGGAGCCTTTTTTGTTTGAGATTTTTTCGTCTGACTTGCTGCCATAACAAACTCCTTAACAGGAGACCGCTGACGGCGCGCCCCGGCCCTTACGCCGGGGACGTTTCATCAGCGGTCTCTTCGCAGCCGGCAGACGGTCCCGTCCGCCGGAAAAAGCGATACAGCCTTACAGTACGAAGCTGAGCACCAGGGCCAGCACGCCCACGCCCCAGCAGTAGTAGGCAAACGCGCCAAACCTGCCCTTGTCGGAGAGCAGATTCACCAGCCGGATGGCGAAGTAGCCGGAGACCGCCGCCACCAGCACCCCCACCAGGTAGACCGGAACCATCTCGGCGTCGATGCCCGCCTCCAGCGCGTCTTTCAGGCTGAGGATGTTGGCCCCGATGACCGCCGGGATGCTCATCAGGAAGGAATAGCGCACGGCGAACTCCCGCTTGTAGCCCCGCAGCATCCCCGCCGCGATGGTCGTGCCGGAGCGGGACAGGCCGGGCACTGTTGCCAGGCCCTGGGCACAGCCCACCACCAGGGCGTCCACCACGGTGGCGGTCTTCTCCGTCTTTTTGCCATGGGCCATGCGGTCGGAGACAAAGAGCAGCGTGCCCGTCACCAGCAGGGCAAAGCCGATGAAGTAGGTGTTGCTATAGAGACTGTCCACCGCGTCCTTGATGGGAAGCACCAGGAACAGGGGCAGAGTGCCCACGATGATCAGCAAAATCATCCGCCGGGCGGGAGGGACCGGCTTGCCCTTGGTGCCGCCGTGGGTCAGGTCGCCGATCCACCGGAAGAACTCCAGGATCATTTCCCAGATGTCTTTCCAATAGACCATGAACACGGCGATCAGCGTCCCCAGGTGGAGAAGCACGTCGAAGAACATACTGGCCTCCTCGGCGCTTTGCAGCCCCAGGAAGTTTTGGAACAGGGAGAGGTGGCCGGAGCTGGAGATGGGCAGGAACTCGGCGATGCCCTGCACCAGGCCCAGAAATGCGGATTGCAGATAGGTCATAGGTTTGCTTCCTCCCAAACAGGCGAAATGAAAAAACGTTCTCAGTTGTTATAGAACGCCCGCATGGCCCGGTAGGTCATGTAGCAGTCCAGCTTGCCGGACACCTCGAAGGGGGCGTGCATAGCCAGCAGCGGGGTACCCGCGTCCAGCGTGGCGATGCCCCGGCGGGTCATGTAGTGGGCGATGGTGCCGCCGCCGCCCTCGTCTACCTTGCCCAGCTCGCAGATCTGCCAGACCACACCGTCGGCGTCCAGCACCCGGCGGGCATAGGCCACCACCTCGGCGGGAGCGTCCGATGCGCCGCTCTTGCCCCGGCTGCCGGTGTATTTGCACAGGCCCACGCCCCGGTTCAGCCGGGCGGCGTTGCGGACGTCATACACATTGGCGAAGTTGGGGTCGTAGGCGGCGGTCACGTCCACGGAGAGGCAGAAGGAGTGCTCGATGCAGGTGTTCAGGTCGGCCCCCTGGGCGCGGCACAGGTCGGCCAGGAAGATGTCGAAATAGGCGCTGTCCATGCCGGTCAGGCCGTAGGAACCGATTTCTTCCTTGTCGGTGAGGATACAGATGCCGGTGCGCTGGAGGGTGGCCTCGCTGTCGAACAGGGCCTTGAGGACGGCGTAGCCGCAGACCCGGTCGTCCTGGCCGTAGCCGCCGATCATGGAGCGGTCCAGGCCCACGTCCGCCGGGGCATAGGCGGGGACAGCGCACAGCTCGGCGGAGATCAAATCGGCCTCGGTGATGCCGTACTTTTCGTTCAGCAGGTTCAGCACCATCAGCTTGACCCGCTCCTTCTCGTCCTTTTCGGGGACGGGGCGGCTGCCCAGGATGATGTTCAGGTCCTCGCCCTTGATGGCCTGCCACAGAGGCTCCTTGGACTGCTTATCCGCCAGGTGGGGCAGCAGGTCGGAGATGGTCAGCACGGGGTCGCCGGGTTCGTCCCCGATGCGGACAGTGACGGTGGTCCCGTCCGCCTTGCAGACCACGCCGTGGAGGGCCAGAGGGATGGAGACCCAGTGGTACTTGCGGATGCCGCCGTAGTAGTGGGTCTTGGCCAGGGCCAGCTCGCTGTCCTCATAGAGGGGGGTGGGCTTCAGGTCCAGCCGGGGGCAGTCGATGTGAGCGCCGCCGATGACCGCGCCCTTCTCCAGGGACTCCCGCCCGATGACCGCCAGCAGAATGGACTTGTTGCTGATGACGCGATAGACCTTGTCGCCGGGTTTCAGGGCCTCGCCCCGGGCCAGGGGCCGGTAGCCCCGGGCCTTCGCCATGGCCACGGTCTCGGTCACGCACTCCCGCTCGGTGCGGCCCTTGTCCAGGTAGTCCTTGTACCCCTCGCAGTAGGTGTCCAGTTCCGCCCGCTCCGCCGCCGAAATGCGGTCATAGCCGTTGTCTCGGTTCAGCAAAAGCGTTTCCTTTTTTGTTTCTTCCATGATAATCGGCTCCTATCCATATTTTACTAAATGCTGCAATGCGTATGTATTATATATAATATCTTCTGTTTTGTCAACGACAGGCGCACCCCCCCCAGGGCAACAGCATTTAAATTTAACCCAAAAGAATAGACAAAAACGCTTCAGGA
>JAJPXY010000046.1 GCA_021205205.1 Clostridiales bacterium
GAAAATTTGCAGTTTTTAGAACGGGCCGTAGCCGATCTGCACCGCCACGCCCAGGAACACGAAGGCGATGAGCCACCACACCACGAACAGGGGCAGCAGGTACTTCATCCACTTGCGGAAGGAGATGCCGCCGCACATGGCCAGGGCCGCCAGAATTTCGCCGCCGGTGGGGGCCATGACGTTGGTGAAGGCGTCGCCGAACTGGAAGGCCAGAACCGCCGTCTGCCGGGTCAGGCCCAGCATATCCGCCAAGGGCGCCATGATGGGCATGGTGATGGCCGCCTGGCCGGAGCCGGAGGGCACCAGCACGTTAAAGAGATCCTGCACGATGAACATCCCGATGGCCGCCAGAGTGGGGCTGAGGCCGTCCAGCAGACCGGACAGGGCGTGGATGATGGGGTCCATGATGCTGGCGTCGTTCAGCAGCACGATGACCGCGTTGGCAAGGCCGATCATCAGGCAGGGGAACAGCATATTGACGCAGCCTTTTTCAAAGTATTCGCAGATCTTGTTGGGGCCGAGGCCGCCCACGATGCCGCCGAGGATGCCGATGGCCAGGAACACGGCGGACAGCTCGTCGATGTAAAAGCCCTGAGCCACAATGCCCCAGACGGTGAAAGCGATGCCGCCCACGAACACCACCAGCACCAGCTTCTGCCGCAGGGTCAGCGGCTCCACCTCGTCCACGTTCAGCGCCACGTCCTGGGCGGTCAGCTTGTCCTGCTCATAGGTGGAGCTGAGGGTGGGGTTGCGCTTCACCCGGATGGCGTGCCAGGTGACGTAAATGATGCTGGCGATGAGGAAGCACACAAAGGCGCAGGCCCGCAGGGCCATGCCGGAGAACATGGGCAGCCCCGCGATGCTCTGGGCCACGCCGGTGGTGAAGGCATTGGTGATGGCCCCGGCGTAGCCGGAGGCGGCGGCGCAGAAGATGATGCCCACCGCTGTCAGCGAGTCGAAGCCCATGGTCAGGCAGCAGGCCAGCACCAGCGGCACAAAGGCCAGAAACTCCTCAAAGTTGGCGCAGAAGGCGCTGCCGCAGCCGAACACCACCATACACACGGGAATCATCAGCATTTCCCGGCCCTTCATGGCCCGGACCACGTTGGCAATGCCGTTGTTGATGGCCCCCGTCCCGTTCAAAATGGCGAACATCCCGCCGATGATGAGCAGGAAGAAGATGATGGAGGCCGCGTTCTGCATTCCCAGGGTCAGGGACATCAGCAGGGTCATCAGGGAGGTGGGATTTTTATCCACCGTGTGGTAGCTGTCGGGGTCCACGATCTCCGTGTCCGCCGCGGCGTCATAGACCCGGTCGTAGCTCCCGGCGGGGATGAAGTAGGACGCGATGGCCACCACCAGGATGATGATGACCAGCAGCAGCATGGGGTTGACGGCTTTGATTTGTTTCTGTTCGGTTTTCTCTTTCTTTTCTCTCTTTGGCATGGGGTTCCTTCCTTTCTTGGGGGGTATCTTGCGTTTGCCGGCTGTCCCTTTTCCGCAGCGGCTGTCCGCCGGTAGTGCCTGACTAACAGCTAATGGCTACAGGGAGAAGCGCAGCTTCGGAAGTGCCGCTTGACGGCAACAGCTAACAGCTCATTCCCGCAGCACCGCCAGCGCCGCGCACAGGCACCGGTAGACCTTCTTCACAGAGGAAATTTCCAGCGTCTCGCCGGGGGAATGGAAGTCCCGGCAGTTGGGGCCGACGGCGATGGCGTCCAGGTCGGGCCGCTTGGCGAAGAAATAGCCCACCTCCAGTCCCGCGTGGACGGTGGTCATGGCGGGGGCCTCTCCGCAGAGGGCCTGATAAGCGTCACAGTAGGTCTGACGCAGGGGAGAGTCGAGCCGGAACTCCCAGCTGGGGTAGAGGACGCTGCTCTGGCAGCGTCCGCCCAGTAGGGCGGCCAGCCGCTCCATCCGCTGGTAGAGGTAGGTGCGCAGACTGGGCTGGGCGGAGCGGATTTCCAGGACCACCCGCAGCCCGTCCTCGTCCAGGTAGACCTCCCCCAGGTTGTCGGAGGTGTCCACCTGGCCGGTGATGGCCTCGTCCATCTGGAAAATGCCGTCCGGCAACAGCGTCAGCGCGTCCAGCACCGGGCCGGGGGCCGCGCTCCGCTGGGGGGCTTGGGCCGGGGCGAAGGTCACGTTGAGCCGCTGGCCGGTGACAGGCAGCTCCCGGCGGAAGGTGTTCTCTAACACGGCGCATCGGGCCGCCACGGCGGCGGCCTTTTCCGGCGGCAGCCACAGCAACGCCTCCGCCTCCCGGGGGATGGCCAGTCGGAAGCTGCCGCCGCGCATCTCCGCCAGCAGAAAATCGCTCTCCGCCTCCGCCGCCAGCAGCAGCCGGGCCAGCAAAATATTGGCGTTGCCCCGGCCCCGGTGGATGTCGTCCCCGGAGTGGCCGCCCCGCAGGCCGCCTACAGCCAGCCGCCAGGCCGTCCAGCCCGCTGGAACCGCTTGCCATTCCACGTCCCGGAGAAAATCCGCCCGCATCCCGCCGCAGCTGCCGCAGACCACCACGTTGTCCTCCGTGTGGTCCAGGTTGATGAGCCGGGCGGCCCGCAGCTTCTCCGGGGCGAAGCGCTCCGCGCCGGTGAAGTCCTCCTCCTCGCGGACGGTGAACAGCGCATCCAGAGGCGGGTGGGCCAGGGTGTCGTCCTCCAGTACCGCCATAGCCAGGGCTGCGCCGATGCCGTCGTCGGCCCCCAGGGTGGTCCTGCCGCCGGTGGAAAGCTCGTCCCCGTCAATGACCCAACGGATGGGGTCTTTCGTGAAGTCGTGGACCACGCCCTCCGCCTTCTCGCAGACCATGTCGATGTGGGCCTGGAGCAGCACCGGCGGCGCGGCCTCGCAGCCGGGGGAGGCGGGTTTGTGAACCAGCACATTACAGACCTCGTCCTGCTCCGCCTCCAGCCCAAGGCTCCTCGCCCAGCGGGCAATATAGTCGCTGAGCGCCCGCTCGTTGCGGCTGCCGTGGGGGATCTGGCAGATTTGGTAGAAGTGGGCGAACACCCGGTCCTGGCACAGGGCCTCGATCTCCGCGTTCACGGGCGGTTCCTCCTCTCTCACGCCGCCGTGTTAGCACTTTAGCGCGTTAATATGTCCCAGTATACCCAGTTCCCCGCCGTTTGTCAACAAATGATTCCGCTCGACGCAATGGGGCTTTGTAGGTGTTACAATGATGCTTTACAGGCAAAAGAAAAAAGAATAGCGAATAGGAGCGGACTGTGTTAAGGTTAAGCTGCTGACACAAAACCGAAAGGCAGGGCTCCCATTCGCCATGAATACTTTAACACAAACCCTTATAAAGAAGGCAAGCAGTAATTAAGGAATCTCTGATTAAAAGAGGATTTCGTTGATATACGCACAATTTTACT
>JAJPXY010000109.1 GCA_021205205.1 Clostridiales bacterium
ATATTTTTTCGTCAAGCTCATTTTGGGCTTGACTTTTTATTTGCAGGCTTCCCGGCAGGACGACGGTGAGCAGTACAGGATCACTCCTCCCACAGAGCGGAACAACATCCAGGTCTCGGTTGTTATCCCGGTTTACAATACGGCCCCTTGGCTGGACGAGGCGCTGAGTTCCATTGCCAACCAGACCTTGCGGGAGATCGAAATCATTTGCATCGACGACGGCTCCACCGACGAGTCGTTGGAGATTTTGGAGCGCTTGGCTGCCCAGGATTCGCGATTCGTCCTCTTTTCCCGGCCTAACGCGGGGCTGAGCTGCGCCCGCAACCTGGGCATCGCCCAGGCCAGAGGCAAATTTCTCTATTTTATGGACAGCGACGACTGGCTGGAGCAGGACGCTCTGGAGCAGTCGGTGGCCGTGATGCGGGAAAAGGCGCTGGACGTTCTCTTTTTCGACTGGACGAACGATTACGAAAGCGAGGAGCTGGCAGAGTCGTTTTCGAGGTTTCAGATTAATGATACCCGCAGCCGTGCGTATGACGATGTCTGCGAGGGACAGACTCTGCTGCACAGGTTCTGTGAGGAAAACAACTACTCAGGGATTGTTTGGCGCCAAATCCTGCGCACAGACTTTGTACGGGAAAATGCCCTGTCCTTTCCGCCGGGACTACTCTATGAGGATAATCCATTCACGTTTGCGGTTCTGCTCAAGGCAAAGCGCACCTTCCATCTGCGCCGGACATATTATCATTACCGGGTTCGGGAAGGTTCGATTACAACAAAGGCCATACTTTTTTATAATGTCTATAGCCATTATCAGTGCTTTCTCGATATGTTTCAGATTTATCTTGAAGCCGCACCGGATCTGACGCCAGAAAACCGCAACGCTGCGTTGAGAAGGGTTGCGGCTATGCTGAACAACACACGTTCCAGCTTTGCGAAGATGTCTCCGGAGTACGAGTTCAGTGAATTGGGCCTTCGGGAAAATCTGTACACCTTTCAGATGTTGGTCAGTAATGGTGTCAGGGAAAGCCAACGGACAAAGGAACTTAACGAAAAACTCAGGAAAATCAATGCAGAGAAATCTGAACTCAACCAGAAGCTCAGGAAGACCAACGCAGAGAAATCTGAACTCAACCAAAAGCTCCAGAAGACCTATGCAGAGAAATCTGAACTCAACCAGAAGCTCCAGAAAACCTACGATGAAAAGCATGACCGGGGCGTCCAGATCCGGCGATTGACTAAGAAAAACGAGGAACTCCAGGAAAAGCTCAAGAAAACCTATGATGAAAAATATGACCGGGGCGTCCAGATCCGGCAGTTAAATAAGGATGTTGCCGCACGGAATAAGGAGATTGCTGCTCTAAAGCAGGAGGTTGCCGCCCTCAGGAAGAAAAACAAGGCCCAGGAGAAGAAGCTGAACAAACTGCGCCGTTCGGCCTCCTTCCGCATCGGGCGTGTACTCACCTGGCCGGTGCGGAAGACGCGCGCGCTAATCAAGCGGCTGGGGAAGTGAGCGGCGCGCCGCCGCACCCTTCCCCACCCTTCGACATAGGCTGGGAGGAAAGGGGGCGGCGGCGTGGAAGAGATGTCGGGGGACGCCCTGGTGGTGACGGCGGCGCTGCTGGCCGTCCAGGTGGCCCAGGGGCGCAGCGCCCAGCAGCTGGAGGTGCTGGCGGCGTTCTTTACCTCCTTCGCGGACAATTTGGCGCTGCTGGCGGGTCAGCTGCCGGAGGATTCCGGCGGCTGAAATACGCACTGAAAAAAGTGGAACCTGCGGGCGGCCGCTGGCCGCCCCGCATACAGCTCCTCCGCGTGGCGCTGCTCACAGGCCCCGGCCCACCCGGAAAATTCATTCCCCGAAAAAAAACGAAAAATGCAAAAGAAGTGCTTGACATTCCCCCACGAGATGGGTATAATACCATTTGTTGAGGCGAGCGGCCCGGCGGCGGAATTTGTCACGGGGGTATAGCTCAGCTGGGAGAGCGCTTGAATGGCATTCAAGAGGTCAGCGGTTCGATCCCGCTTATCTCCACCAAATTTCAGGCTATGATGTATATAAGCCGCCTTCTTCGGAGGGCGGTTTTTTGTTAGTCCTCTGTCAAAAGTATGTGGAGAGAAAACCAAGGAGCCTTTGCTTAAATAAGGGCCCATAATCAATATTGGGGCCAGGTGTAATACCCGACCCCAACATCTGTTATAGAACCGTCTTAAAGTCCTCAATGCTGCCCTTCTTGGGGCTGCCGGGGGCGCAGGCAGCGGACTCGGCCAGGAGACATGATTGGAAGCAGCCATCCCGGACACACAATAAAATCAAATCATTTCTCAAAGAGGAACTTCTCCGGCAGGGTCACACCGAAGTCCACCGCCAGGTGGCGGAACTCATCCGGCTGGATGGTCTGGCGCTTGGTGCCGCCGGTCATGGAATAGACCTTCACCAGAATCTCGGCGGACTTCTCTACCGTGTGCATCAGGCCGAAGGTCAGGTCGAAGTCCTCGCCGGAGCAGAACATCCCATGGTGCGCCCAAATCGCCACATCGTACTGCTTCATCAACTCAGAGGTCGCCACAGCGATGTCCCGCCCGCCGGGCACCATCCAGGGCACCACGCCGATGCCGGAGGGGAACACCACCGGGCACTCAGTGGCCATCTCCCACAGCTCGCGGGTGAACGCCTCGTCGGTCAGGGGCAGCACAAAGGTCAGGGCGATGGTGTTGGCGGGGTGGGCATGGTAAATGACCCGATGCTTGCCGCCGGAGGCGGCCTTCTTGACCTCGTGGTTCATCAGGTGGGAGGGGAACTCGCTGGTGGGCCGTCCGCCGTTGACGAGGCCCCAGCAGACCCGATACTTCTCGCCCTTGTCATCGATCTCGCAGATGGCGCAGGAGTCCTCCGGGGCGGTCATCACGTTGCGGAAGTACTTGCCGGAGCCGGTGGCCGCGAAGAACTCCCCGGCCATACCCGGAACGGTGGTGCCGATGTCCTTCCACTCGCCGTCAAAGGACAGGTCCTCCCGGACGGCCTCCACTTCTTCCGGTTTCATCCGGTAGGTCAGGTTGCCGCCGTTGCGCTCGTGCCAGCCCTGCTGCCAGCCGTCGTCGGCCATGCGCATAAAGCCCTGCATAAAGTTGGATTCTAAGACTTTCATGGTGTGTTTCCTCCCGGAATGACGTTTTATTGTTCTTATTCGTTATCCCTTTTACTCAGCCCTTCGCTGGAAACCCCTCCGTCACGGCTTACGCCGTGCCACCTCCCCTTTCAGGCAATGTCATCAACTTAAGCCTTTGAACGCTTATAGGAGGGAGAAAACTTGGA
>JAJPXY010000062.1:0-3500 GCA_021205205.1 Clostridiales bacterium
TCGTCGCCCTCACGGTACTCCACAGCGTCGGTGGAGGAGCTCATGCCGGACACTTCAGAGAATCCCGCGCGGCTGATCCCATCGATTTCGACCTGATATCGAAATACTCTGTATGGATAATTGATTGCCATTTATGTTCGTCCTTTCTGTATCAGTTTGCGCGGGGAATTATTCAGACGCCGTCTTTTGCGTAATGCGGAAGATCACGAACTCAGCGGGCTTCACCGGGGCAATGCCGATCTGGCAGATCAGGCGGCCGTTGTCAATGTCGTCCTGGGTCATGGTGGTGGGACCGCACTCCACAAAGAAGGCCTCGGAGGGGCTGGAACCGGCCAGCGCGCCGTCCCGCCAGCAGGTGGCCAGGAAGGTCTCGATGGTGCGGGTCACGCGGCTCCACAGGGTAGCGCTGTTCGGCTCAAAGACCACCCAGCTGGTGTTGGCCTTGATGGATTCCTCCACATAGATGAACAGGCGGCGGACGTTCAGATACTTCCACAGGCCGTTGGAGCTGATGGTGCGCGCGCCCCAGACGCGGATGCCCCGGCCGGTGAACGCCCGGATCAGGTTGACGCCGATGGGGTTCAGGATGTCCTGCTCGCCCTCGTTATAGGCGCAGGAGAGACCGGTGCAGCCCCGGACGACTTCGTTGGCGGGCGCCTTGTGGACGCCCCGCTCCGTGTCGGTGCGGGCATAGATGCCAGCCATTGCGCCGGAGGGCGGGAAGTAAGCGGAGCGCTTCGCGCCTGCGTCGTACATCTCCAGCCAGGGATGGTACATGGCGGCGTAGGTGGAATCATACATATCCCGGAAGTTGGCCACGTCGTTGGTGCGCTTCAGCTCCATGGGGATGTCCAGAATGGCGAAGCAGCTCTTCTTGTTCTCGCAGAAGGCGATCAGAGCAGCCTGCACCTCGGGCGCGGTGACGCCGGGGATGGCCATGATGGAGACGTTGCTGTTCTCCAGGAACGCCTGGAGGCCGGTGCGTCTGCCGGGGCCGTCGTCCGTGCCCACATAAGCGCCGGAGGAGACGCTGCCCACGGAGCCGTTGCTGCCGCCCTGGAGGGTCAGCACCAGCGCGCCGCCCTTGCCGCCGCACAGCTCGAATGGAACGATGGACGGCGCAGCCTTGACTGCGGGCGCGGGAGCCGCGTCCTTGTCCTTCTCCTTGGCGGGAGCGGAGGGACGAGCCGCCTTGACCTCCACCAGCTCCACCCGGATCAGGTCGGACTTGGCGGTGCGGACGATGACGTTGTTCAGCGCGTCCGTCTTGAGGGACAAATCCTCAAAGGTCTCCACCGTCTCGCCCAGCCGGGCGGTGATGGTGATCTCGCAGGTCTTGATGTACTTGGCGGTGCCGACCTTGGTGCCGGCCACGTCCAGCGCGCAGGGGGCGTCGAGGGTGACGACCCGGTCCAGCACGCTCTTGACGGTGGCATAGGCCGCCGTCTTGCCGTCGAACAGCTCCACCACGTCGCCGGAGTTGAAGCCATCGGCATTCTTCAGCGTCAGGTCCGCGCCGGAGACGGCCAGCACCTGCGTCTTCGCCTTGGAGGCCGGGGCGACTGTCACCCGCATATCCTCCGCCCACGCGCCGGGGTTGGCGGCGGTGATTTTCAGCACACCCGTGGTCAGGGTCGCCGCTTTGGCGTCGTCGGGGACCGCCCGCATGATATACGCGCGGGAGCCGCCGTTGGCGAAATACTGCTCCACAGCATAGGGAAGGAACCGCTCACCACCGTAGCCCGCTTCACTGATATAGCCGCCGTACATCCGTTTGTAGTCTGCAAAGCTGGTCACCAGCTGGGGCTGACCCATCACAGGTCCGCGCTCCGCGAGACCGACGAAGCCCGCCGTGCTTGTACTTACGCCCTGCATGGGTGTTGCGCCGGAATCATATTCCTCCACATATACACCCGGGGATAGATACTCTGCCATGTTGTCACTTCACGCCGTTACGAATCCGTGGAGACGGGGCGTGAAGCACCCCTCCTTTCTGAACTTGAATTTTGTGTTTCTTACTGTATTTCCAAAACACAGCGTCGCTGCGTCTGTGGACTAAATTTGTGTGCCGCTGGCTCCCGCCGCCATCTCCCACCAGAAAGCGGTCATAAAAGCGGCGTTATATTCCAGGGCGCGGAGCAGGCTCTCCCGGGCGGCGCATGGCTCAAACAGCTCCGCCTCTGTGCGGAACACCAGCCGCTCCTCTGTCAGGAAGCATCCGCCCTGGACCGCTTTCCCGGTCAGCCGGGAGCAGCACGCCAGCGCCGCCGCCCGATCCCGGACGGGGGTGGGGTGGATGCCGTAAATCAGCGCCCGGCTGCCCATGCAGTCGCACACTGTCTGCCATCGGCAGCCCTGGGCGGCGAACTGGAAGCGGAAGCGGTCCCCGGTGCGTTGGAAAACCACCCCGTTCTCTGTCAGCAGCGCCTCCAACTCCGGGGCTGCCTCCAGCGGCTCGCCAAAGGTAAACGCTTCCACGCTGGTAGCCTCCTGTCTGTCAAGTCAGCCCGAACGGGTCCGCCGCCTCGCCTGACCAGGTCGTCTCCGTCAGTCCCGACGGCTCTGCCGTGGGGCAGTCCGTCGCCGGGACGGGAAACGGCGGCGTGTCCGGCGAGTCCGCCGGTCGGGTGAAAAACGCCTGCTCAGGTTCCTTCGCCCCCAGGGACAGCAGGGTCAGCATCGCGCTGTTGCCCACCCGGGCCGCCAGCTCCTCCAGCGTCCCCGGCGGGAGGTCCTCCAGCCGACTGCCCGCCAGAATCGCCTGCGCCGCCCATTCCGGGGACGGACTTTTCCATCGGCTGCCCTGGCTGGCGGGCTGCTCCTCCGTCCGGCGTTCCTCCGTCCTGTGGAGCGTCTGCTCCTGCCGTTCCATGGTCGCCACCTTCTCCGGTATCCGGCGGCTCCTCCGCCAGCGCCTCCCGCAGGGCGGTGTCCAGCTCCTGGGCAAATTCTGGCTGCTCAAAGACCGCCAGCGCCTCGGTGGCCCGGTCGGAGAGAAAGCGGAGCCGGTTGGTAAATTCCAGTTTCATCTGCGCTTTTTTGGCAATCAGCGCCTCGGTGCGCACCACCGCGTTTTGCAGGATGGAGCGCTGGGGCGCGCCCTCGTCCAGCCCGGCCAGCTGCGCGCGGTAGTCCTCCAGCAACGCCCGCTCCCTGCTGTCGTCCAGGAACGGGTACATGGTCAGCAGCGTATCCGCGCCCTTTGCGCCCATGTTGCTCCTGCCCTGGGCCAGCAGCGTCAGGTCGTCCACCGTCTGCCGGGCGTCCCGCAGGGTGTCCACCACCAGCCCCACCGCACTGTCGGTGAAGCCCCGGTTGAACACCGCCTTTCGGGGCGCGGCCCCGGGCAGGTTCCGGTGGGCGGACGCCTTCTCGAACAGCTTTCGCTGCTGCCACATCTGCGGCTCAGACTGCCCCACCGTCTTTTTCAGGCAGGAGAACAGCATCATCTGCCCCGTCCCCCCCAGCACAGCCCCGGAGCGGGTCACCCCCTGGCAGGC
>JAJPXY010000062.1:3510-18762 GCA_021205205.1 Clostridiales bacterium
GGTGTCGGTACCTCGCTGCTCCTCCGGCGCGGTCAGGCGCTGGGGGTTCCCCAGAGTGGCCTGCGCCCCGCTCTGCTCCGCCAGCTGCGCGGCGTGACGCTGCCCCATGGCGTCGAAGGTCTGCTGGAAGCTCTCCGTGACGTGGTAGAGGGGGTCGCGGTTCTGGAAGGACTCCGCCCCGGCGGCCCAGGCCAGCTGGCTGCGCACCGCCCGCTCCGTGACCGGAGCCACCGGCGGGGTCTGTTTGCGTTTGATTTGCAGCTGACCCATCGCTCACACCTCTGCCAACCGGCGGGTTCTATTTCTGTCCGGCTCTGCGCTGTCTCTGCCACAGCCTGGCCAATACATTGCTGTAGTTCTTTTTGGTTTCGCTATCACCCTTGTTTATCTCTCCCTGAACGACTGCGGAACGCGACACCTTACCCGTCTCCTTGCCTTCCAGATTGTACATCTGCGGAACGAAGGCGCGGAGGGCGATATTGTTCATTATCGCTGCGCTAATCTCCTCATCGGTGTTCAGGAAATGAGCCTTTTCGACGCCGGGTCTGGTAGCGGAGAGCACATTCATAAGTAACGGATCATTCTCTACCGTATCAGTGAGGGTATTCAAAGTCGCCTTAGTACCTGCTGAGGGGCCTCTTTTAATCAACTCGCTCGCCGTAATACTGCTGTCGAAATCTGGCTCCGCATTTACATGGACATCGTACAGAGTAGACGCAAAATCAGAGGGCAGCATCCTGCTAACCATATCACTGAAGGCCAAACCTTCACCGATGCCGTTGCCGCGGAGCACCTTCCCCTGGATACCTTCCGGTGTTTCTGTGCTGTCTCTGAGTCCCTCAAACTCACTGCCAATACGGGTATTAAAGCTGTTTATGATACGATTTTGCAGATCGGTATTTTTCCGCAGTTCTTCGCCGCTCGATCCAAGCACGAGCTGATGCAGGGCTGCTCCCTGGAGATCGTTATAATGCTTATCTTTGTCATTGATGATGGTTTTGACCTTGCCGCCGTTCGTCGCATTGGAAAGTAAATTCATCTGCCTCATAAACTGCGCCTGGACAGCGGCCTGATCCGCGCCTGGAGCCGCCAGGTCTGCGTCCCGCTGGTTCATAACTTTATCGAATATTTCCTGCCCCCAGGTGCTTTGTTCTTTCAGCTGGGGTTCGGAAATCTCCATCTCCGCCGGCTGCTTCGGCTTCTTCCTGAACCAGTCCCGCCAGCCGCCCTGCTCCGCGCCCACGGGGGCGGACTGGGCCATGACGCTGGCATCTCCGCCCACGCCCTGCTGGAGGGAGTGGCTCAGCTCGTGGGCCAGAGGGCCACGGCTGGCGGGGTCGCTCCTGTCGTAGGCCCCCTGGGCGAAATAGATGTCGCGGCCTGTGGAGAAAGCGTCCACGCCCCGCTCCTCGGCCTTCTGCGCCGCGCCCGGGTCGGTGTGCAGCCGCACGCCGGACAAATCCTGTTCGTATGCCCGGCTCATGTCCCCCACCACGTCGGTGCTGTTCATGAACTGCCTGCCCACGTCCACGGCCTCCTTCTCGGCGGCCATGTCCTCGTGGAGTCCGCCCATGCGGGCTTGCATCATCTGGTCCAGATTGGGGGTGGCGTATCCGCTTCCGCCGGAACCGGCCATGGAAGCCATGGCAGAGTTGGGGATCGCTATGGTGGGCGCGCCGGTCGTCCGTTGGGCGGGAGCGGCTTTTGTGCCGGTCTGTATTTTTTGCTTTTCCGCAGTTTTATACATAGGGGATACCTCCAATCTGCATATGGCAGAGCTTGACGCCGCCTGACGTTTGTGACAAACAGGGATTCGCGCTGGGGCGCAAAAGGGCGCGCTCCGCCGCGATCAAGAGGGCTTTTGTAAAACCGCCCTTCGTTATTCTGCGAATAACCTACCACATTTGGAGGAGGTTTGCAATAGAATCTTCGCGAACGGTCAAAAATCTGCATGAACGGTCATGCGGCGTAAAAATCTCGCGTGTTTTTCAAGCGCTTTTTGGTGAAAATGCCTAATGGCCTGTAAGGAACCGTGTGGGACGATTGGGGCCGCATTGTCCCCTCCCGGCCCCGCATGGGGTGCGGAGGAATCGCAGAAGCCGCCGCGCGCTGTCCCCATCGGCAGGTGTGCGCAGGGCCAGCCCGTCCGTTTGCGCAAAAAACCGGAGATATATACATAATAAATTATACCAGACGCGGCAGTATTGTCAAGCCTTTTTCTAAACCTCAGCCAAATAAAAACCCGAAGGAGACAGGGCTGGCCCCTCCTTCGGGTTTCATCTGTGAATCAAACGCCTGATGTCATCTGCACCCTTCTCGTCGACAGGTGGCATGAAGGGCAGGCTTATACATACATTATATATATAATGGTATAACCGCATCCGGGCGTTTTGTCAAGCTCTTTTCTGTGGGTCCGACTGCAAAGCCCCCAGGCGCAAGACAGTGGTTTCAGCTCAAATCGCTTTCGCCCGCCTGCGCAGGGCGTTGAACACCTGATTCTGGACCGGCAGCCGCATCCGGCGCGGATACCGCCGCTGGTACCACTGCAACAAAGCGTCGGCGTCTTTGGGCGCAAGGAAGTCGATCAGCGCCAGCGCGTGTCCCTGGGCGGCGATGAGCATCCAGACCGCCAGCTCCTCGTCCTGGTGCGCCTCCTCGGCCTGGAGCACCAGCGCCACTGCCTGCCGGGCCTCCTCCGGGGAGGGACCGGCGGCGGCCAGGGCGTCTGCCTTCTCTTTGGCCGCATAATAAAATTTTTCGTGGCCGGGGTCGTCCTTGGGACCGCTGCCAAAGCCCAGGAGACCGTCCGTCGGGGCGGCCCGGCGGCCCAGTTCCTGTACAAATGTGAGATACGCTGCGTAACAGTTCCGCAGCTCGTCCAGTTCCTTCATGGGACCCCCTCCTGGGTGAAAACAGTTTTGTTCATCATAAGGCGGTGCGGGGAAATTGTCAAGGGCCGTCCCGACCGGGTGGGAGAAATAACGCTTGGTAAAATAGCAAAATTCACAGGGAGTCTGGCTTTAGGCGCTTAGTAAAAAATATCTAAAACGGGATTGACTTTTCTCTAGCTTATGCTATAATATCGACAGTAATGGTTTTACAGTCAAAAGCAGCCGCTTTCTTAAAGATTTTGAGAGATGAGGTACAGAACAAAAGGGCAGCACATAAAGCGCCGCCGCTCTGCTTGCAAACGGAGAACGCGAGGACGGCAGGAAGGCGTTTTCGTACTGCTTTTGATTTTTCCTCAAAATACTAAAAACTTTTTTAGAAAATGAGCCTTTTGGCCTTGAAACCAAGCTGGCATCAGCTCAATCTTACTATGAAAGGAGATCACCTGAACATGAAGAAACTTCTCGCACTGATCATGGCGCTGGCTATGGTCCTGTCTCTGGCCGCCTGCGGCGGTTCCAGCTCCGACACCACCACCGACGATACCACCACCGACACCTCCGCCGCTGCGGACGCCACCGAAACCGAATCCACCGGCGACGCCACCGCCTCCACTGGCGGACAGAAGATCGGCATCTCTATGCCCACCAAGTCCCTGGAACGCTGGAACCGTGACGGCACCTACCTGAAGGAGCAGTTCGAGGCCGCCGGTTACGAGGTCGAGCTGGCCTACGCCGACAACGACACCGACCAGCAGAACAACGACATCGCCAACCTGATCGCCGACGGCGTGGACATCCTCATCATCGCCGCCGTCGACGGCGACACCCTGTCCCAGACCCTGGCCGACGCCGGTGACATCCCCGTCATCGCCTATGACCGCCTGATCATGAACACCGACACCATTGACTACTACGTCTCCTTCGACAACTACCAGGTGGGCGTCCTCCAGGCGCAGTACGTCATCGACACCCTGGGCCTGGACGTGAATGACACCTCCGTCTCCTACAACATCGAGTTCACCGCCGGTCCCACCAGCGACAACAACGCCGGTTACTTCTTCAACGGCGCTATGGACACCCTGCAGGAGTACATCGACGCCGGTATCCTGGTCATCCAGTCCGGTAAGACCACCTTCGAGCAGTGCGCCACCAACGAGTGGTCCACCGACACCGCCATGGAGAATATGCAGAACACCCTGGCCTCCTACTACTCTGACGGCACCCAGCTGGATGTAGCTCTGTGCTCCAACGACTCCACCGCCCTTGGCGTGGCTCAGGCCATCAGCACCGACTACGCTGGCAGCAACACCGTCATCGTGACCGGGCAGGACGGCGACATCGCCAACCTGGCCAACATCGTGGACGGCCTCCAGACCATGACCGTCTATAAGAACGTCTCCGACGAGGCGGGCGTCACCCTGGTTCTGGCTCAGGAGATCCTGGCTGGCAATTCTCCCGCTGAGGAGTTGCTGGATTCCCTGGACGCGGAGGCCGCTTACGACACCGAGTCTTATGACAACGGCACCGGCATCATCCCCTCCTATCTGCTCGTCCCCTGGACCGTCACCAAGGACAACCTTGAAGACCTGGTCGGCACCGGCCTGTATGAGTGGGACGGCGACTATCTGGTTTCTGCCACCGACGAATAATCCTGATTCATTTGTGACGAAAGCGGCCTGAGGGCATCAGGCGAAATTCCGTGATAATTGCATTGGGGTGGGGTACTACACCCCACCCCATTTGCTATATCGCCCTCGCAGCCGACCTCGAACGTCGGCAGCTCCGCCCCTCCATGTCTCTGCCGCTCCAGCGGGGAGCGGCAGGTGGGAGCGAGAAAAGAACAAGAGGAGGACATCAGATTTGGCTGACAATATTCTGGTGATGAAAAACATCACAAAAGAGTTCCCCGGTGTCAAAGCGCTGGACAACGTCAACCTGGAAGTGGAACGCGGCGAGATCCACGCCCTGGTGGGCGAGAACGGCGCGGGCAAGTCCACGTTGATGAACGTGCTCAGCGGCACCTATCCCTACGGAAGCTATACCGGCGACATCATCTATAACGGCGAGGTCTGCCAGTTTAAGACGCTGAAGGACAGCGAAAAGATGGGCATTGTCATCATCCACCAGGAGCTGGCGCTGATCCCCGAGCTGTCCATCGGCGAGAATATGTTCCTGGGCAACGAGCGCAAGGGCCGGTTCGGCATCGACTGGAACCAGACCTACCACCAGGCAGAGGAGCATATGGCCCAGGTGGGCCTGCGCGAGAGCGCCACCACCCTCATCAAAGACATCGGCACCGGCAAGCAGCAGCTGGTGGAGATTGCCAAGGCCCTGTCCAAGAACGTGAAACTGCTGATTTTGGACGAGCCGACCTCCTCCCTGAACGAGGAGGATTCCCGTATGCTGCTGGACCTGCTGCTGGGCTTCAAGAAGCAGGGGATGACCTCCATCATCATCTCCCACAAGCTCAACGAGATCTCCTACGTGGCGGACAAAATCACCGTGGTCCGGGACGGCTCCACCATCGAGACGCTGGACAACTCCGCCCACGACGTGGACGAGGAGCGCATCATTCAGGGCATGGTGGGCCGCGAGCTGACGGACCGTTATCCCAGCCGGGAACACCACGTCAGCGACGAGATCGGCATGGAAGTGCGGAACTGGACCGTTCACCACCCCATTTATACCGAGAAAAAGGTGGACGACGACGTCTCCTTTACAGTACACAAGGGCGAGATCGTGGGCTTCTCCGGCTTGCAGGGCGCAGGCCGCACCGAGCTGGCCATGTCGATTTTCGGCCACAGCTATGGCTCCAACATCACCGGCCAAATTTTCATCGACGGCAAGGAAGTGACCCTCAAGACCGAGCGCAGCGCCATCGAGGCCGGTTTGGCCTACGTCACCGAGGACCGGAAGGGCAACGGCCTGGTGCTGCCCGACTCCATCGCCAAGAACACCACCATGGCCCGGCTGGAGAAGGTCTGCAACCGGGGCATCATCGACATCTCCAAGGAAAACCAGGTGGCGGAGGAGTACGTGGACAAGCTGCGTACCAAGACGCCCTCTGTGCAGCAGGCGGTGGGCAATCTGTCCGGCGGCAACCAACAGAAGGTGCTGTTGGCCAAGTGGATGTTCGCCGACCCGGACGTGCTGATTTTGGACGAGCCGACCCGCGGCATTGACGTGGGCGCAAAGTATGAGATCTACTGCATTATGAACGACCTGGTGGCCCAGGGCAAGTCCGTCGTCATGATCTCCCCCGAAATGGCGGAGCTGCTGGGCATGTGTGACCGCATCTACGTCATGAACGAGGGCAAGATCGTGGGCGAGATGTCCGCCGAGGAGGCCACCCAGGAGAAGATCATGGCGGCCATTCTCAGTTCCGACAAACAATAAAAGTGAGGGAGTGTTGATATTCATGAAAACAAACGTGTTGTCTTTCATTAAGAAATACACCATGGTCATCGCCCTGGTGATCGTCTTCCTGCTGTTCGCGTGGCTGACCGACGGCCGCCTGCTGAACGCGCAGAACCTTTCCAACCTGCTGCTCCAGAACTCCTACGTGCTGGTGCTGGCCTGTGGTATGCTGCTGTGTATCCTCACCGGCGGCAACGTGGACCTGTCCATCGGCGCTACCGTCTGCCTGGTGGGCGCCATCGGCGCCCAGCTGATGACCAGCGCCAACATGAACGCTGTTCTGACTATCATCATCTGCCTGGCCATCGGCGCCGTCATCGGCGTATGGCAGGGCTTCTGGATCGGCTACATCCACATTCCGCCCTTTATCTGCACCCTGGCCGGTATGTTCCTGTTCCGCGGCCTGGGCCGTATCGTGCTGAACTCCAAGACCATCAACGTCAGCAGCAACAAGCTGTTCGTCAACATCTTCGCCTCTTACATCCAGATTCCCGGCATCGACAGCGGCAGCGTCAAGTGGTCCGCTTTCGTCGTTGGCGTCATCGTGGCGGTGGGCCTGCTGGTCTATACCGCCATCAACCGCGCCAACAAGACCAAGGCCGGTTACAAGGTTGCCCCCGCGGCGGGCACTTACGCCAGGATGGTCATTATTGCGCTGCTGGTTCTGTACTACACCTGGAAGCTGGCCCACTATAAGGGCATCCCCGTCATGCTGCTGTGGGTGCTGGCTGTGGTCTTTATCTACGCTTACATCACCTCCAAGACCGCCTTTGGCCGTTACTTCTACGCGGTGGGCGGCAACGAGAAGGCCACCAAGCTCTCCGGCATCGACACCCGCAGGGTCTACTTCATGGCCTACGCCTCCATGTCCTTCCTGGCCGGTCTGTCCGGCCTGCTGGTGGCGGCCCGCGTTGGCTCTGTCAACGGCGACACCGGCACCTCCTACGAGATGGACGCCATCGGCTCCTGCTTCATCGGCGGCGCGTCCGCTTACGGCGGGTCCGGCACCATCGCCGGCGTGATGGTCGGCGCTATCCTGCTGGGCGTTATCAACCAGGGCATGTCCATCCTGGGCATGGACAACAACTGGCAGTACGTGGTCAAGGGCGCGGTGCTGCTGGTGGCTGTTATCTTCGACGTGGTCTCCAACCGCAAGACCGGCAAGTCCTGATCTGCTCTGCCGAGACAATGGGATATGGCGCTGCGGTTCTCGCAGCGCCATTCCTATGAAACGACTGTGAGCGGCGGCGCAACGGTGCGCGCTCTGCACTCTTTCTGTTAAATGGTAACAAAGGAGAATTTTATGCTCTACATCGGAATCGACCTGGGCACCTCGGCAGTGAAGCTGCTGCTGATGGACGAAACGGGTCAAATCTTACACATCGTCTCCAAGGAATACCCGCTGGAGTTCCCCCACCCCGGCTGGAACCAGCAGAACCCGGAGGACTGGCTCTCCGCCGTGGAGGAGGGGGTCCCCGAGCTGCTGGCGGGCTTCGACGCCGCCCAGGTGGCGGGCATTGGCTCCGGCGGCCAGATGCACGGCTTGGTGGTGCTGGACAAGGACGACAACGTCATCCGCCCCGCCATCCTCTGGAACGACGGGCGCACCGCGAAGCAGGTGGACTACCTGAACAACGTGGTGGGGAAAGAGAAACTTTCTCAGTACACCTCAAACATCGCCTTCGCCGGTTTCACCGCCCCCAAGCTGCTGTGGATGCGGGAAAACGAGCCGGATCTGTTTGCCAAAATCGACAAAATCATGCTCCCCAAGGACTTTATCAACTACAAGCTCACCGGCGTCCACTGCACCGACGTGTCCGACGCCTCCGGGATGCTGCTCTTTGACGTGAAAAACAAATGCTGGTCGAAGGAGATGCTGGACCTCTGCGGGGTACAGGAATCCCAGATGGCGCAGATTTTTGAATCCTACCAGCCGGTGGGGACGCTCCTGCCCGATATGGCGAAAAAGCTGGGCCTGCCGGAGACGGTGGTGGTGGCCGCCGGAGCCGGAGACAACGCCGCCGCCGCTGTCGGCACCGGAACGGTAGGGGAGGGGGCCTGCAACATCTCCCTCGGCACCTCCGGCACGATTTTCATTTCCAGCGAGAAGTTCGGCGTGGACCCGCAGAACGCCCTCCATTCCTTCGCCCACGCGGACGGGAACTATCACCTGATGGGCTGTATGCTCTCCGCCGCCAGCTGCAACAAGTGGCTGATGGAGGACATCTTCCAGACGGAGGACTACAATGCGGAGCAGGCCCCCATCACAGCGGACAAGCTGGGCAAAAATCACGTCTTTTTCCTGCCCTATCTCATGGGCGAGCGCAGCCCCATCAACGACACCGATGCCCGGGGAACCTTCATCGGCATGACGATGGACACCACCCGCGCCGACCTGACCCAGGCAGTGCTGGAGGGCGTGGCCTTCGGTATCCGGGACAGCCTGGAGGTGGCACGTTCTCTGGGGATCGTTATCGAACGCAGCAAAATCTGCGGCGGCGGCGCGAAATCGCCCCTGTGGAAAACCATCTGCGCCAACGTGCTGAACGTGACGCTGGAGATCGTGGAATCCGAGCAGGGACCCGGCATGGGCGGCGCGATGCTGGCCATGGTGGCGGATGGGACCTATCCCAGCGTCAAGGCGGTCTGCGACAAGCTGGTCCATGTGGTGGACACGGTGGAGCCGGACCCGGCGCTGGCGGCGCTCTACGAGGCGCGGTACCAGCAGTTCCGAAACATCTATCCGGCCTGCAAGGCGCTGTTCCCCATCCTCAACGGCTGAGGTGACCGGCGTGGCAAAGCGAGACAAACAGTGGCGGGACCGCCCCAGGAACAGCAGCGGCGGCACCCATTCGGCGCTGCTGGCGCTGGTCGGCGCTTACATCCTCTACATGGCGTGGCAGATGCTCCAAAACGCGAAAAACGGAACGACCACCATGTCCATGACCCAGACGCTGGTCCTGGCGGGGGTGATGGCGCTGGCCGCTGTGGGTATTTTTACCTATGCGGGCTACCTTTTCTATACCTCCTGGAAGGCGTTCGAGAAGGAAAAGCTGGGCGACCCGGAGGTGGAGACGGACTCCGCCGAACCGGAAGACGAGTCGGATTTTCCCGACGATGCGAATGAGGAGGACGGCGAGGAACCGGACCCCGGCGAGGAAGATGAGCCGTAAAATCCAAAACAAAGGAAGTGTGAGAGTTGAAAATCAATTCTGTGTTTGATGCTGACTTCAAGCCCTACGGCCAGGTTCACAAGGGATTTCCTGCGGAGGAGATTCTGGCGGCGCTGGCAAAAACGCCGGTGACGGAGGGCGTGGTCTACACCGCCGAGGACGAAAATTTGCAGGAGCTGCCCGCCACGGCGGAGGTCTCCGACAACCTGTTCGGCGGGATGCCGGTCCAGATGGGCTGGTGCAACGGCCACAACACCAGGCTGAACTGCCTGGAATACCACCGGAACAGCGAGTTCAACCTGGGCACGTCGGACTTTATCCTGCTGCTGGCAAAGCAGGACCAAATCACAGATGGAGTGCTGGACGCCGCCGATGTGAAGGCGTTCCGCGTCCCCGCCGGGGTGATGGTGGAGGTCTACGCCACCACATTGCACTACGCCCCTTGTCACACCGACCTCGCAAAGGGCTTCCAGGTGCTGGTGGCCCTGCCCAAAGGCACCAACGGCCCCAGGCCGGAGGGGATGAAGGTCTATGGCGGGGACGACGCCCTGCTCTGGGCCTGCAACAAGTGGCTGCTGGCCCACCCCGAAACTGACGAGGCCGCCCAGGGCGCACACATCGGTCTGAAAGGGGCCAATCTCGATATTTCTGCTGACATCTCAGCGGAAAGCGTGTAAAATAACCCTGTTGGTATCCAACGATTTGAACTTGAGGAGGAATTACAAATGTTAGGAAACAACATTCCCACCGTAAAAATGGGCATCATCGCCGTCAGCCGCGACTGCTTCCCCATTGCCCTGTCTACCCAGCGCCGGAAAAACATCGTGGCCGCCTACGGCGAGGGCCTCTATGAGTGCCCCATCACCGTGGAGAACGAGCTGGATATGCCCAAGGCCGTGGACGATGTGAAAACCGCTGGCTGCAACGCCCTGGTGGTTTTCCTGGGCAACTTCGGCCCGGAGACCCCGGAGACGGAGATCGCCCAGCACTTCGACGGCCCCTGTATGTTCGTGGCCGCCGCCGAGGGCGACGGCGACATGATCGACGGCCGGGGCGACGCCTACTGCGGGATGCTGAACTGCTCCTACAATCTGGGGATGCGCCATCTCAAGGGCTATATCCCTGAATATCCTGTTGGCACCGCCGAGGAAGTGGCGGATATGATCCGGGAGTTCGTCCCCGTGGCCCGGGCCATTATCGGCGTGAAGAATTTGAAGATCATCACTTTCGGCCCCCGTCCCCAGGACTTCTTCGCCTGCAACGCCCCCATCAAAGGCCTGTACGAGATCGGCGTGGAGATCGAGGAGAACTCGGAGCTGGACCTGCTGGTGTCCTACAAGGCGCACGCTGGCGACCCCCGTATCCCCGCTGTCTGCGAGGATATGGCAAAGGAGATGGGCGAGGGCAGCTACTACCCCGAGCTGAACGAGCGTATGGCCCAGTTTGAGCTGACTCTGCTGGACTGGGCGGAGGCCCATAAGGGCAGCAAGCAGTACGTGGCCTTCGCGGACAAGTGCTGGCCCGCCTTCCCCAGCCAGTTCGGATTTGAGCCGTGCTACGTCAACTCCCGCCTGGTCAGCCGGGGCATCCCCGTCTCCTGTGAGGTGGACATTTACGGCGCTCTGTCCGAGTACATCGGGATGTGCGTTTCCGGCGACACCGTCACTCTGCTGGACATCAACAACAGCGTTCCCAAGTACATCTATGACGAGGATATCAAGGGCAAGTACGACTGCAAGCTGACCGACACCTTCATGGGCTTCCACTGCGGCAACACTCCGGAGTGCAAGCTCTGCTCTGACCGGGCTGTGAAGTACCAGCTCATCCAGCACCGCTCCCTGGAGCCGGAAGGGTCCGAGCCGGACTTCACCCGCGGCACCCTGGAGGGCGACATCGCCGCCGGTCCCATCACCTTCTACCGTCTCCAGTGCGACAGCGAGGGCAAGCTGCGCAGCTACATCGCCCAGGGCGACGTGCTGGACGTCAAGACCCGCTCCTTCGGCGGCATCGGCGTGTTCGCCATCCCCGAAATGGGTCGGTTCTATCGCCATGTGTTGATTCAGAAGCGTTACCCGCACCATGGCGCGGTGGCCTTCTCCCATGTGGGCAAGTACCTCTATGAGGTGTTCAAATTCCTGGGCGTGGAGGACATTGCCTATAACCAGCCCAAGAGTCTGCCCTATCCCACGGAGAATCCCTTCGCGTAATGGGCTGCTGAGAAGAAAATCATTGAATTAAGGAAGGCAGGGCTTAGGGCGAGAAATCGCCTGAAAGGCCCTGCCTTTTCCTTTTGGCTGAAAGCACTTACAAAAGAGAGAAGCTGTATGGATGAAATACCGCGCGGCGATGTCCCTCTCTCTCCGGTCTCTGCTATGCCAATGAAGCGCCGATTTATACCGTTTTTGGCCCCTGCTTTCTGTACGCAGAAGGGGACTGTCCCAGCCATTTTCGGAAGGTTTCCGCGTAATAACTGCCGCCGTCAAACCCGGTCGCCAGCGCAATTTCCGTGATGGATAAATCGGTATCCCGCAAAAGGTCGATGCTTTTGTTCAGCCGGTATTGAATCAGGTACTGCATGGGGGATTTTTGAAAGTAATGGGAAAACAATTTGCAGCATTTGCTCTGTCCGACGCTGCCAGACGCGGCAATTTCCGCCAGAGAAATTTTCCGCGTGTAATTTTGCTGGATGAATCCCACCATATTCTTGGTGATTGTGAGATCAAGGCTTTCTGGTTTGGGCGAACGTGTTTCGACGGACAGATTCTCATAAAGCAACGCCCACAGTTCAAAAAATCCCGCTTGAATTCTCAGCGGCGCCGCGCCTGATTTCTTACTCCGATTCATTTCCCGAATGATTTTCAGTGCCTCCCGCTGCCAGGGAATACCATCGCCCAGCTTCCGGTATGGGACCCCGGCGTTTTGGACGATGGGCATTACATAATTTCTTTCCGTTTCCGGCATCGCGCACAGAAGGATGGGATGCAGCAGAACACAAATAAAATCACATTCCTGCCGCCTTGCGGAAAACCCAAAGTGCAGCTGCCGGGAGTTTACAAAAATTCCTTCTCCGCCTTCTATCTCTACCAGTGTTCCGTTCACATTGTAGGTCATCTTTCCGTCCAACACCGCAATCAACTCGATGTCATCATGCCAGTGGCAGGGCGCAGTAAAATTCGGATAGCTGGACAACAGCCCCCTTCGGATATAGATGGGATAATCCGGTGAATTATACCGTATTTTTTCAGAGCGGTCGTCTCTTAATTCCACATGAACGGGCATAGGCACACCTCGCAGGATTGTTATAATATTGTGTGGAAATATGATAGAAAAATTGTCTGATACCTCCTATAATTATAAACTACAGAGGCGAAAGAATCAAGGAGGCAGAGAAAATGTTCGTCGATTATCACGTACACACCTATTATAGCGACGACTCGGTGTATCCGATGAACGATGTCATTAAAGACGCAGTCCAGATGGGTATGGACGAACTGTGCATCACAGATCATGTGGATTACGGAGTCAAGGAGGACTGGGACTGCGGGAAAGAAATCGCGTACAGAAACAGCGAGCCGCTTGCGAACGTAGATTATCCGAAGTTTATGGCTGAACTGGCCGAGATGAAGCGACGATATGAGGAGCAAATCGTCATTCGCACTGGCGTGGAATTTGGAGCGCAGCTGCATACGATACCTCTGTATGAACGACTTTTCCGGAAATATCCATTTGACTTCATCATTCTGTCGGTCCATCAGGTGGAGGATAAGGAGTTTTGGACCCAGGAGTTCCAGAAGGGAAAAACGCAGCGGCAATACAACGAAAGGTATTACGAGGAAATGCTGCGGCTGGTAAAGCAATATAAAAATTACAGCGTGCTGGGACACATGGATTTGATTGCACGCTACGACCGGATGGGGCCGTACCCCTTTGAAAAAGTAAAGCCCATGATAGCGGAAATATTGAAAATCGTGATTTCTGACGGAAAAGGAATTGAACTGAACACCTCCTGGCACAGATATGGGCTAAAGGACACGACGCCCTCCACGCAGATTTTGAAGCTATACCGGGAGCTTGGCGGCGAGATCTTGACCCTTGGCAGCGACAGCCATGCGCCGGGCCAGTTGGGCGCTTTCATTCAGGAGGACAGCCGACGCTTAAGAGACCTGGGCTTCCGGTATTTTTGCACCTATGAGGCCATGGTTCCGACCTTTCACCCGCTGTAGCAGGGTCGATTATGAAAGAGAAAACGGATTCCTTTGCCAGTCAGCTGTTGACACTGGTGTTCCCCATTGCGTTCCAGCAGTTCATGCTGGCGCTGGTCAGCGCTTCGGATACGTTTATGCTGGGCGCGCTGGCGCAGGACGCGCTCTCTGCGGTGTCGCTGGCCAGCCAAATCGCTTTCGTGGAGAACCTCTTTCTGGCGGCCATGACCATTGGCCTGTCCATGCTTGCCGCCCAGTACTGGGGCAAAGGGAATCGAGCCGCGGTCGAAAAAATTCTCGCCTACGTGCTGCGGGTGTCGCTTCTGATTTCCTGCGTGTTTTTTCTGGCGGGTCTGTTGGTTCCACAGGGAATCATGCGGATTTTTACCAATGATCCGGGGATGCTTGCCGATGGCGCAGTTTATCTGCGCACGGTGTCCCCCTCCTTTCTTTTGACCGCCATCTCCCAGGTGTTCCTCTGTACGTTGAAGAACAGCGGAAGGGCAGGCCAGGCAAGCCTCATCAGTTCGGTCGGCGTGGTTGTCAACATTGCGCTGAACGCGCTTCTGATTTTCGGACTTGTAGGCTTCCCACGCCTGGAAATCGCGGGCGCTGCAACAGCGACTGTCATTGCGCGACTAACGGAAGTGACATGGTGTATACTGGAAAGCACGCGGAAAAACAGCATTCGGCTCAGATTCAGTTTTCTGCTGCGCCCGGAGCAATCGTTGCGGCGGCAATTCTGGACGTATACCCTGCCCGTGCTGGGCAACGAAATCGTGTGGGGTGTCGGGTTTACCATGTCGTCCGTCATTATGGGACACTTGGGAAGCGACGCGGCGGCCGCCAATTCCATTGCCAGCGTGGTCAAAAATCTCGCCGCCTGCTTCTGTGTTGGTCTTGGCAGCGGCGGCGGAATCATGGTTGGGAACCAGCTTGGCGCGGGGCAGACGAGCCTGGCAAAGGAGTATGGCAAGAAGCTGTGCCGAATGAGTATTTTGTGCGGTGTGGCCTCCGGTCTGCCGATTCTTCTGCTGCGCCCGGCTGTTCTGTCCGTTACAACGTTAAGCGGTCAGGCCAACCGGTATTTGAACTGGATGCTTGTCATGTGTTCCTATTACATGGTTGGGAAATCCGTCAACTCGACCACCATCAGCGGCATTTTTTGTGCGGGAGGCGATTCTAAATTCGGCTTCCTGTGCGATGCTGTTACGCTGTGGTGTATCATCGTCCCAGCCGGATTTGCGGCTGCGTTCCTGTTCCATCTTCCCGTGTTGGTGGTGTATTTTGTTCTCAGTCTGGATGAGATGATAAAACTGCCCGCCGTATACAGGAATTATAAAAAGTACAGATGGGTAAAAGATTTGACAACAAAGGAGCATGATTTATGAGCACCATGAAGGAACGGATGCACACAGGAGAACTGTATCTCCCCGGGGACGACGAAATCATGGAGGACCAGTTGAAACGGCTGGACAGATTGTACGATTTCAACGCTACGCGCCCCACCGAAATGTGATGTGCCTCCTGTCAAGTAGACAGTGAAAAAACGAAAAAGGATTTCTATGA
>JAJPXY010000086.1 GCA_021205205.1 Clostridiales bacterium
CTGGCCGTTCCGGTTCCGGTGGGAGTCGCCTCCGCCGCTGCGGCCTTCGCCGCCGCGATTGCTGTTCCCCCGGTTGGCGGGACGCCCCTGGCGGGGCGGAGGGGGCAGAGTCTGCTTGATGGAGAGGTTGATGCGGCTGTCCCCCTCCATGCCGATGACCTTGACCTTGACCTCCTGGCCGACTGTCAGGAATTCGTTGACATCGTTGACGAAAGAATAGGCGACCTCGGAGATGTGGACCAGCCCGGAACGCCCTCCGGGCAGCGCCACAAACGCGCCAAACTTTGTGATGCCGGTGACTTTGCCATCTAAAATGGCTCCAATTTCTAACTCCATACCCTGCTTTGTTTCCTCCCGCGGTTTTCTCTCTTTTGGTAGGGGGCTGCTGGTTGTTGTTGTGAACTGCTGACCACACTAGAATCGTAAGCTGTCAGTCGGCAGCGCTGTAGAAGACGACCTCTCCCTCCTCCACCAGGCCCAGTTTTTCCTTGGCGATTTCCAGGACGGTGTCAGGGTCGTCCTGGTTTTCCAGGCGCTCCTCCAGGGCGGCGTTTTCTGCCGCCTGGGCGGTCACCTGGGCCTGCAGGTCGGCGCAGCTGTCGCTGGCGGCCTGAAGCTGGCTTCGGACGTTCAGGAGGGTGATGGAGAGGTACACGATCAAAATCAGAATCACGCATTTGGTGATCAGACTGGCTCTTGTGGTTTTCACGCTGTTTGTCTCCTTCCTCCTCCGGCCGGTGGCGGCGGAACGTGTCGTTCTTCCATATCAATTCTATTTTATACCATGCTCGGCCATAATGAAAGGGATTTTCAAAAATTTTTTGCATTTTTTTGCGGCGGCCCGGAGCAGGACCAGCGGTGTCAGCAGAATGTGCATAATCGACGCACAAATGTCCGCCAGATGGTGAGCTAAAACCAGGAACCGGCGGCTGACCAGCCGGAACCAGGCCCAACAGCCCGCCAGTAGGCCCAGGGCGATGTAGATACGCACCACGCCGCCGCCGGAGACCACCGACCAGACGAACAGCGTCACGGTGGCCACGGCCCAGAACAGCACGTCCAGCGCGCCGCCCAGACCGGGCAAGGGCAGGCGCACCCGCAGCACCCGGAACAGGTCGTAGACCACGCCCAGCAGCGCACCCAGGGCCAGAGAACCGGCCAGGGACAGGGCTTGGGCGGTGACGTCCACCCCCATCTCAGCGCAGGAGCCGGGCCAGCAGGCCGCCCCGAACGGTGGGCTCCTCGTAGGTCAGGGAGTCGATGGTGCCCTCCACCTTCAGGTCGCCGCCGTCCAGGCTGAGCTTTTCGATGTGCAGCTCCTGGCCTCGCACCACCAGGTCCCCCTGGCAGGTAGAGAGGCAAATGGTGTTCTCGTCGAAGCTCTCCACCTCCTCCACGCCGGAGATGGAGAGGGAGGCACGCTCCTCCAACACGATGTGGTGCGGGGGCTTGAGGGGACTTTCCTTGGGTTCAAATGGCATGGCCTGTACCTCCTCGCGTGATGGTACAGGGTATGTCCTGCCTGCCGGAATTATGCCTTACGGCAGCGCCGCGGCCTTTTCCACGTCCTTTATGCAAAGCCCATAGCGGCAGTTGACCGGGACCCACCGGGCGCGGATCTCCGGCCGGTTGGCGAAGCGGTCGTTGTCGTCGATGACGGCGAACCATTCCGCCGGGTGTTCCTCCAGCCAGGCGGCGATCTCGTCGCTGCGGTCCAGGGTGTTGCTCTCCAGGCAGGGGGTCTGGCTGTAGACCGGGGTGCCGTTGTGGGCCAATCGGGTTTGCAAGTCCAGATAGGGCCGGGAGGGCGGTTCATCCGGCAGGTTCCGCCAGGACGAGGTGATGACGACCTTGGCCCCGGTCTGCTCCACCAGCTTTTTCAGGGCCAGCAGCGCCCGGCGATCCAGCACCGCCTGCTCCTTGTGGCACAGCTGGGCCTGCCAGAAGCTCCGCTCGGAGATCAGCACCCCGTCGATGTCCAAAAACACCACCTTCACGGCTTCGTCCTCCGGCGCAGGGCGGCGAACACCCGGGGCGCGCAGATGAGGAACCAGGGGGTGTAAGCCTCCGGGCGCTCCAGCAGGTCGGCCTCCAGCTGGGAGACGCTGACCCACTCCATGGCCTCCACCTCATCCGGGTCAGGGGTATACTCCCCGTCATACTCCCCCAGCAGGACGTGGTCGCACTCGAACTCCGTCAGGCCGTTGGGGAAGGGACAGCGGTAGAAGAACACGTCTATTTCCTCCAGCGTGGGGGGCCGGGTGATGTCCAGCTCCTCCGCCAGACGGCGGCGGGCGGCCTCCGGCACGCTCTCCCCCGGCTGGGGGTGGGAGCAGCAGGTGTTGGTCCACAGACCGCCGCAGTGGTACTTGTGGGCGGCCCGCTTTTGCAGCAGCACCTGGTCCCCCCGGCAGAGAAAGACGGAAAAGGCCCGGTGGAGCTTCTGTTGGCGGTGGGCCTCCATTTTTTCCATCGCGCCCAGGGGGCGGTCCTGGAAATCCACTAAAATGACCTCTGGCATGGCGTTTCTCCTCAGTGCATCCGCCGGATGACCCGGAAGGCGATGGTGTGCTGGGTGATGAGGGGGTTCTTGGCGGCGAAGAAGATGGTGCCGCTGGTGGGGGCGAGGATCTGCTCCTTTTCCTCCCCGGTCAGGGGGTCCAGCACCAGGCCCATGGGCGTCCCGTACTCCACCACGTCGCCGGGGCCTTTCAGCCGGTGGAACAGCCCGCCCTGGGTGGTCAGCACGTTGGCCAGCTCCTCCTCCCGGAGGGTGGAGGCCATGTAGCCGTTGTGGCACTGGTAGTGCAGCACGCCCACCCGGGACAGGAAACGCAGCACGGCGCTGACCGCCATCTGCGCGATGGCGGGGTCGATGGCGTCGGTCTCCCGGGTGTAGACGGAAAAGGCGTTGGTGCCCCAGATCTGCCAGTTGTAGTTCAGGGTGGTGGTGTCGATGGGATTGGGATTGCGCACCACCACATAGGGCAGGCCAAACAGATTGGCGAGAGAGGCGTTTTCGTAGCCGGTGTGCATAATGCGCACATGGGGGACGAAGTCGCCGGGGATGTAGAAGCTGGCGAAGTGGATGCCGTACTCGTAGTCCTGGACGGACTTGAACAGAGCGTCGGCGATGCGCTGGGTGGTCTCCCCCTGGTCGTAGCCGGGGAACATCCGGTTGATGTCGGTGTTGTCC
>JAJPXY010000155.1:0-2552 GCA_021205205.1 Clostridiales bacterium
TGGCCGCCCGGGAAAACCACACGAAGCTTGCGGGCGGCCACGGGCCGCCCCTACAAAAAAGTGCAATTTTTCCGCAAGCTTTTCAAAATTGATTTCCCTGCGGGCTGGAACGTCCGGAAGGGGGTGCAATTTCGCGGGAGTGGTGGGGGAGCTTACGCCTCGGAGGCTTTGGCGGCGGCCTCCGCCTCCAGCTTGTGCTCCAGGGCCTTGCCCCGGTTGATGGCGCAGAGGATGCCCTTGATGGAGGCCATGGAGATGTTGTGGTCCATGCCCACGCCGAAGATGTCCACGCCGTCCTGGTTGCGCAGCTGGATATAGGCCACGGCCATGGAGTCGGAACCCTGGCTGATGGCGTGCTCCTTGTAGTCGATGAACTGGTAGCGGTCCATCCGCTCCCCGTGGATGGCGTTGAAGAAGGCGTCGATGGGGCCGTTGCCGTTGCCGATGACCTCAAAGATGGTGTCCTTGTGCTGGAGCTTGCCGTAGAAGTGGGAGTGGGCCACGCCGTTCTCCACCGTTGCGCCCAGCTTGTTGCTGATGAGGCGATAGGGGCCGTCCACCTTGAGATACTCCTGCTCGAACAGGCGGTAGATGGTCTCCGGCTTCAGCTCTACGCCGCGCCGGTCGGACTCCGCCTGGACCACCGCGCCGAACTCCGGGTGCATGGCCTTGGGCAGGTCGAAGCCGAACTTGTGGTGCATGATGAAGGCCGCGCCGCCCTTGCCGGACTGGGAGTTGATGCGCACCGGTTCGTAGGTGCGGCCCAGGTCCTCCGGGTTGATTGGGAGGTAGGGGACCATCCACTTGTCAGTACCGGTCTCCTCCATGTAGTTGAAGCCCTTGTTGATGGCGTCCTGGTGGCTGCCGGAAAAGGCGGTGAACACCAGGTCCCCGGCGTAGGGCTGCCGCTCCGGCACCTTCATCTTGGTGCAGCGCTCGTACATCTCGATGATGCGCTCCATGTGGCTCAGGTCCAGCTCCGGGTCCACCCCCTGGACGTACATATTCATGGCCACGGTGATCATATCCACGTTGCCGGTGCGCTCGCCGTTGCCAAAGAGACAGGCCTCCACCCGCTCGGCCCCGGCCAGCAGGCCGGCCTCGGTGGTGGCCACGCCGCAGCCCCGGTCGTTGTGGGGGTGCAGGGAGATGATGGCCCGCTCCCGGCCGGGGAGCTTGCGGATGAAGTATTCCATCTCGTCGGCGAACTGGTTGGGCATACAGTTCTCCACCGTGGTGGGCAGGTTCAGGATGACCTTGTGGTCCTCGTCGGCGTGGAGGTGGTCCAGCACGGCGGCGCAGATCTCCACCGCCGCGTCCATTTCGGTGCCCATGAAGGACTCGGGGGAGTACTCATAGCGCAGGTCCACGCCGGAGGCGATGACGGGCTGGGCCATTTCGTAAATCAAATCGGCGGCGTCAACGGCGATTTGTTCGACCCCCGCCACGTCGGTGTGGAACACCACCTCCCGCTGGAGGGTAGAGGTGGAGTTGTAGAAGTGGAAGATGACGTGCTTGGCCCCCTGGATGGCCTCGAAGGTCTTTTTGATGAGGTGAGGACGGGCCTGGACCAGCACCTGGATGGTCACGTCGTCGGGGATGTGGCCCCCCTCGATCAGCTCCCGGCAGATGTCATAGTCGGTATCGGAGGCGGAGGGGAACCCGATCTCCACCTCTTTCACGCCGATTTCGTCCACCAGCATATGGAACATCTCCAGCTTTTCGTCCATGTTCATGGGGTCGATGAGGGCCTGGTTGCCGTCCCGCAGGTCCACGGAGCACCAGATGGGGGCCTTGGTGATGGTGTTGCCCGGCCAGGTGCGGTTCTCGATGGGCTGGGGGACAAAGGGAATGTACTTTTCGTAGCCGTGCATAGTGAAAACTCCTCCAAAACTGAGATATGAGGGATGGGAAGGGCATGAAAAAACGCCTCCCGACCCTCCGAGAAGGTCAGGGACGTTACAAAACCATAACGTGGTACCACCCTGGTTCAGCCGTTGGTCACACAACGGCCCTCAGCAGCCTCTAACAAGGCCCGGACCGGTAACGGGGTCCAGCCGTATCGCCCTACTGCGCAAGCGGTTCGGGCGGTCAACTCCGGGAACAGTTATCCCCCTGCCTCCACGCCGCCTTGCACCCACCGGCGGCTCTCTGCAATGGCTGAACAGGGTCTTTTTTCCCTTCGCAGTCTTTCTGCGTTTACAGGAAGATATTATAAGGGAAAAAGGCACGGTTTGTCAAGAGCCAATTTGCGCCTTTGGGACAGGTTTCGTAACCATTTGTAAAGGTTCTGTTACCGAAATTTAACCTGTTTTTCATTTACTTCCCCCCTTAACTGTGCTATGATTGTTATGACGATAGGCAGCGTTTTCTGTCTGGTTCCCGCTGGACGTGGGGCGCTGTCAAAAAACTGGCTATCTCTTTCTGCCAGCCTGACCAGTCTACACAGTTCCTGTAGGGGCGGCCCATGGGCCCCCGCCCCCCCAGAGCGGGTTTAGGGGGGGGCAGGGGCCCCCCGACACGTGGAGAAAAAAAATTTTGGGGGGAAAGGT
>JAJPXY010000155.1:2562-18571 GCA_021205205.1 Clostridiales bacterium
GGGGGGTGCGGGGCCCCCCCGCCACCTCCTGGGGGGTTGGGGGCGGCCACGGGCCGCCCCTACAGGTGTAGCATAACATTTTGGGGGCAAAGGTATCAAGGCTGATTCAAAGAGAGAACCCAAACCAAAAAAAGGAGGCCCGTACTATGAAGCGGACAAGAGAATCTTTAAAAATGCAGGCCAAGGCGTCCCTGCACACCAACTACTGGAAGCTGGTGCTGGTTGGGCTGCTCATTCTGTTCATCAACGGCGGCAGCACCGGCGCGACCGCAGGCAGCACCGCGTCCAATGCCATCTCCTCAACCACCGACAATTATGTCAACGACTACTACGACTACGGCTACACTGACGACATGGAGATCTATTTTGACTACTATGGGGACGACATCGACCCCTATGCGGGCATCATTGACGATACTGCAGGCAATTTCTCCGTCTTTGGCATCTTCGTCGGCGTGGCGGCGGTCATTGCGCTGGCGGTGGTGTTCGTGCTGGAGATTTTCGTGCTGAACCCGTTGGCGGTAGGCGCGCACCGGTTCTTCCTGGTGAACCTGCGGTTCCCCGCCAAGGTGCGGGAGGTGCTCTGCGCCTTCGACAGCAATTATAAAACCACCGTCACGACCATGCTGCTGCGGGACGTGAAGATCGCTCTGTGGTCGCTGCTGCTGGTTTTCCCCGGCATCGTCAAGGCCTACGAGTACCGGATGGTTCCCTATCTGCTGGCCGAGTGCCCGGAGATGAGCCGGAAGGAGGTCTTTGCCGCCAGCGCCGATTTGATGTACGGCAACAAGTGGCGGGCCTTCGTGCTGGATCTTTCCTTCTTCGGCTGGGACCTTCTCAGCACTGTCACCCTGGGACTGGTGGGCATCTTCTACGTGACCCCTTACCAGCAACTGACCAACGCCGCCTTCTACCAGGCCGTCTGCCAGGAAAAGAGCGGGCGCATTGGAGACAGGGAAGCGTATAACTGATTTCGGTGCGCTCCTCCCCTCACAGAAGAAAGGAGCCTCACCATGAAAAAGAAAAGAATTGCCCTCCTGGTCCTCGTCTGCGCCGTGGCAGTGGGAGCCGCTGTGCTGGCGCTGTCGGGGACATGGGGGCGGCGGCCCTTCAAGAACCTTTCGGCGGAGGACATCACGGCGGCGTCCGTCACCTTGACGCCGCCGGGTGAAACGATAGAAATCGAAGCGGTGGAGGAGCTGGCAGCCGACCTGAACGCCGTGGTGATTTACCGGAAGGACAACTCCTATACCGAATACATGGGCCAGGGCTGCGTGTTCTCCCTGACGCTGGCGGACGGGACCACCCTGGAGGTGAATGCCTACAACCCGTTTCTCATCATCGACGGGGTGGGGTACCGCTGCGAATATGAACCCTGCGAGGCGCTGAACAGCTTTGCCAACCGGTTGTTGGTGGAGCAGTAGGCATTCCTTTTTTGGCTGCCTTTTTCCTGCTCATGCTATGTTATGCCATCAAATCCGCGCAGATTTTGACGAAGAACAGTGTCAGCACCGCCAGCATCAGCGGCTTGACCACCTTCGCGCCCCCCTTGTCGAAGAAGCGGGTGCCGATGTAGTTCCCCGCCAGGCTGAAACACCCCGCCGCCAGGCCCAGGACGAAAATCACCTTGCCGTTCATCACATAGACCGCCAGGGCGGCGAGATTCGTGGTCAGGTTGATGACCTTGGACACGCCGTTGGCGGACTGGAGCGGCATATGGGCCACGGCGGTCAGCAGCAGGATGAGGAAGGTCCCCGTCCCCGGGCCGTAAAAGCCGTCGTAGGCCCCGATGACCACCGCCGCCGCCATGCTCAAAAGGACGGTTTTTCTCTCACTGTAGGGGGCTTTTTGAACATCCAGCGCGCTGTAGCGCAGCACATAAAAGGCGGACAGCGGCAGGATGAACAGCATGATGACCTTGAAGAACCTATCGCTGATGAGCAGCGCCAGGTTGGCCCCGGCGCTGGAGCCGATGAGGGCACAGACCACGCACAGTCCGGCCTGCCGCCAGGGGATGTAGCCGCTCCGGGAGTACCGCCAGGTGGTCAGGGCTGTGCCCATGCCGGAGCTGAGCTTGTTGGTGCCGATGGCCATATGTACCGGCAGCCCGGCGAGCATATAGGCGGGCAGGGAAATCAGCCCGCCGCCTCCGGCGACCGCGTCCACGAACCCGGCCAGGAAGATCAGGGGGCAGACGATGACAAATTGCAGCGCTGTGATGTCCATGGAGACCTCCGGAATCAATTTGCAATGAGCAATGTGCAATGAGCAATTAGGGAGGAAACGGACGCTCTGCTATCGCCTTGCGGCGAGGGGAGCAGAGGGAAGAATCAGACGATTACTTCAATTTCAGCCCGTCCTGGAACGCCTCTCCCACCCGCTGGGTGACCTTATAATACCCGTGGGTGTAGGGGTCAAAGGCGATGGCGGCCACCTTTTCGATGTCCACCTGATCCCCGTCCAGAACGGATTCGTCGGCCAGGGTGTTGACCACCTTGCCGATGACCCCGCAGCCGTATTCGCCGGACTGGTACTCGATGAACTCACACTCCATGCACAGGGGGAACTCATTGATGACCGGCGCGTCCACCCGGCTGGACTTTTGCGCGGTCAGGCCGCTTTTGGCGAACTTGTCCGGCGTGTCGTTGCCGGAGACCACGCCGAAGTAGTCCGCCTCCGTCACATGGGCGGCGTCGGCAATGCTGACGGTGAAGGCGTTCCGGGCCTTGATGTTCTGCACCGTCTTGTGCGGCTCCGACAGCTTGAGGATGATTTGGTTCCGGGTCCGCATGGTACCCCAGGCAGCGTTCATCACGTTGACGCTGCCGTCCTCGTTGTAGGTGGCGATCATCAGCACCGGCATGGGGAAGATGGACTCTGTGGCTTTGATGTCCTTTTTCATGGAAAAGACCTCCTTGTGTTTTGTCTGCGCCTATGCTATCATAGCATCAGGAAAAGCGCAAGTACCAACATTTTTGTTAGGTACTTACCGGGAGGTAAGCATGGAACAGAAGAACATCGAGACTGCCGACTTTGCCGAAACCGGCTATAGCTACACTCTGTCGCTGATTTCCGGCAAGTATAAGCCTGTGATTTTGTACTGCCTGATGGAATATGAGCCGGTGCGGTTCAACCAGATGCGGCGGTATCTGAAAAACGTGGCGGACAAGACCCTGAGCCAAAATCTGAAAGAGCTGGAGGCAGACGGCCTCATCCTCCGCAGGGAGTACCCGCAGATACCCCCCAAGGTGGAGTATTCGCTCACGGAGCGTGGCCGCTCCCTGATGAACGTCTTAGACCAGCTCTGTGTCTGGGGCAACGAAAACCGGATATAAACCGCAGAAAAGGCACCCGGAAGCAGGGGAAACCCTGAATCCGGGTGCTTTTTTAACGAAAAATGCCTTGCTTACTCGTACAGCGGGAACTGCTTGGTCAGGGCCAGGACGCGCTCGGAAATGTCGTCCTTCTTCTCCTCGTAGCAGAAGATGCAGTCGGCGATGCAGTCGGCGATGACCTTCATCTCGGCCACGCCCATGCCCCGGGTGGTGGCGGCGGGAGTACCCAGCCGGACGCCGGAGGTGACGAAGGGGCTGCGCTTCTCGCCGGGGACGGTGTTCTTGTTGGCGGTGATGTGGACGCTGTCCAGCCGGGCCTCCAGCTCCTTGCCGGTGACGTCCTCGTCTTTCAGGTCTACCAGCAGCAGGTGGTTGTCGGTGCCGCCGGAGACCAGCTTGACGCCCCGGGCGGTCAGGCCCTCGGCCAGGGCCTGGGCGTTCTCCACGATCTTCTGGGCGTACTCCTTAAAGGAGGGATTCAGCGCCTCCCCGAAGCACACGGCCTTGGCGGCGATGATATGCTCCAGCGGGCCGCCCTGGGTGCCGGGGAACACGGCGGAGTTGATGCGCTTGGCCAGATACTCGTTGTTGGTCAAAATCAGGCCGCCCCGGGGACCGCGGAGGGTCTTGTGGGTGGTGGTGGTGACCACGTCGGCGTAGGGGACGGGGTTCTGGTGGACGCCGCCCGCCACCAGACCGGCGATGTGGGCCATGTCCACCATCAGGTAAGCGCCGTAGCCGTGGGCGATCTCCGCCAGCTTCTCAAAGTCGATGGCCCGGGGATAGGCGGACGCGCCCGCCACGACCAGCTTGGGCCGCACCTTTTTCACCGCCTTGGCCACCTCGCCGTAGTCGATGAAGCCGTTGTCGTCCACGCCGTAGGAGACGAAGTTGTAGTTCTTGCCGGACATATTCACCGGGGAGCCGTGGGTCAGATGGCCGCCCTGAGACAGGTCCATGCCCATGACGGTGTCGCCCACGTCCAGCAGGGCGAAGTAGACGGCCAGGTTGGCCTGCGCGCCGGAGTGGGGCTGGACGTTGGCATACTTCGCGCCGAAGAGCTTGCAGGCCCGTTCGATGGCGATGTTCTCAACCTGGTCCACATACATGCAGCCGCCGTAATAGCGCTTGCCGGGGAGGCCCTCGGCGTATTTATTGGTGAGGACGCTGCCCATCGCCGCCATGACGGCGGGGGAGACGATGTTTTCGCTGGCGATCAGCTCGATGTTTTCCCGCTGACGGTTCAGCTCCCGGCCCATGGCCTGGGCGACTTCCGGGTCAACGGATTGGATCAGCCCGATGGAGTCCTGCATTTCCTGGTACATAGTTTTTCCCTCCAAAAAGACAGTTTGTACGCTTGCTCCCAGTAATATACCAGATTTCCGCCTCTTTCTCAAGAAGAAGATGTGACAAACGGCTTGCATTTTTCCGGATAGCTGTTAGAATAAATGTGAAAAATGCGGAGGGAGAGCGGTGCTGTTGGACGCACAAATGGTTTTAACCGAAAAACAGGCCCAGCGAAAGCGGGGCATCCAGGCCCGGAACGCCCTCCCCGCTGGGGAGCGGGCGGAGTACAGCCGCCGCATCTGCGAAAAAATCGCCGGGCTGGACGCCTTCCGGCAGGCGGAGTCGGTGCTGCTCTACGCGGCCTTCCGGGCGGAGGCCAGCTTAGACCCGCTGCTCCCGGCGGCGGGCAAGCGGCTGGCGTGGCCGGTGTGCCTGCCGGAGTGCCAGATGGCGGCGGCGGTCCCTCTGGGTCCCGAGGGCTGGGAGACGGGGGCCTACGGCATCCGCGCCCCGGTGTTGGCACATTCCCTGGTGGTGCCGCCGGAGGCGCTGGACCTGGTGCTGGTCCCCTGCACCGCCTTAGACCCGGCCTGCCGCCGGGTGGGCATGGGCAAGGGCTACTACGACCGCTACCTGGCCCGGTGCAGCCGGGCGGTGAAGCTGGGGGTGGCCTTCCAGTGCCAGCAGGTGGAACGGGCCGCTGTGGAGGCCCACGACCTGCGGCTGGACGGGTTTATCACGGAGAGTGAGGTTTACACATGGAACAGATGACAGAAAAAACCTGCGGCCAGTTCCTGGAGGAGCTGGCCGGGAAAGCGCCGGTGCCCGGCGGCGGCGGTGCGGCCGCCCTGGTGGGGGCTTTGGGCGTGGCCCTGGGCAACATGGTGGGCAGCCTGACCACCGGCAAGAAGAAGTACGCCGCCGTGGAGGCGGACATCCAGCGGCTCAACGCAAAGGCGGAGACCCTCCGCCGGGAGCTGGAGGAGCTGGTCACGGCGGACGCGGAGGCCTTCGCCCCCCTGTCCCGGGCCTACGGCCTGCCCAAGTCCACCCCGGAGGAGATCGCCCACAAGGAGCAGGTGATGGAGGCCGCGCTGGAGGACGCCTGCGCCGTCCCCATGAAGATCATGATGCGCTGCTGCGACGCGCTGGATTTAATTGAGGAATACGCCGAAAAGGGCAGCGTGATGGCGGTCTCCGATGCGGGGTGCGCCGCTGTGCTGTGCAAGGCGGCCCTCCAGGCCGCCAGCCTGAACGTGTTCATCAACACAAAGGCCATGAAAAACCGGAACCGGGCCAATCAGCTGAATCTGGAGGCGGACATTTTGCTCAGCAACTACCAGCCCAAGGCGGACAAGGTGTTTGAACAGGTCAGCGGGGGGCTGCGGACGTACCGGTATTGACAATTTGCAATGAGCAATGAGCAATGTGCAATTATGAGGGAATCGGCCTGTTGCCGTCGCCTTGCGGCGAGACAGGGTTTGTCCCTGCGCAACCATTTTGTCAGCATGGTATTACCTTCCAGAAACAAGAGAAAAAAGGAGGAAAAACAACTATGGCAACGAAAAAAAGAAGCGCCGGAGGGGCTGCGGTCTCCTTCATCCTCTGCTCCGTGCTGTCCGTGGCGGCGGGCATCGCCTCGGCGGTGCTGCTGTTCCAGAAGTGGGTGACAGTGGAGCTGTTGGGCGTCTCGTATTCCATCGCGGAGTTCCGCAAAATGGTTTTGGCCCTGGAAAACACGTTGTCGGAGGTGCAGGAGAGCATTTCGGCTTTGGGCATAGAGATGGAGCTGTTCGACCTGACCGGGTTCGAGCGGTTTGACCTGGTGACGCTGGGGGTGCTCGTGGCCATCGGTGCGCTGGTCCTGCTGCAAGTGGTCTATGTGCTGCTTGTGGTGCTGGGCAAGCGGGGCAGCAGGCCGATGGGCGTCTTTGTGGGACTGCTGACGACGCTGTTCGCTGTGGCGGTCCTTGGGCTGCTGTTCTGGATGAACACAGCCATCAACGGGTCGCTGACCGAACTGAACAGCATCTTCCAGACGTGGACGGGCGCGTCGCTGTTCGACGCCAACAAGGTGTTTCAGCTGACGATATTCCCCTATATCGTGGGCGCACTCGGCCTGGTCGAAGCGTTTTTTGCCCGATAACAACAAAAAGAGAAGATGGAGAGACAACATGGCAACCATTTTAAAGGGCGCGCCCGTGGCGGCGGCGCTGAACCGGCGCACCCAGGCGCTTTGTGAGGAGCTGAACACCCGGGGCATTGTCCCCACGCTGGCCGTGGTCCGGGTGGGGGAGCGGGAGGACGACCTCTCCTACGAGCGGGGAGTGGTCAAACGCTGCGAGAGCCTGGGCGTGGCCGTGCAAAAATTTGTGCTGGACGCGCAGGCCACCCAGGAGGAGCTGCTGGCGGTCATCGACAAAATCAACCGGGACGCGGCCCTCCACGGCTGCCTGCTGTTCCGGCCCCTGCCGCCCCAGATGGACGACCGGCAGGTCCGCGCCGCCCTGGCCCCGGAGAAGGACGTGGACGGCGTCACCGACCTGTCCCTGGCCGGGGTGTTCACCAATGCACCCGTGGGCTTCCCTCCCTGCACCGCCCAGGCTTGCGCGGAGATTTTGGACTTTTACGGCATCGACCTCTCCGGCAAGCGGGTGACGGTTGTGGGCCGCAGCCTGGTGGTGGGCAAGCCCGCGGCCATGCTGCTGGACAAGCGCAACGCCACCGTGACCATGTGCAACTCCCGCACCCGGGACCTGCCCAACCTCTGCCGGGAAGCGGACGTGGTGGTGGTGGCCATGGGCAAAATGGGCGCCATCGGCGGCGACTGTCTCCGTCCCGGCCAGGTGGTGGTGGACGTGGGCATCCACGTAGACGCGGACGGCAAGCTCCGGGGCGACGTGTGCTTCGACCAGGCGGAGCCGGTGGTGGAGGCCATCACGCCGGTACCCGGCGGGGTGGGGGCCGTGACCACCTCGGTATTGGTGAGCCATGTAGTACAGGCCGCTTCAATTAGCAATTAGCAATGTGCAATGTGCAATGCGCAATGAGCCGTTTACCTGAGTGTGATTTCCCCACCTGCGCCGTTGGCGTGGGTGGGGATTTTTACCTGGAATTTGTATGATTTCGTCAACCTTATAAATTTACAGGAAAAACCGGGGAAAACAACAGTTTAACCACGGTTTTTTCATCTTTGGTATCTGGTTATCCTTTTGAATCAGCCACGCGTTAGGAACCCCTCCGCCACCGCAGGCGGTGGCGGAGGGGTTTTCAGCTGGATAATCGAAAAGGCTAATTCAAAGAGGTAGTCAAATTTTGATATTCCTTTGAATCACTGACAAGGCCGATTCAAAGGAATCGCCCGAAATCACGGTAATTGCACATTGCACATTGCTAATTGCAAATTATTATCAGGTAAATCCCCCCGGCCCGCCGTAATAGCCGCCGTAGCCGCCATAGTAGCCGCTGCCGCCACAACAGGAACTGCCGCAGCAGTTGCACAGCAGGTTCATCAGGCACAGGTACAGGCACCAGTTGCGGTGACCGCCCATGGTGCAGAAGTCGGCGTTCTGCTGCTGGTAGAACTGCCCGCCCATCTGCACCTGCTGCAAGGCCATCTGGTACTCCGCGTTGTTGGGGTCCAGGCGGACCGCCTGCTGGAGCTGCTGCACGGCCAAAATCTTGTTGCCCAGGCCGGAGTTGGCCAGTCCGCTCAGGTAATACCACCGGGCGTTGTGCTCTTCGGCGTCCATCCGGTTCAGCACGTTCAGCGCGTCCTGGTAGCTGCCCGCCTGGACGAAGTGCCACGCAGACTGGAACTCCGGGCTGTCCTGCCGGGTGTCGTAGGTGGTGCGGCGCTGGTACTGCTGCTGATAGCTCCGGAAGGGGTCGGAGTAGGCGGAGCTGCTGTTGTTGTTATAGTTGGGCTGCTGCCGCTGGTACTTCTGGGGGTTGTTGATCTGGTCGTAGGCGGCGTTGATCTCGTTCATCTTCCGGGCGCACTCCGGGTCGTTGGGGTGCAGGTCGGGATGGTACTTCTTGGCCAGTTTCCGGTAAGCCTTTTTGATCTCGTCCGGCGGCGTGTCAGGAGTTACCCCCAATACTTTATAAGGATCGTCGATCATGGTTCGGTGGATTCCTCCTGTTGCGCTTTTTGTGCTTTCTTCTGCTGATTTACCCACTGGGTCCAGACGCCGGAATAGAGGATGTTGCGGAGCAGGTCCAGGTCCTGCTCCAGGGGCAGCTTCTCAAAGGCCAGGGTGCTCTCCCCGATGAGCATCTCCAGCACCGGCAGCGGCTCGAAGCCGCCGTTGGTCTCCCGGAAGGCGGTCACCGGGTTGTAGCGGCCCTTTTTCTGGTCGCTTTCTTCGTCCAGCACCGCGTCCATCACATAGATGAACCGGCCCAGCCAGTCCCCCATGCGCTCCAGAGTGGGCTGCCAGTAGCCCCCCTGGGGGGCGAACAGCCCGGCCATCAGCTGGCCGAAGCACTTGGAGGTGTCGTCCAGGCTGGCGGAGCGCTCCCGCTCCAGCGCGCCCAGCCGCTCCAGGCTCTCCTCCATTTGGCGGCACTGGTCCGGCCACCGCTCCCGGATGTCCCGGCAGGCCGGGCGGAGGGCCTGGGCGCAGGCGTACTTGGCCACGTTGTGGTCGTCGTGCCAGTCGTCCAGGCAGTTGTAGTAGGCCAGGGCCACGTTCATGTCCGCCCCGTAGTCGGTCCACCTGCTCTGCCGCCAGTTCTGCTTGCCCACCGGGTGGGCGAGGCAGCCCTTTTTCCCGGTGGTCAGGTCCGGTTCCTCCAGGCTGTCCAGCAGCAGCACCAGGAAGGTCATGTCGTAGGTCAGGCAGAGGCGGGAGAGCTGACCGTGCCGCCGCCCGATGGCCCGGCATAGCCCGCAGTAGACCGCCCGGTAGTGGTCCACCTGTTCGTCGTTCAAAAGGGCCTGGTTGGCCACCACATATCCGAACACGGCTCAGATGTTGGCCATGCGGTAGATTTCCAGCATATCGTCCTGGTCCAGCGGCACAAACGCGCCGATGGTCCGGGTGCCCTGGTAGGAGCAGCCCCTGGCCAGGGACTTGAGGGTGGCCTCGGTCTGGACGCCGATGCAGTCCCCCAGGCAGACGGGCATTCCCAGGGTGTGCCAGTAGTCCATAAAGCCCCGGATGGTTGCCAGGACGCAGGTCTCGTCGTCTTCGCTGCGCAGGCCCAGCACCTTCCGGCCCAGGTTGGCGAAGCGGGCCATGTCGTGGCGGCAGACGTACTTGGCCCAGTGGGGCCACATGGCGGAGAGGCTGGCCCCGTGGGCCAGGTCATACACGGCGCTGAGCTGGTGGCCCAGCTGGTGGACGGAGAAGTCCTTGGCCCGGCCCAGTCCGGTCAGGTCGTTGTGGCTCAGGCTGCCGCACCACATGATCTCGCTGCGGGCCTGGTAGTTCTCCGGCTCGGTCATGGCGATCAGGCCGTTTTCCATCACGTTGCGCAGCAGCGCCTCGGCGATACCGTCGGTCATCTGGTTCTGCCCGGCGTCGGGGGCGAAGTAGCGCTCCAGTGTGTGCATCATGATGTCTGTCACGCCGCAGGCGGTCTGATAAGGGGGAAGCGTATAGGTCAGCTCCGGGTCCATGATGGCGAACCGGGGCCGGTTGTGGGGGGTGGAGCAGCCCCGCTTCGTGTGCAGCTCCTCGTTGGTCAGCACGGCGGAGTCGCTGGTCTCGCTGCCGGCGGCGGCAATGGTCAGCACGCTGCCCACAGGCAGTTCCCCGGTGACGGGGCGGGTGCGGTCGAAGTAGTCCCACACAGGGCTGCCGCCGTAAAGGCCCATGGCTACGGCCTTGGCGGTATCCAGCACGCTGCCGCCGCCCACCGCCAGCAGGAAGTCGATGCCGGAGGTCTGGTACTGGTCGGTCAGCTTTTGGGCCAGGGCCAGCCGGGGATTGGGCTGGATGCCGCCCTCCACGTCGCAGCGCAGCCCGGCCGCCTCCAGCGAGGCGATGACCTTGTCCAGCGTGCCGTTGCGGAGGACGCTGCCCCCGCCGTAGAGGACCAGCACATGGGTTCCGCCGCACTGGGCCACGGCCTGTCCCACCTGGGAAACCGTTCCCGCGCCAAAGATCACGTTGGTGGGAACGCAGTAGGTAAAGTGATTCATAAAAAGCTCCCCTCATACTCTTTCAGAAGTGATACTATTGAAAAGTATACCTGATTTTGCGGGAAAAGCAAGAGCGGCGGCGGATTTCTTTGTAAATCTTCCGTTAATTTCGCGCATAAACGGGCCTTTCGCCCTATGGTTTCCCGCTGTTTGCAAAATTGTTTGGACAAACGGACGGTTGTCAGGGCTGAAAAGCTGTGATATACTGACAAAAGTGTAGCATTCCCCTATATGCCACACCCCGTTATAAACCAAACGAAAGCTCGTCCCGGGCGGGACGGTTGAGACGATTTTGGAGGAAAAAAGATGAACAAACCAATTTTGGCGGTGCTGGCCGCCGGTATGGGCAGCCGGTACGGCGGCCTGAAGCAGATGGACCCGGTGGGGCCTAACGGCGAATTTATTATCGACTACTCTATCTACGACGCCCACCGGGCGGGGTTCGAGACGGTGGTCTTTATCATCAAGCACGAGATCGAGGAGGCGTTCAAGGCCACCGTGGGCAGCCGGGTGGCCAGCTATATGGAGGTGCGCTATGCATTCCAGCAGCTGGATATGCTCCCCGCGGGCTATTCCATTCCCGAGGGGCGGGTGAAGCCCTGGGGCACCAGCCACGCGCTGCTGTGCGCCAAGGAGGTGCTGGACGCCCCCTTCGCCGTCATCAACTCCGACGACTACTATGGGCCGGAGGCGTTCCAGGCGGCCTATGACTTCCTGAGCAGCACCGACGACGAGACGGACAAATGCCACTACGCCATGGTGGGCTATTGGCTGAAAAACACCGTCACCGAAAGCGGCAGCGTGGCCCGGGGCGTGTGCGACCTGGACGAAAACGGCTGCCTGACCCGCGTGACCGAACACACCCAAATCGAGACCTACCCCGGCGGCATCCGCACCACCCTGGACGGCGGAGCCACCTGGTCCGACCTGGACCAGGACACCCTGGTCTCCATGAACCTGTGGTGCTTCCGGCCCAGCTTCGTCCGGGAGCTGGAGGTGGAGTTCCCCGCCTTCCTGGACAAGGCTCTGGTGGAGAACCCCTTGAAGGGCGAGTTCTTCCTGCCTCTGACCGTCACCGAAATGCTCCAGCGGGGCATGGCGGACATCAAGGTTCTCTCCAGCCGGGATAAGTGGTATGGCGTGACCTATAAGGCCGACCGCCCCGGCGTGGTGGCGGCGCTCCAGCGCAAGACCGACGAGGGGCTGTATCCCTCCCCGCTGGTGAAGTGAGCTGTTAGCCGTTAGCTATTAGCTATTAGTAGCCAGTGCTTGTCGCTTGGTCGGCTTTTTGCCCAGTATAGTACAAGTTTTCTATAGAGAACCATCGTTTCGTAATTAACCACCCCTCCACCTCCGCCTTTAGGCGGTTGCGGAGGGGTTTCTTGCACATGGCTGAGAAAAGGGATATTTAGCAATGAACGGGTTTGCAGCCATAGCCGCTGCCCGGAACGCCGTCGGGAAACGACACATTTGCCAGGGAACCATCCGCGACCGATTCACGCATCATGTACATCGCCTATCCAATCAAACGGAAACAAGTTGGGCAGACTTGTTTCCCTCAATGCTACAATACAGTCAGATAGTACTAAGACAGAGGGCAGAATAACGCGAGAATTGTTGTGCGAAGGTTAAAATGTACAAGATGCGTAGATCTTATGGTCGAGGGGAACAGATATGCAGCAAAAGATAAATTCAGACAATATTACGGCGTCAGCGAAAGGCTGTTTGATTTATGTGCATGGTAAGCTGCAAGGCACATCTTTACCCATTCATGCGGGACATAATGAGGTCGGCCGAGTAAAAGGCGATATTTTGTTGCCAGAGGATGCGAAGGTGTCACGGAAAAGGCATTGCGTGATCAACTATGATGAAACGAAAGATGAATTTTCTGTTAGAACACGGATGCTACACACGGTAAAAGTAAACGGTGAACTTATTTCAAAGAGCAGGCTGCTGAAGGACCGTGATGAGCTCTGTATTGGAAAAACATATTTGATCTTCAGAACGCAGAAAGGGATAGAGAGGGAACGTTGGCTGGAGGAACGGCAGCGACTTTTGAGAGATTTAGAACCAGGAGCAGTTTTGTATGGTTGCCCGAATGCGGATATGATTGAATTTTCCAAATTATTGGACAGAAAAAGGATTGAAGTTATTGATTATGACTGAGACTACGGGAAATCGCATGGGGGATAGAAGTGGATACCCGCTGCGCACTTTATTCTGGGAAACAACGCTTCGCTGCAATGCGTATTGTGAATTTTGCGGCAGCCGTTGTGGAACCATTGCAAGTGATGAGGCAGAGAGCAGTTATATCCGGCGTGCGTTGGCTGAGCTTGCAGAGGCTTATGATCCGCATATGATTATGATCAATGTGACCGGCGGCGAACCGCTGCTTCGCAGAGACCTGTTTTCGGTTATGGAATACGCAGCTTCACTGGGGTTTCCATGGGGCATGGTTACAAACGGTACTTTGATAGATGATGATGCAGTAGCGGATATGCGGCGAAGCGGAATGAAGACGATTTCAGTCAGCCTTGACGGTATGGAAAAAATGCACAATGCCATGCGCAGGCTTCCTGATGGGTTTGGGAAGGCTGTGAAAGCCATCAGGCGGTTGAAAGAGGCAAATTTTCTTGACCATATTCAGGTGACAACGGTAGTGAGTCGGAAGAATATCAGTGAATTGCCGAAGCTCTATGAATTTCTTCTGGAACTTGAACCGGATTCATGGCGGGTGACGCCGGTTGACCCCATCGGGCGGGCCAAAGACAAAACAGCAGACCTTTGCCTGGGGAAAAAAGAATTACAGCAGTATTTTGACTTTATGAGTGCATATCAGTTTAATGGGAAACTGAAAATAACGGCAAGCTGTAGTCATTATTTTGGGAAATTTGACAATCTTTATCGTGAGAATCATTTTCACTGTGAAACAGGGCGTCATGTGGCATCGATTCTGGCAAACGGCGATATTTATGTCTGCCCCAATGTCCCACGGATACCGGCGCTGATTCAGGGAAATGTGCGAAAGGACAGTCTTGTAGACATATGGGAAAACGGGTTTCAATGGTTTCGCGACGAGAACCGCTGCATGAATGAAAAATGCAGCCGTTGTGAGGCATGGCCGCGGTGCGGCGGCGACAGCCTGCATACATGGGATTTTGACAGGCGGCTACCTTTGTTCTGCTTCAGGGATTATTTCCCGGAAGCTGTGAAAGCTGAAAAATTTGAAATTCCACGGGAAATGATTTCTCTTTTAAAAGCCGATGGACCGATGAAAGGGATTCGGATCTCATACGGAAGTACTTCGGGAAGAACCATTGTATTTACCCCTTCGGCTGCCGGAGAGTTTTTTCATTATTTTGCATGGGGAAAAAGACATCCGCGCAACCGGCATGAACTGATGGCGGCGTTGGCCGGACACAGGTCGGGGGACGCCGCCTATGTGGAATGTCTGATTCCCGTTTTTCTGGAGAAACGGGGAGAGAAGGAAGCATGGTTTTCGGAGCAAAGCTATCATAAGGTGTTGGAAGAAATAGCAATCATGAATACGCGCAGAAACGATGTGGATGAAATTTATCAGCTGTTTGAGGAAGACTTTGAGTTGCTGGGGTTTGCCCATACCCATCCAAATGAACTGACGCCTGCCCTGAGCCGTCCAGATATGGAACTGCATCAGCGCCTTGGGAAGGGCATGGGGGATTTCCAAATCTCGCTTCTATTAAATCCGCAGACAAAGGAACTATGTTCGTTTTGGGATTCGCCCTATGTACCGGCGGATTTGCATATGCTGATAAATGCTGAGGACGGAATAACGGAATCTGGCTATCCATAGCTTTTAGCCGTTCGCTTTGTGGTTCCTGGCATTACGTGCTGCATTTACCGTTTGCATGACTTTACAAACGGGTGGGTTCGATCTTAGCTTCCTTTTTCCTGTCCGCCAACGATAAAATTTGCTTGTTTTTCGCCTCAAAAAACTATTTACACGCCGCCGTGCTTGTTGTAAGATAGCAAAAGAAACAAGAGACGGGAACGCCGTCCCCCTATTTTTGAACTTATTGGAGGAAACGGATATGAAAATCTTAGTCACCGGCGGCGCCGGGTACATCGGCAGCCACACCGTCATCGAGCTGCAGCAGGCGGGCCACCAGGTCGTGGTGGTGGATAACCTCTATAATGCCTCTGAGAAATCCATCCAGCGGGTGACCGCCATCACCGGCCAGGCCGTCCACTTCTATCAGGTGGACATCCGGGACCGGGAAGGGCTGACCCGTGTCATGGAGGAGCATCAGTTTGACTGCTGCATCCACTTCGCCGGGCTGAAGGCCGTGGGCGAGTCCGTGGCAAAGCCGCTGGAGTATTACGACAACAACATCGCCGGGACGCTGGTGCTGTTGGATGTCATGCGCAACCACGGCTGCAAGAACATCATCTTCTCCTCCTCCGCCACCGTGTACGGCAACCCCGCCGTCATCCCCATCACGGAGGAGTGCCCCAAGGGCCAGTGTACCAACCCCTACGGCCAGACCAAGAGCATGATCGAGCAGATCATGATGGATATGCAGAAGGCCGACCCGGAGTGGAACGTGGTGCTGCTGCGGTACTTCAACCCCATCGGCGCGCACCCCTCCGGCACCATGGGCGAGGACCCCAACGGTATCCCCAACAACCTGATGCCCTATATCACCCAGGTGGCCATCGGCAAGCGGCCGGAGCTGGGCGTCTTTGGCGACGACTACGACACCCCCGACGGCACCGGCGTCCGGGATTACATCCATGTGGTGGACCTGGCGGTGGGCCACGTCAAGGCGCTGGCCGCCGTGGAAAAGGGCTGCGGCCTGGCCATCTACAACCTGGGCACCGGCAAGGGCTATTCCGTGCTGGACGTGGCTCACGCCTTCGAGGAGGCCAGCGGCGTCAAGATCCCCTACTCCATCAAGCCCCGCCGGGCCGGGGACATCGCCACCTGCTACTCCGACCCCGCCAAGGCCGAGCGGGAGTTGGGCTGGAAGGCCCAGTATGGGATTCTGGAGATGTGCCGGGACTCCTGGAACTGGCAGAAGAACAACCCCAACGGGTATCGGGACTGATTTTGTAACCAGATTGCATACCGCATAAAGAATACCCGGAAATGTTCTCGCACTTCCTGTAGGGGCGGCCCGTGGCCGCCCGAAAAAACATTTTCTTACCCAGGGCGGCCATGGTGTATAGTGAAGTAAGATAGGTAACAGGTAGTGAA
>JAJPXY010000156.1 GCA_021205205.1 Clostridiales bacterium
GCCCGTGGCCGCCCGGCAAACCCACGCGGAACCTGCGGGCGGCCACGGGCCGCCCCTACAAAAGTATAATTTTTACAAGAGCTTCTCAAAATTGATTTCCGTGTCACGATTCTTCCAACAGCTGCCGCAGCTCCGCCACGGCCTTTTTCTCAATGCGGCTGACCTGCACCTGGCTGACCCCCACGATGCGGGCGGTTTTCTCCTGGGTCAGGCCCCGGTAATAGCGCAGCAGGATGACCATCCGCTCCCGCTGGGGCAGGCGGTCTACCGCCTCCCGGAGGGACAGCCGCTCCAGCACCTGCTCCTCCATGCCCTCGTCTCCCAGCAGCGATTCCAGCGTCAGCCCGTCGGCAGTCTCCATCTGGAGGGACGCCACCGAGGCCACGGCGTTTTCTGCGGCAGCGATGTCCTCCGGCTCCAGGCCGGTCTCCGCCGCCAGCTCGGAGAGGGCCGGTTCCCGGCCCAGCGCCCGCCGCAGCGCCTCCCGGGCGGCGCAGACCTGGGCCGCCTGCTCCTTGATGGTGCGGCTGACCTTCACCGCCCCGTCGTCCCGGAGGAACCGGCGGATCTCCCCGGCGATTTTGGGCACCGCGTAGGTGGAGAACTGGGTGCCGTAGGCCGGGTCGTAGCCCTGGAGGGCTTTCAAAAAACCGATGCACCCCAGCTGGAACAGGTCCTCCAAATCCACGCCCCGGCCGGTGTAGCGCCGGACCACCGACCAGATGAGCCGGTCGTTTTCCACCAAAATCTGCTCGCAGGCCGCCCGGTCGCCGCTCTGGGCGGCCTCCAGCAGCGCGCCCTGCTCCACCGTCATGGCCGCCCGACGCGGACGGAGATCTTCTTCCGCATGGTGACGGTGGTGCCCTTGCCCACTGCCGTCCGGACCCGCATGGCGTCCGTAAAGCTCTCCATAATGGTGAAGCCCATGCCGCTGCGGTCCGCGCCGCCGGTGGTGAACATCGGCTCCCGGGCCTTTTCCAGGTCGGGGATGCCCACTCCCCGGTCCCGGACGGTAATCTCCACCGTGTTGTCCTCAAACAGACGCAGCCGCAGCAGCACCCGGCCAATGGCGTCTGGGTAGGCGTGGACGATGACGTTGGTCACCGCCTCGGAGACGGCGGTTTTCACATCCCCCAGCTCCTCCAGCGTGGGGTCCAGCTGGGCCGCGAAGCAGGCCGCCGCCGCCCGGGCGAAGCCCTCGTTGGCGCTGCGGCTGTCAAATTCCATCTTTACCTGGTTGATCGGTCTCATATGTAACCCCCTGTCACGGCAGAAACGACACGGACAGCACCTTGTGCAAATTGGCCGCGCGGATGACCTTGGCGGGCTGGGGCGGCACATTGACGGCCTTCATCGTCCCGCCCACCTCCTGCATCCGGCGGCAGGTACGCAGCAGCACCGCAATGCCGGAGGAGTCCATAAAGGTCAGCTGGGCCAGGTCCAGCACCAGTCGCCGGGGGAACCGGCTCTCGATCTCCCGGTCCAGGTCCAGCATCAGCTGCCGGGCGGCGTGGTGGTCGATCTCGCCGGAGAGCCGCACCGTCAGCTCCCGGTTTTTCGCGGTACAGGTCATTGACATGGCGCTTGTCCCCCTTTGGTAACGAAAAACGGTTACCCCTTTGTGCCAACGTATGGATTAAGGATTCCCGCGTTTCTGTAGGGGCGGCCCCTGGCCGCCCGAAAGCCTGTGCTGCGGATGGCGGGCGGCCAAGGGCCGCCCCTACACATACGGCAGCAAAAAACAGAATCGTGAGCAGAGCTGCGCACCAAATCGCAAGCCTGCATCTGTGAGATAACTAAAAAAACGTCCCGCGCCGCCCTTTAGGCGGTACAGGACGATTATACGGGACGCGGGACAAAAACCCGGTCGAAGGGTGGGGACGGGGCGAAGTTTTTTGTGGTGCGGCGGCGGAGAGCGTGGTACAATAAACAATGAGCAATTAGCAATGTGCAATGTGCAATGAGCGGGAAACCCCTCCGCCGTCAAGCGGCACTTCTGCCCTCAAGGGGCACTTCCGAAGCTGCGCTTCTCCCTGCGGGGCCGCGCCCCTCCCTGTCGGCCAGCGCTTCACAGGGGAGGCAAGAGGGGCGGTCAATCACTCCACACGAGTTTGTCATTTTAAGCGTTGTTCACGCGAACCCACAGTGAAGGAACCTCACAGAAAATTTTTTGAAAAAAGTGAAAAAAACACTTGACTGTGAAGTTGGTTCATACACTAAACTCCTATCATGAGGACCGGCAAGGGTCCCGAACAACTGCCTGACAGGAGGACATCGAGATGAAAATAAAAGAGGTCGAAACGATTTTAGGCGTGGACCGCGCCAACATCCGCTATTACGAACGGGAGGGGCTTCTGCTCCCGGCCCGGAACGAAAACCGCTACCGGGACTACAGCCAGGAGGACGTGGACCGGCTCAAGACGGTGGTCATTCTGCGGAAGCTGGGGGTGCCGGTGGCGGAGATCCGGGAGATTCTCAACGGGCGGCAGTCCATGACCGACGCCCTGGCGGAAAACGAGGAACACCTGAAACAGCAGTTGGAGGAGCTGACCGGCGCGCTGACCCTGTGCCGCCGCCTGGAGCAGCAGCAGGTGGAGCTGGACACCTTCGACCAGGACTACTACTGGGAGGAGATGCACCGGGAGGAGCAGGCGGGGAACCCCTTCCTGGACGTCTGCAAGGACTACCTGGCCTTCGAGAAGGACATCGTCAACCAGGTGTTCTGGGACGGCACCGACATGGCCGAGGGCTTCGGCTGGACCGGCTGGAAGGCCAGGGTGTACCCTCTGCTGCTGGTGCTGGTGGTGCTGGTGGCCGTGGGGCTGTTCGCCCTGCTGCTGGGGGACACCTTCCCGGAGGGCTTTTTGATGCCCCTGGAGGTGCTGCTGATCGTCTCCGTCCTGTTCCTGCCGGAGTTCCTGCTGCGGAAGAAATTCCCCAAAGCCGCGCAGCTGTGGAAAAAGGGCGTCTCCGCCCTGGCGCTGGCGGCGGGTGTGCTGATTATTCTGTGGGTGGCGGTGATGCTGCTCAACGACAGGTTCCACTTTTTGTTCTAATCCTATAGAAACGGAAAATCGCCCCCGGCGGAGTGTTTTGATGTGCCTCCTGTCAAGTAGACAGTGAAAAAACGAAAAAGGATTTCTAT
>JAJPXY010000121.1 GCA_021205205.1 Clostridiales bacterium
GAAATCAATTTTGAAAAGCTTGCGGAAAAATTGCACTTTTTTGTAGGGGCGGCCCTTGGCCGCCCGCAGGTTTCGCGTGGGTTTCCCGGGCGGCCACGGGCCGCCCCTACAGGCGTGTGGATAAAAAAGGTTGATTTTTTCGCTTGTACGCAGTTCAAAATGGTTTTGAATATATGGAAACACGGCGTCTGATTCGCAATCTTGGTTTCCGTGGCGGAAGCGCGTTTTTGCTTGACGGCGTCCGCTATGGCTGGTATAATGTAGGTACTGTTGGAGGGCAATCAAAACAGAGGAGGTGCAGGACATGAAAAAATGGTGGTTTTCCCTGGTGGAGGCGCTGTTGTTCCTGGTATCCGGCTGCGCAGGCGGCGAGGCGGAGGTGGACTATGTGGCCTTTACCGGAACGGTCAGCAGCGTTGCGGCGCACCAGCTGGAGGTCGAGGTGACAGAGGGGAGCGGGACCATCGCATCCGGCTCCGTTGTCGCCCTGTTCCCGGACGCCATCGAGCTGGACGTGGCCCCAGGCGACCTGGTGCAGATTTGGTATGACGGCGAGGTGATGACCAGCGAACCGCCCCAGGTCAGCGCCGTCAGCTATGAACTGGTACAGGAGGCTGACCCGGCGGACGAGTCCACAGCGGAGCCGGACGGCTCTGCCACCGTTTCGGTGCTGGAGGAGCCGCAGGCTGCGGCCGTGACGGAGTTGACGCCGGACACGGCGCTGGCGGTGGAGCTTTCCACCGGGACCGCCCAGGTGATGGTCAGCACTTACGACGTGGGCGGCAACGTCACCATCTCCCTCTCTCTGGACGATATGGTGGTGGAGCTGGGCGAGTTTGGCCGCCTGGGCAGCGCCTACCTGCTGGAGCTGGCGGACGGCCGCAGCTTTGCGCTGCTGGACGCGGACTATGCCTCGGACGACTACGTGACCTTCCTGTATGAGCTGACCGACGGGGCGCTGGTGGAGCAAAGCCGCCTGGAGGACGTGAGCCTCCAATCCGCCGCCGTGGGCACAGAGCAGCTCCGGCTTCGGGTCCATGTGGACGTGTTGGGCAGCTACGACTCCTATAGGGACTATGTCATCGACGACGGCGGCGCTCTCCAGGCCACCAGCGACGTCTGCGAAATTCCCACGGACGACAGCGACTGGCATCTGCTGACGGTGACGAAGGAACTGCCTGTGACGCTGGACGGTCAGAAGGCCACGCTGCCTGCGGGGACCCAGCTCCGCATCACCGGGACAGATAACCAGGCCACCGCCTATTTCCGCGTGGAGGACACCGGCGCGGAGGGCAGCATTGCCTACACCCGGGGGGAGGGCGACGAAGCCTATCTGCTGTACATCGACGGGGTCTCCGAGTACGACTACTTTGAAATGCTGCCCTACGCGGGGTAAGCCGCGAGGCAACAGAATACCACCCGCACACCGGTTTTGCGTCCGGCGTGCGGGTGGTTTGCGTTTTGGGATTCCCTTTTGAGCGGTTGGCGATAAATTGCACATTGCTCATTGCTCATTTTTCTGAAACCGCGCCAGAACCCAGTCCTGGATTTTGTCCCCGTAGAGCAGGCCCATCACGAACAGGCACAGCCCCGCCGCCACAACCAGGAGCAGCGCCCAGGCGGGCAGGGCGAACAGCGAGGCCACCATGGCCGAGGCCACGAGCAGCCCCCAGTGGCGGGTCAGCAGCACAATGAGGGCGAAGCGCCGGAAGGGAATGTCCGTCAGCCCCGCCAGAATGCAGATCAAATCGTCCGGGAAGAAGGGAAACAGAAACACCAGAATCAGGAAGCTGTCCCGCTTACGCCCGATCAGGTCCAGGTATTTGGGGGGCAGCTTTCGGCTGGCCACCCCCATGGCCCAGCTGTGGGCCAGCGTCCGGGCCAGGGAGAAGGTGATGAGGCTGCCCAGATTCACGGCCAGGAAGGTGATGAGGAACCCCCACCCCAGGCCGAAGCAGGCCCCGCCCGCCATGGCGGTCAGGTTGCTGGGAATGGGCGCGATGATAACGCTGGAGAGCTGCAGCAGGAAGAACACCAGATGGGACCAGGGGGCGCAGTCGGTCAGGAAGTCCCGCAGGTCGTCCACGCTGTTCAGGCTGTGCAGCGCGCCGGTTTTCCACAGAAAGAGGGAAAGCCCCATCAGGAGGGCGGCGGCGGCGACAATGGCAAGGAACCACTGTTTGGAATGTTTCATGTTCAAAAGGACCATTCTTCCCCTCGTTTTGTGGATGTTTTGCAGTTGTATGGTAGCATATCCAGCGGGAAATGAACAGGGCTTTTTGAAAAATTTCATAAAAACTTTGAAATTTTCACGGAAACTTCATTTTTATGCGCGGTGGAGGCCCCTCACCTGACATAGTCTCGCCCAAAGGCGCATAAGATAGCTCCATCAGCAAAGGGAGGGGTCAGCGATGGAACGGGAGCTTCCACTGTACGAAAACGGCGTTTTGCGGGGACACATCCTCTGCAAGGACGAGGGCTGTTACATGACCTTTTCGGCGGACACGCCACTCCTGGGCGGCGGCGTGAAAAAGGTCTGGCTGTTCTCTGAGGGCGGCGGGAGGCTGCTGCTGGGGACGTTGGTCCAGGAGGGGCAGCGGCTCCGCCTGCGGCGGCGCGTCTCCCACTCCGACCTCCGGTTCCGGGGCATGGCCGCGCCCACCTCCGGGCAGATCAATCCCCAGGAGGACGCCGGGGGCTGGCGCGGCTTTGCCACGCTGCACACTCAGGACGGAGCGCTTGCCGCCGCCCTCGTCGGCGCGGAGGGCGGCTGGCGCAAGGGGGAGGACGGGCTGGAGCTGCGGTTCCCCTGGCAGGTGGGGCAGGCGGTGCCGGTGGTCAGCCGCTTCTGCCTGGGGCAGCCGGGGGACGGGTGGTGGCTGCTGCGGCTGCCCGCCGGGGAAACGGCAAACGAACCGCCTCGCTGAAAACGGAACGCCTCCGCGCTGTCGCAGTTGACAGACAGCGCGGAGGCGTATTTTGCGGTTTATGGGTATCCTTTGCACCGATTTTGCAACTTTATGCGAAAGTATTCCACTATCCCTGTAGGGGCGGCCCGTGTGTATAGTGAAGTAAGATAGGTAACAGGTAGTGAAGGGACATAGGTAACAGTTT
>JAJPXY010000124.1:0-14345 GCA_021205205.1 Clostridiales bacterium
ATGTCCCTTCACTACCTGTTACCTATCTTACTTCACTATACACCGTGGCCGCCCGAAGGTTTCGCGTGGGTTTCCTGGGCGGCCACGGGCCGCCCCTACAGGCACGTGATAACAATTCCTGGTAACGCTGTTTTAGCCGATGCAAAGGGACAACCATAATCACTTTTTGGAGGAATCAACATGATACAGGACATCGGACTGCACCAGTTTTACAACACCTACACCCTCCGCCAGCCGGAGGAAAACGACTTCGTCTACTGCTTTCAGGGGCGGGATGTGCTGCTGGGGGCGGAGGGCCGCCTGCCCCGGTACCGGGAGCTGACGGGGCTGGAGGGAGTCGAGTACCGCTACCTCTTTGCCATCGACCAGGCCCACTACTTCCTGGCCCTGTCCCAGCCGCCGGTGGCGCTAGCGGGGTACGCCTACCAGTCCAGCCGCACCTTCCGGGATGTCCGCCCCATGGACCGGGCGCTGGCGGGGTACACCGCCATGCACCTGAGCAGCTGGTACGCCAACAACCGCTTCTGCGGGCGCTGCGGCGGCAAAATGGAGGTGGGCCAGGTGGAGCGGAACATGGTCTGTCCCCACTGCGGCAACCTGGTCTATCCCCGCATCAACCCCGCCGTCATTGTGGCCATCACCGACGGGGACCGGCTGCTGATGACGAAATACAGCGAAAAGGCCCACAGTGTCCACCACTACGTCCTGGTGGCCGGATTCGTGGAGATTGGCGAGACGGCGGAGCAGACCGTGGAGCGGGAGGTCATGGAGGAGGTGGGCCTGCGGGTGAAGGACATCCGCTACTTCAAGTCCCAGCCCTGGGGCTGCGACGGCAACCTGACCCTGGGTTACTTCGCCCAGCTGGACGGCGGCGAAGGCATCACCCTGGACCGGCAGGAGCTGGCCGACGCCCGCTGGTTCCGCCGGGAGGAGGTCCCTGTCCCCAAGGACGACGTCTCCATCACCAGCGAGATGATCCATCTCTTTGCCGCGGGACGGGAGCCGAAGGCCATTTAAGGCGGTGAGGACCGTTCGTTTGTAACCTTTTTAAGTGCGAAGGACTATTTACGATTTGTTTACGAATGGAATATTGACGTTTTCCCCCGCCTGCGATATGATTATGACAGGCTCCAATCACAGCGGCGCGGATGGTATCTGCCCCCAGCGCAAAGGCCCTGTTTCCGTCCCCGACCCGGGGCGGCTCCACCCTTGTTCTCCGCCGCCGCTCCGCGAGAGCTGAATTGCTTTTGTTATCGCCGCGCATACCAGCGACGGGAGGTTTTACGCTATGATCCGCAACTTTTTCAGCCGCCTGATGTATGGCCGCTATGGCAGCGACCAACTCAATCTGTTCCTGTTGGGCGCGTGGCTGGTGTGTTATCTGCTGGCCATCCTGTTTAACGCGCTGAAAATCGGCATCCTCGGCACCGTGTTCTATATCGTGGCCTATGCCGCCATCATTTTCAGCATTTTCCGGATGCTCTCCCGCAATTACGACAAGCGCCGCCGGGAGAACGACTGGTACCTGGATAAGGCCGGCCCCATCCTCCACGGCTTCCGTCAGAAGCGCGCCCAGATGCGGGACAAAGACCACAAATATTTCCGCTGCCCCAGCTGCGGGCAGACCCTCCGGGTCCCCAAGGGCAAGGGGAAAATCAACGTCCGCTGCCGCAACTGCGGCGCTAACTTCCAGAAGAAAACCTGACTGCGCAAAACCGTCAAAAAACGCCTGTCCGTGAAGCCGAACAGGCGTTTTTTGCTGGCGCGGCGCGCCGTTACCGCTTCCGCCGCACCACGTTTTCGGAGATTTCGCTGAGGGCCTGGGCTGCCTCCGTCTCGCACCGGCGGGAGGTGGCCAGGTCCCCCAGGGAGACCATGCCCTTCACCTGGTCGCCCTCCACCACCGGCAGGCGGCGCACCTGGCAGGCCGCCATCCGCCGGGCGGCGGCGTGGATGTCCTCGTCCGGCCCCACGGTGTGCAGCTCCTGGGACATGATGTCCCGCACCGGCACCCGCTTGGGGTCCTGGTTGGCGGCCACGCAGCGGGTGATGATGTCCCGGTCGGTGACAATGCCCTGGAGCCGCCTCTCGTAGTCGCACACGGGCAGCGCCCCCAGGTTGTGGCGCTCCAGCAGCCGGGCGGCCAGGGCCGCGCTTTCCTCCGGCGTGATGGATACGACGTTTTTGCTCATAAAATCCTGAACCTGCATGATGATGCCTCCTGTAAACGAAAAACAAAAATACCATCTGAATGGGATACCTCTAGCATACCCCAATTCAGATGGTATTTATGCGCTTGGAGGGACTTAGTCCGCCAGCGTATTGGAATCAATGAGCGCCACGGTGATTTCGCCGTAATACTCGTAGTGATAGCCCTCGTCCTCGGCCTGGGCGGAGGCGGAGCCGTCGGCCTCGTCTGTTTCCGTCTCCGGCTCCCGCCAGACAGTCAGGGTGACGGTGTCGCCCACCTCCAGGTCGGCGGTGGCCGCCTGGAAGTCAGAGACGGAGCTGACCTCCACCCCGTCCACCCGGGTGATGATGTCGTCCACCTGGAGGCCCTGGGCGGCGCAGTCCGAGGCGCTGTCGATGGTCGCCACCCACAGCCCCTCCGGGACGCCGTAGACCTGGGAGGTGACAGAGCTGACCGCGTAGCAGCTGACGCCCAGCACCGCCCGGCTGACGCTGCCCTCGGTGGCCAGCGTCTCCACGATTTCCTTCACCGTGGCGGAGGGGACGGCCAGCCCCATGTTGTCGATGCTGGCGGTGGCGCTGGAGCTGGACATTTTCATGTTCACCACGCCCACCACCTGGCCCCGGCTGTTGAACAGGGGACAGCCGGAGTTGCCGCTGTTGACGGCGGCGGTGGTCTGAATCAGCGTCATGGCATAGCCGTTGGCGGAGACCTGCCGGTTCAGGCCGGAGATCAGCCCATCGGTCAGGCTGCTGCGGAACTGGGGGCCAAGGGGGTCGCCGATGGCGTAGACCGTCTCGCCAATGACCAACTGCTCGGAGTCCACGAACTCCACCGCCGTCAGGCCCTCCGCCTCGATTTTCAGCACAGCCAGGTCGGTTTGCGCGTCACTGCCCACCAGCGTGGCCTCGTATTCTGCGCCGTCGCTGGTAGTGATGACGGCCCGCTCCGAATCCTCGATCACATGGGCGCAGGTCAGCAGGTAGCCGTCCGCGGTCAGGATCATACCGGAGCCGTAGGCGGCGCTGGACCCGGCGTAGACGGTGATGCTGACCGTGGCGGGCAGCTCCTGCTCGTACAGCTCCGCGGCGGACAGCACCTGTTCCGCAGGGGCGTTCAGGGTGACAGTCAGGCCGCTGCTGTCCCCGGTGTAGAGGGGCAGGGAGTACTCCTGGCTGGCCTCGTCGTTGGTCTCCACGTCGTTGTAGCCGTAGTCATAGTCGAAGTCGTCGCCGTAGGCGTCGCCGCTCTCCCCCGTCATGGTGCGAAAGACCAGGTACTGCCCGGCCCGGCACACGATGACCCCGATGAGCACGCCCACCAGCACGCTGAGCAGGGCGTTGGGCCACCGGGCGGGACGGCGCTTCCGCCGCCGGGCGCGGTGATGCCGGGGCCGGTCCTCCGGCGCGCCGGGGGCGCTGCCCCAGAGGTCCTCGTCCTGCGCAACTGGTTCCTCTCGGTATTCGTCGTTATAATCGTCTTTTTTCATGGGCTGCCCCCGAGGCGTGTCGCCGTGGTCCCGCGCCGTCCGGCGCGGAAGGGTGGTTCCTGTGTTCTGTTGTTTCTATGATACCCTAAAGGCGTGTTTTTGTCAACAAAACGGTCAAAACGCCACTTTTCTGCAAAGCCGAAAAAACCCTTGCATTTTCTCCGGCGGTATGATAAAATTTTCAATACATTTGAGCAAGCCCCGCCCTTTGGCGGTTTCTGAAAGGGAGTTTCTTCTTATGAGCACTGTTACACTGGTTTTGTCCATCATCGTCGTTGTCGCGGCCCTGTTCCTGATTTGCGTGGTCTTGCTCCAGTCCGGCAAGAACTCCGGCGTGGCGTCCGCCATCGGCGGCGGGTCCGATACCTTCCTCTCCAAAAACAAAAACAGCACCTGGGACGCCCGGCTGGCCCGTATGACCAAGTGGGTAGCCTTCGGCTTCATGCTGGCGGTGCTGCTGCTGAATCTGCTCTGAGAGCAAACCAATGGGAAAAACACCGGAAAGCGGTTGAGAGGTCGCTTTCCGGTGTTTTTTGCGCTTTTGCGCACATTTAGGGAAACGCAGTCTGGGTATCGCTTCGAATCAGTTTAAACAGGTTACTTGGAAATATTACCACCATACCTGTAGGGGCGGCCCATGGCCGCCCGGAAAATACCCTCTGCACACGGGCGGCCGAGGGCCGCCCCTACATATACGGCAGCAAAAAAGAACCGTACTTCTATTTGCTCGACAGGTTTTACATACTCAAAAGCTCCCGGTACTGCTCCTCTCCGGCCACTCTGCCCACGGCGGAGAAGCCCAGCTGGGACCAGTCGAAGGTCTCCCGGGCCATATCCTGCACGTCTTGGCGGGTGATGGCGTCGTAGGAGGCGATGATCTCCTCCGCCGTCTGGATGGGGGTGCCGTTGAGGATGTTCCGGGCCAGGTGGTTCATGTGGGCGGTGTTGGCCTCCAGCCCCATGAGGACGCTGGCCTTGGCCTGCTCTCTGGCCCGGTCCAGCTCCTCCTGGGTGACGCCGTCCTCGGTGAAGCGGCGCACCACCTCCCGGATGGCGGTCAGGGCCTGGGCCTCGGTGTCTCGGTTCAGGGCGGTGTAGAGCAGGAACATCCCCGTGTCCGCGTAGCAGGACCCGGCGGCGTAGATGCTGTAGCACAGGCCCCGCTGCTCCCGGATCTCCTGGAACAGCCGGGAGGACATCCCGCCGCCCAGAATGGAGCTGAGCAGCTGCATGGTGAACCTCTGGGGGCTGTCCGCCTGGATGGAGGGGAAGGACAGCAGCAGGTGGTTCTGCTCGGTGGCCTTTTTCTTGAGGGTCATGGCGGGGTGGTAGACGGCGGGACGGAGCTTCTTGGCGGGGCCGGGGGCCATGGCGGAGAACCGGGCGGCGATGTCGTCCAGAATGGACTCGTCGAAGCTGCCCGCCAGGGCCACGATGACGGTCCCGGGAAGGTAGTGAGTGGTTTTGTAGTCCTTCAGCCACTGGCCGGTCATTTTTTCCAAGGTGGAGCGCTTGCCCAGAATGGGCCGGGCCAGGGGGGAGCCTTTGTAGACGGCGGCGTTGAGCCGCTCAGAGACCAGGTCGGAGGGGTCGTCCTGGTACATCCCAATTTCCTCCAGGATGACCCCCCGCTCCAGCTGCACGTCCTCCTCCGCGAACTTGGCGTCGAAGAACATCTCGCAGAGAATGTCCAGCGCCTCGGACAGGTGGCTTTTCAGCGCCCGGGCGTAAAAGCAGGTACACTCCTTGGTGGTGAAGGCGTTGATCTGGCCGCCGATGGCGTCCATGCGCTGGGCAATCTCCTCGGCGGTGGAGCGGCTGGTGCCCTTGAAGAGCATATGCTCGATGAAGTGGGCCGCGCCGTTTTCGCTGGCGGTCTCGGCCCGGGAGCCGGTGGCCACCCAGATGCCCAGGGCGGCGGAGCTGAACCCCGCCATTTGCTCGGAGACGATGCGCACGCCGTTGGGGAGGGTGGTCATTTGGTAATCAGACATGGAGAAACCTCGGTTCTTTGCGATAAATTTCTATAGATAGTGCTAGTGTCCGCGGCCGGCGGAGAAATATACGCGACAAAAGAGGCCGAATCGGAATGATTCGGCCCCAATGCTGCAATAAATTACCGGCCCAGCTTTTTCGCCTTAGTCTCGCGGATGGCGTCGATGTGGCTCAGGTTGATGCGGCCCTTCTCGTCGATGTCCGTCACCTTGACCCAAATCATATCGCCCACGTTGACAGCGTCCTCCACACGGCCGATGCGGTGGTCAGCCAGCTTGGAGATGTGGACCATGCCGTCCTTGCCGGGGGCCAGCTCCACGAACGCGCCGAACTTCAGGATGCGGACCACCTTGCCGAAGTAGAGAGCGCCCACCTCGGGGACAAAGACGATGGTCTCAATGGCCTTCTTGGCGGCCTCGCAGGAGGCGGCGTCGGGGGCGGAGATAAAGATCTCGCCGGTCTCCTCCACGTCGATTTTCGCGCCGGAGTCGGCCTGAATCTTCTGGATGACCTTGCCGCCGGAGCCGATGACGTCGCGGATGTTGTCGGTGGGAATCTGCATCTTTACCATCTTGGGGGCGTAGGGGCTCAGCTCCTTCCGCGGCTCCGCGATGACGGGGAGCATAATTTTGTCCAAAATCTCGCACCGGGCGTCATAGGTCTTGTCCAGGGCCTCTTTGATGATCTCCATGGTCAGGCCGTCGTTTTTCAGGTCCATCTGGATGGCGGTGATGCCCTTCTTGGTGCCGGCCACCTTGAAGTCCATCTCGCCGTGGAAGTCCTCCACGCCCTGAATGTCGATGAAGGTCTGGAACCCGCCATCGTCATCCTGAATCAGGCCGCAGGAGATACCGGCCACGGGGGCGGTGATGGGCACGCCCGCGTCCATCAGGGCCAGAGTGGAGCCGCAGATGGAGCCTTGGGAGGTGGAGCCGTTGGAGCTGAGGGTCTCGGACACCACACGGATGGCGTAGGGGAACTCGCTCTCGGAGGGCAGCACCGGCACCAGCGCCCGCTCGGCCAGGGCGCCGTGGCCCTGTTCCCGGCGGCCCACGCTCTTGACGTTCTTGGCCTCACCCACGGAGTAGCCGGGGAAGTTGTAGTGGTGCATATAGCGCTTGGACTCCTCTTCCCAGATGGAGTCGATTTTCTGGCACATGGACAGGGTGTTCAGGGTGCAGACGGACAGCACCTGGGTCTGGCCGCGGGTGAACAGGGCGGAGCCGTGGACCCGGGGCAGCACACCCACTTCGGCGGCCAGGGGCCGGATCTCGTTGGACTGGCGGCCATCCACCCGGTGGCCCTCCAGCAGCCATTTCTTGACGATCTTCTTCTGGAACTTGTAGGTGATCTCGTCCAGATACTGGTCCATGTTGGGGTAGTCCGCCAGGAACTGCTCGTGCCACTGGTCGATGAGCTTGTTCCAGTCGGCTTCCCGCTGGTTCTTGTCGTCGGTGTCCATGGCGGCGCAGGCGGCGTCCCAGGAGGAGTCCACGATTTTGTCGAACAGCTCCTGGTCGAAGTCGGCGTGGGGATAGTCGAACTTGGGCTTGCCGATTTCCGCCACCATCTGGTTGATGAGGGCGATCTGCTTCTGAATCTCGTCAAACGCCTGCTGGATGCCGTCCAGCATAGTGGCGTTGTCCACCTGATTGGCCCCGGCCTCGATCATGACGACCTTCTTGCCGGTGGCGACCACAGTGGTGGCCATATCGCTCTTGTGGCGCTGCTTCTGGTCAGGGTTCAGAACGATTTTGCCGTCCACCAGGCCCACGCTGATGCAGCCCACGGGGCCGTTCCAGGGGATGTCGGAGATGGCCAGGGCGGCGGAGGTGCCGATGGTGGCGGCGATCTCCGGCTGGCAGTCGTAGTCCACACTCAAAACCGTGCAGATGATGGCCACGTCGTTGCGGAAGTCGCCGGGGAACAGGGGCCGGATGGGCCGGTCGATGCAGCGGGAGGCCAGCACGGCGTTCAGGCCGGGACGGCCCTCCCGGCGCAGGAAGGAGCCGGGGATGCGCCCCGCGGCGTAGAGCTTTTCCTCGAAGTCCACGCTCAGGGGGAAGAAGTCGATGCCGTCCCGGGGACGGGCGGAGGCGGTGGCGGTGCAGAGCACGGTGGTCTCGCCGTACTTGACCACCACGGCGGCGTTGGCCAGCTCGGCCACCTTGCCCACTTCCAGGGTCAGGGGCTTGCCGCACAGGTCCATTTTGTATTCCCGGTAGTTGGGGAACTGACGCTGCTTGATAATGGTTGACATATCTTGTTCTCCTTTGTGATAAATTTGGGGGTGGGAACAGGACAGCCTCTCTTTAGCACTTGAAAAGCCGTTCAGCGGACTGAGCGGATTTTCAAACGCTAAAAAGCAGAAACATCCTGTCCCCGGGGACTGGGGCGGGCGACAGTATGGGCGGCGGCACAGCCGCCGCCCACTAAAGAAGCCAGATTTACTTACGGATACCCAGCTTGGCGATGATCGCACGATAGCGCTCGATGTCCTTCTTAGCCAGATAGTCCAGCAGCTTGCGGCGCTTGCCGACCATCTTCAGCAGGCCGCGGCGGGAGTGGTTGTCGTGGTGGTGCTGCTTCAGGTGCTCGGTGAGCTGCTGGATGCGGGCGGTGAGGATGGCGATCTGAACCTCAGGGGAGCCAGTGTCGTTCTCGTGGGTCTTGTTGGCCTCGATGACGGCGGTCTTTTCTTCTTTGCGGATCATGGTTTGTTCCACCTTTCATAAAATTCCCGCGCCGCTGAGTGATGGGCAGGTGAAGCACTGGAACACGCAGAGAATATCCCAAAACCAGGCGGCGGGCGGAGCGGCTTGGCCCAAAATCAGGAAGGGGCTGCACTCCATACCCGCCTAGTTTAGCATAGTTTTCCCCGGATGTAAAGAAAAATATTTAGGATTGTATCCTCTTTTTGCGCCCGGCGCGCAGACGCGGGCCGCAGGGACAGCTTTGTCTCCGCGGCCCGCGCTGTGGTCTGTGGGATGTGGGGTCAGGTGGCGCTCCGGGCCGCCCGCTTCTTCTGGTGGGTCCGGGCGGCGGCGGGCTGGGTCTTGGAGGAATTCCGGGCCTTTTTCGCCTTTTTGGCCTTGGAGGCGGCGTCCTGGGCCGACTGCTGGGCGGGGGCGGCCCCGCCGCCGGAACCGGTGGAATCGTGGGGGCGTTCTGGCTGCGCTGCTTCTCGTTGATGATGAGCATTTGCAGCCGGTTCTCGATGTTGGCGAAGCTGACGTCCGGGTCGTAGTCCAGGGGCAAAATCTGGGCGTCCGGGTAGAGGGCCTTCAGCTGCTTGGAGATGCCCCTGCCCACCACATGGTTGGGCAGGCACCCGAAGGGCTGGAGGATGATGAACGCCCGACAGCCGTGGGCGGCGTGGTGGAGGATCTCGCCGGGGATGAGCACGCCCTCGCCCGCGTCGAAGGTGTGGTGGATGATGGAGTCGCTGGCCTGCACCAGCTCCGGCATCCGCACGGCGGGGGAGTAGAGGGGGTGTTCTTTGGCGATGCTGTCGGTGACAGAGTGGGCCACCTCAAAGGCTTCGTCCGCTACCCGGTACCAGACCTTCTCCCGGGCGGGCTTGTGGACGTGGTACTCCTTCACCTGGCTGTCCTTATAGAAGTAGGTCTTGCGGATGACGTCGGTCATGCGGGCCTCGATGACCTCCATGCCGTTGCGCTCCAGATAAGCCTCGATGTCCCGGTTGGCGCCGGGGTGGAAGTTCAGCAGGTATTCGCCTACGATGAGCACGGTGGGCTTGGGGTGGGAGCGGTCGTAGGGGACCTCTTTCATCAGCTGGATGGCCTTCTGGAAGCCCTTCCTTGCGCCGATGGCGCCGTGGCGCTCCAATCCGTCCATCACCGCGTCGATGCCCGCCTCAAAGGCCCGGTCGGCGCTGCCCGGCTCCAGCTCGTAGGGGCGAATTTTCCGCAGCAGCTCCTCCAGCGCGTCGATCATGGGCAGGCCCATGGCGATGTTCACCGAGGCGGCCACGCTCATGTGGTAGCCGGGGTGCATATCGTGGCTGTCCTGGTCGTCGTTGGTGACCACGGGGACGTCGGGGTAGCCCGCGTCGTCCAGGGCCTTGCGCAGCAGGGCGCTGTAGTGGGTCAGGCGGCAGTCGCCCACGTATTTGCCCATGCCGATGGCCACATCCTTGCCGTCGTACTTGCCGCTGCGCAGAGCGGCCAGGGCCTCGCCGATGACCATCTGGGCGGGGAAACAGATGTCGTTGTGAACGTACTGCTTGCCCAGGCGGATGGCCTCGTCCCGGCCCAGGTCCAGCGGCTCGGTGCGCAGGCCGTCCCGGTCCATGGCGGCGGACATCAGACGGCAAAAGGCCCGGGAGGTGTTGGGGATGAGGACGATTTTCTCTTTCCGGTCCGCCTTGGTGAACTTCACCGGGTAGGGGTCCTTCAGGGGCCGGACGGTGAGGGGTTCCTCGCTCTCCCGCCGCATGGCCAGCGTCTCCACAAAGGAGCGCACCCGGATGTTCAGCGGCCCCTGGATGTCGCTCTCGTCCACCTTCAAAACCAGGGGGGTCTTGCCGGAAATTTCCCGCATCAGGCGGATGATCTCATCGGAGAGATAGGCGTCATGGCCGCAGCCGAAGCTGACCAGCTGGACGTATTCCAGGTTGGGGTCGCTGGCGGCCATGATGGCAGAGGACAGCATCCGGGCGTGGTAGTTGTTCACCACGTCCAGGGCGCTCTTGTGCAGCTCCACCTCGTTGGCGTGGGGCAGGCTGTCGGCGGTGAGGACGGGGATGCCCAGCTTGGTGAACATCTCCGGCAGGTCGTGGTTGACCAGCGCGTCGTTCTGGTAGGGCCGGGAGGCCAGCACCACGGCGTAGGTGCCCTTTGCCCGCACCTCGTCCAGTACCTTCTGCCCTGCCTCCACCAGCTGGCTGCGGAAGGAGGCCTGGGCCTCGTCGCCCGCCTGAATGGCGGCCTTGGTCAGCTCTCTGGGCACCTGGAAGGTGGACTCCATGTAGGAGCTGAGCTGGTCCAGCCGGTCGGCATCGGTGTACCAGTGGAACAGGGGGGCGTCATAGGGGATGCCCCACTTGGTGGCCGGGTTGTCGGCGTTGCGCAGGACGATGGGGTAGCCCTTGACCACGGCGCACATGGATTCGCTGGTTTTCTCCGTGTTCTCGGAGGGAACGGTGGTGATGGAGGGCATGAAGATGCGGTCCACCTTTTTGTGTACCAGGTCCCGGATGTGGCCGTGGACCAGCTTGGCGGGGAAACACACCGTATCCGACGTGACGGCGGACAGGCCGCTCTCGTACATCTTCCGGGTGCTGGGGGCGGAGAGCTGGACGGTGAAGCCCAGACTGCGCAAAAAGGCGTTCCAGAAGGGCATGGAGTCCCAGAAGGACAGCACCCGGGGGATGCCGATGGTGATGTTCCGCTTGGGGGCCAGCTCCGGACAGGGGTAGTCCTGGAACAGCAGCTTCTGCCGCAGGGGGTAGAGGTTGGGGACCTTGGCTTTTTGGGCGCTCTTTTCCCGCAGCTGGGCGCGGACGCCCTCGTCCTTGGGGTCGCCCAGAATTTCGCCCCGCTCACAGCGGTTGTTGGTGACCCAGGACGCCCCGTTGGAGAAGGTGACGATGGCCCGCTTGCAGTGGTTGCCGCAGAAGGGGCAGGGAGCGTTGGCCTCCTGGGTGTAAGTAAAGTCGTCCATGGCGTCCAGGCCGATGAAGGTGCGCTCGCCGGTGGCCCGCTCCTTGGTGATGAGCGCCGCGCCGATGGCGCCCATGACGCCGGGATAGGGGGCGCGGGTCACGGGACGGCCGATGTGTTCCTCCATGGCCCGGAGGACGGCGTCGTTGCGGAAGGTGCCGCCCTGCACCACGATGTTGTTCCCCAAACTGTCCAGATTGGAGATGCGGATGACCTTGGTAAAGACGTTCTCGATGATGGAGCGGCACAGGCCGGCCATGATGTCGCCGGGGGTCTTGCCGCTGCGCTGCTCGGTGATGATGCTGCTGTTCATGAACACGGTGCAGCGGCTGCCCAGACAGGCGGGCTGGGGAGAGCGGAAGGCTTCCTCCGCGATCTGCTCCACGGGGATGTGGAGGGAGGAGGCGAAGTTCTCCAAAAAGGAGCCGCAACCGGAGGAGCAGGCCTCGTTGACCACGATGTTGGTGATGATGCCGTGATCCAGCCAGATGGCCTTCATGTCCTGGCCGCCGATGTCCAGAATAAAGGTGGCGTCAGGGACGTACTTGGCGGCGGCCAGGGCGTGGGCCACAGTCTCCACCACATGGCACTCGGCGGAGAAGGCCCGGGCGAACAGCTGCTCGCCGTAGCCGGTGGTGCCAACGCCTAAAATCTCCAGCTCCGCCCCGGCCTTGCGGTAGCGGTCCCGCAGGGCGATGAGGGCGTCCTTGGCCACCTGGAGGGGTTCTCCGGCGTTGGGGGCATAGAAGGAGTCCAGCAGGTTCTCGTCGTCGTCCAGCAGGACGAACTTGGTGGTGGTGCTGCCGGAGTCGATGCCCAGCCAGGCCCGCACCTTCTGCCCCGGGTGTAGGGAGATGGGGTCCTGCGCGGGGAGGGCGTGGGCGGCCTTCCAGTCGTCCCGGTCCTGTTCCGTGGCGAAGAAGGGCCTGGACTGGCTGGCGTGGGCGTGTTCGCTGCCCTCGTACCACAGCAGCTTTGCCACCAGCTCCGACAGGGCGACCTCCCGGCTGTCAGCGCACAGGCCGTCCAGGGACAGAGCCGCGCCTCGGGCGATGATCAGCTCCGGGTGGTCGGGCTGGAGGGCTTCGCCCTCCTTCAGCTCCAGCCGCTCACAGAACACCTTCACCAGCGTGGGGTTAAAGGTCAGCGGCCCGCCCTCAAAGGCCACCGGCGCGGTGATATCCAACCCTTGGGCCAGGCCGCCGATGGTCTGCTTGGCGATGGCGTGGAAGGTGGACAGGGCCAGGTCGGCCTTGGGGACGCCCTGGTTCAACAGGGGCTGGATGTCGGTTTTGGCGTAGACGCCGCAGCGGCCGGACACGTCGTAGACGGTGGTGCCCTGAGCGGCCAGGGCGTTGAACTCCTCCACCGGCACGTTGAGGATGGAGGCCACCTCGTCGATGAACGCGCCAGTGCCGCCGGCGCAGCTGCCGTTCATGCGCATATCGGCCACTTCCAGATTGCCGGTCTGACTGTCCCGCCGGAAGAAGATGATCTTGGCGTCCTGCCCGCCCAGCTCGATGGCGGTGCCCACGTTGTCGTAGCGGGCGCGGAGGGCGGCGGCGTTGGCCACCACCTCCTGGATGAAGCTGGCGTCGATGGCGGTGGCGATGGCCTTGCCGCCGGAGCCGCACACGGCCACCCGGAAGGTCCGCTGGGGGAACTTTTTGTCGATGTCCTCCAGAACCTGGCGGACGGTGCGGCTCTGCTTAGCCCGGTGGCGGATGTAGCAGAAATAGAGGGTGCTGTCATCCTCCGGGTTCAAAACAACGGCCTTGACGGTGGTGGAGCCGATGTCAAGGCCCAGATAGAGGGGTTTGGTGGGGATGTCATTCATAGTTGGGAAACCTCATCGTAATAACAGTTGTGGCCGTTCCTGCACAAAAAAGGCGAAAACCGGCGCTCCCGGACGGCCCGGGGGAGCGCTTTTGCGTCCGCACCCGCCTTGCGGGGCGGGAGAGAGTGGGCAGTCATACGGCTTTTTTGCCGCGCTTTTGTCCGCCCTGGGGCGGGCAGGGGGCGGGGAGAACGCCGCTTTCCGGGTCGGACAGCGCCGCGATGCGCCCGGCGATGCGGACGTAGCTGGCGGCGTCCTCCTCCCCCAGCTGCTCCAGCAGCATGGTGCAGCAGGACAGGTAAAAGGCCCGCTTCTCCTGGGCGTACTGCCGCCCGGAGTCGGTGATGAACACCTGGAGCATCCGCCCGTCGTCTGGGTCAGCCCGGCGGACCGCGTAGCCCTTTTTCACCAGGCTGTTCAGGATGGCCGCCACCCGGGAGGTGTTCACCATCAGTTGGCGGCTCAGCTCCTTGGGGCTGGCTCCGTCCTTTTGCAGACCCAGGTAATTCAGCGCCGCCAGTTCCCCGTGGGCCAGTTCCGCCAGCTGCTTTTGCACAAGGCTGCCGCGCATTTCGCTCAGGAGCAAAGAGTTGATCAGCTCCTGGGCAAGGGGTTCGTAATTCATGGGCTTTTTCGGAGACGCGAAAACGGTCTTTTGGCGGCTCCTTCCTATCCGAATATTGGAAGAGCAGGATTGATTTGCTCATCCTATGAGCAAATTCTAGTTGCAAATTTCGACTTTGTCAACCGGTAAAATCACGAATACAGGCCCCGGTTTCCCGCAGTAACACCGTGGATATGCGAAACCAGCGGTCACTTTTTTGCGAAAACCGGCGAAACAGAGAAAAAACGAGAAGGAAAGCGCACTTCATTGTGCATCTTTCACACAATTTCGGAACGGGGGATACCGGTTCTTTTTCAAAACGGGTTCCCCTCCGCCCGCCTTTTGTGGTATAATGGCCACAAGACTTGTGTGGGAAGCGTTTGGTGTTTTGCATGTCAAAGAGAGTTCCCGCATACGGAACCAGTTTCCTTTTTCGCCTGTAGGGGCGGGGCCGGGGGCGCCCGGCGGGGGGGGGGTGGGAGCCCGCCGCCCCCCGCCCCCCCCCCCCAAAAAAACAAGATTTTTTTGGTACAGGTAATAAAGGA
>JAJPXY010000124.1:14355-18109 GCA_021205205.1 Clostridiales bacterium
TGCTGGTAAGAGCGGGTCCCGGCTTCCGTCCTAGTGTGTTTTTTTGGGGTGTTGGGGGGGCGCTGGGCGCCCGGGTTTGCTTTGGGGGTTCCCCGGGCGGCCAAGGGCCGCCCCTACAAAGAACGAAGTTTTTTGCTGCACCTGTTAGAACGGAGCTTTGCAGTGCAGGAAAGGGGGAGACCGCCATGCTCCATCTGCTGCTGGGCCGGGCCAAGACCGGCAAGACCACCGAGCTGTTCCGCCGCATTGCCGCCAACGGGCCGCAGCGGCCCCAGGTGCTGCTGGTGCCGGAGCAGTATTCCCACGAGACGGAGCGCCGCCTCTGCCGGGCCGGGGGCAACCGGACGGCAGGGTTCTGCGAGGTGCTGTCCTTCACCCGGCTGGCCAACCGGGTGTTCACCAAAGGCGGCGGACTGGCGGAGCCGGTGCTGGACGGCGGCGGACGGCTGCTGCTGATGCACGAGGCGGTGCAGGCCACGGCGGGGACCCTCTCGGTCTATGCCAAACCCTCCAGGAAGGCGGCCTTTTTGGAGGGGCTGCTCTCCACAGCGGACGAGCTGAAAAGCTGCTGCGTCCAGCCGGACGACCTGCTGGCGGCAGGCCGGGAGGAAGAAGGGGACGCGGTGGCGCGGCTCCACGACCTGGGCCTGATTTTGGGGGCCTACGAGGGATTGGTGGCCCAACGGGCCGCCGACCCCCGGGACCGGCTGACCCGCGCCGCGGAGCGCATCAGCGCCTGCGGCTACGGCGCGGGCTGGGACTTCTATGTGGACAGCTTCACCGACTTCACTCCCCAGGAGCTGCTGGTTTTGGAGCAGCTGCTGGGACAGGCCGCCTCGGTGACGGTGGCCCTGACCTGCGACACGCTGGCCCAGGAGGGGGCAGAGCCGCGAGCTTTCGCCCGGAAAACTGCCCTCCGGCTGCTGGACCTGGCAAAGACCCGGAACCTCCCGGCGGACTGTCAGACCCTCACCGGGCGGAAGGACGGCTGTCCTCCGGCGCTGGCGTTGCTGGAGGAGGGGCTGTTTGACCGAAATCAGTCCGCCGCCCAGGTTCCCCCGGAGGGGGTGCGGTTGCTGACTGCCGCAGACCCCTACGCCGAGGTGGAGGCCGCGGCGGGGGAAATTCGCCGTCTGGTGCGGGAGGAAGGGCTGCACTACCGGGAGATTGCCGTCTCCGCCCGAACCATGGAGGACTACGGCGACCTGATCGAGACGATTTTCCAGCGGTATGAGATCCCTGTGTTCCTGGGCCAGCGGGAAGACATCTTGCAGAAGCCCATTATGACCCTGCTGACTGCCGCGCTGGACGCGGTCGGCGGGCGGTATGAATATGACGATTTGTTCCGCTACCTGAAAACCGGGCTGGCGGGGGTGCCGCTGGAGGAGGTCGATTTGCTGGAGAACTACGCCCTGCGGTGGAACCTGCGGGGCAGCCAGTGGACCCGGGAGACCCCCTGGAACTGGCACCCAGAGGGCTACGGCCGGAAGTGGACCGACGAGGACCGGGAACTGGTGGAGCGGCTGGATCGGCTGCGCCGGGACATCATCGCCCCGCTGGAGCGGCTTCGCCAGACCCCCAAGGGGCCGGGCGGGGAGCTGGTGCAGGCCCTCTACGGCTTTTTGGAGGACATTCAGCTGCCCCAGCGGCTGACCGAGCGGGCGGAGGCCCTGCGGGAGCGGGGAGACCTACAGCAGGCGGAGGAGTACCGCCAGCTGTGGGACATCCTCTGCGGAGCCATGGAGCAGTGCGCCCAACTGATGGGCGGCGACCCCATGACCATGGAGGAATTTGCCGACCTGTTCCAGTTGGTGCTGAGCCAGTACGACGTGGGGACCATCCCCGTCTCGCTGGACCGGGTGGCCGCCGGAGAGATGGGGCGGCTGGCTCACCGGGAGACGAAGGTCCTCTTTCTGCTGGGGATGGACGACGACCACCTGCCGCTGGTGACGCAAAATCCCAGCCTGCTGACCGATGAGGACCGGCTGTTGCTGAGCAGCCGGGGCTGTGAGCTGGCCCCGGACGCGGACGAGCGGCTGGACCGGGAAAACGTGCTGGCCTGCGATGGGGTGTGCATCCCCTCAGAGCGGCTGTACCTCAGCTGGGCCGAGCGGGGGACCGGCGGCGGAGAGTGCCGCCCGGCGTACCTCATCCGGCGGCTGCGGCAGCTGTTCCCAGCGCTGGAGGTGGAGGAGCCGGACAAAAATCTTCGCTATGGCGCGGCCCTTCCTGCCCTGGACGAGGCGGCCCGGGGCGGCAGCCCGGCGGTGTTCGCTGTGCTGGGGGAGGACCCGGCCTGGGCCGGGCGCACCCGGGCCATGCGGGAGGCCACCAGCCTTCGGCGGGGCAGCCTTTCCCGCGAATCCACAGATGCCCTCTACGGCAAAAAGGTACGGCTCTCCGCCTCCAAGATGGACACCATGAAGAGCTGCCACTTCTCCTACTTTATGCAGTACGGGCTTCAGGCCAAGGCCCGGAAACCGGCGGGCTTCGACCCGCCACAGGTGGGCACCTTTGTCCACTACGTCCTGGAGCACGTCCTCCGGGAGGCCCAAAAACAGGGCGGCGTCAAGCAGCTGGACACAGAGGAGATCCGAAAGCTGACCAGGCAGGCGGTGGAGCGCTACATCCGGGAGGAGCTGGGCGAGCTGGAGGAGCAGACCCCACGGTTCCGCTGCCTGTTTCGGCGGCTGACCAAATCGGTGGACCTGATCGTGGAAAACGTGGCCGACGAGCTGCGCCACTCCGAGTTCCAGCCCATCTCCTTCGAGCTGGGCTTCGGGCGGGAGAAGGACCTGCCCCCGGTGGAGCTGAAAACCGAGGGGGTCACCCTGTCCATCTCCGGCTTTGTGGACCGGGTGGACGGCTGGGTCTACGGGGATAAACTCTATCTCCGGGTGGTGGATTACAAGACCGGGAAAAAGTCCTTCTCCCTGACCGACGTGTGGCACGGGCTGGAGATGCAGATGCTGCTCTACCTGTTCACCCTGGAGGACGAAGGCAAGGCCCTCTACGGAAAGGACATCGTGGCCTCCGGCGTGCTGTATCTGCCCGCTCGGGACCTGATTTTGCCGGGGAGCCACGGCATGACCGAGGAACAGCGGCGCAAGGCCCTGGATACGGCCCTCAGCCGCAGTGGAATGCTGCTGGACGACAGCCAGGTGCTTCACGCCATGGAGGACGTTCCCCTGGGAGAGTCCCCCCGGTTCCTGCCCATCAAGGTGGCCAAGCGCACCGGGGCCATCTCCGGCGAGAACCTGGCCACCGCCGCCCAGTGGGGCAAGCTCCACCACCACGTGGGGGAGATTTTGCGGGAGATCGCCCACGAGATTTCCGCTGGGGACATCTCCGCCGACCCCTATTTGCGCGCGGACGGGCGCAGTCCCTGCGACTACTGCGACTACCCCCAGGCGTGCCACTTTGAGGAGGGGCAGGGCGGCGACTGCCGCCGGTTCCTCTACAAGGTGCAGGGCAAGGACTTCTGGGAGAAGGAAAAAGGGGAATGAAAGAGCTGTTAGCTGTTAGTCAGGCACTTTTCCCAGCATAGTACAACTTTTCTACGGAAAACTGCAATTTCGCAACAGACCGCCCCTCTTGCCTCCCCTGAAAGGGCAGGGAGCGAAGCGGAAGTGCCGCTTGACGGCGGAGGGGGACCATGCGAAGCATGGTGGAGGGGTTTCTGCTGGAATCACAGATATAGATTGATTGAAAGGGATAACCGTAAAATAAACATCCGGGACGCCCCGCAGGGCGC
>JAJPXY010000012.1 GCA_021205205.1 Clostridiales bacterium
ACCTCCGGCGACCACCTCATGCTGTCCCGTTCCGTGAGCGTCCGCACCACCCGGCAGGGGACCCCTGCAGCGAAGCTGCCCGCCGGGATGTCCCGCGTGACCATGCTGCCCGCGCCAATGACACACCCTGCTCCAATCGTCACACCGGGACAGACCGTGACGGAAGCCCCAAGCCAGCAGTCGGGGCCGATATGTACCGGCTTTGCGTAGCAAAACCGTCCCTCCCGGCCGTCTGCCGTCCGCAGCCTCGTCCGTTCCTCTGGGAGCATGGGGTGAGCCGGCGTCACGATGGTCACGTTTGGCCCAAAGAGGCACCTGTCGCCGATGGTCACATCCGCGTCGTCCTGCACGATCAGGTTGAAGTTGATAAAACAGCCCCTGCCGATTTTAGTGTGTATCCCATAGTGGAAGGTGATTGGCCCCTGGAGAAAGCTCCCCTCCCCCAGTTCGCCCAGCAGCTCCGACAGAATGACTGAGCGCTGCTCCGTCTCCTCCTCATAGAGCCAGTTGAAGTCCATGCTCAGATGATGGGCTTTCCGCTTGATTTCCTTCAATTCCGGGTCGGCTGGGTCAAACAGCCTGCCAGCGCTCCGCTTCTCGTCCTCTGTCATGGCCTTACGCCTTCTCCTTCCGCAGGCCCTGCACCTTGGCCTTGATCTCCGGCCCGGCGGTCTGCACCAAAATCGCTACAATTAAAATCACGCCCTTGATGGTGTCGTTGATGAGGGAGTCCATTTTCAGCGCCACGATGATTTTGTCAATGATGGTATAACTCATGGCGCCGAACAGGATGCCCACCGTCCGGCCCTTGCCGCCGCTCATGCTGATGCCGCCCAGCACCACCGCTGCAATGGCGTACACCTCATAACTGCTGCCGCTGGTGGCGGGGTCGGCGCTGCCGTTCATGCAAATCCACAGGAACGCGCCCAGGCCCACCATCACGCCACACAGGGCAAACACCACCGTCCGGTTCAGCGGCACATGGATGCCCGCCAGCCGAGCGGCCTTTTCGTTGCTGCCAATGGCGTAGAGCTTCTTGCCGAACTTGGTGGAGGTGGCCAAATAGACGCACCCAACGGTGAACACCAGCAGCACCCAGCCCACGTTGGGGACGGTCAGCAGTTTGCCGTTGCCGAAGCCGTACAGCAGGTCATAGCCGCCGATTTCCCGGCTCATTTTAAACAACGAATTGCCGCCGCCGGTCAGGGCGGTGTCCATCTGCTGGCAGAAGTATTGGGCCAGGGAGCGGTAAATCAGCATAGTGGCCAGCGTGACGATAAAGCTGGGCATTTTGGCGACGCCTACTAGCACGCCGTTGAGCAGCCCACACAGACCGCCGCAGACCAGCGCAAAGAGCAGCGTCAGCGCAGCGGACTGGGTGGCGTTGAACACCACCACGGAGAATCCCGCCACAAACGCCATCATGGAGCCAACGGACAAATCAATTTCCCCGGTGATGATGACCAGCCCTTCGCCCAATGCAATCAGGCCAATCACCGCCGAATGGCGCAGGATGTTGGTGGTCCCGCCCCAGGTCAGGCCGCTGGAGGCGAACCAGTAAAAGATAAAAATGACCGCAAAAATGACGATGAAGCTGTAGCCGCTCCAAAGCCGGGACAGCGTTTTCTGAACATTTTTCATGGCTTACACAGCCTCCTCTTGACTGATGGCGTTGGTGGAATAGAGCATAACGGTGTGTTCGTCGATGTCCTCGTGGGACAGGACTTTGACGATTTCCCCTTCGTAAAAGACGGCGCAGCGGTCCGCCACCTGTTGTAGTTCCGGGATTTCCAGTGTGTTCACCAGAATGGTCTTGCCCGCCTGGGCCAGCTGCAAAATGAGCTGGTAAATTTCCGCCTTGGCTCCCACGTCGATGCCCTGGGTGGGGTTATCCAGCAGCAGCAGCTCCGCGTCGGTATTCAGCCAGCGGGCCAGGAACACCTTCTGCTGGTTGCCGCCGGAAAGGGAGGTGATAAGCAGTTCCGGGCTGGCCGCCTTGATGTCCAGCAACTCCTTTTGCTTCTCGTAGCGGGCCAGCTCCGCCTTTTTGTGGATGGGCAGCTTTCCGGCGGAGAGGGTGTGTTCGGATAAGTACATATTTTCCAGCAGGGTCATATCCGGCACCACGCTGTTTTCCTTCCGGTCGGCGGGGAGCATGGCGGCTCTGGCTTTCATTGCCTTGTGGATGGAGCCGGTTTTCACCGGTTGCCCGTCGATGCGCAGCGTCCCGCCGGTGACGGGAACTTCCCCAAAGACGCCCTGCAACAATTCGCTGCTGCCGCTGCCCTGCAACCCAGTCAGTCCCAGAATCTCGCCCTTTCGGACGGTCAGGTCGATGTTCTGGAACCCCTGCCCGGAAAAGTGCTGCAATTCCAGCACCGGCTCCCCCAGTGGCCGCTGTTGATAGGCGTTGGCCCCGAAGAAGCTGCCGCCCACCATCAGCTTGGTCACCTCGGTAGGGGTGATGTCCCGGATGCTGCCGGACTGGATCATCGTCCCGTTGCGGAGGACGGTGTACCGGTCCGCAATGGCGAAAATCTCCGGCATTTTGTGGGAGATGAAGATAAACGACGTCCCCTTTTCCTTCAGGTCCCGCAGGATGGAAAACAGCCGGTCAATTTCCTCATTGCTCAGGGAGGTGGTCGGCTCGTCCAGGATGATGAGCCTGGCCTTGCGGTGCAGAGCCTTGCAAATTTCCAAAAGCTGCTTTTCGCTGGTTTTCAGGCTGGAGACCAGAGCGTTTGGGTCGATGCTGACCCCCAGCTCGGAGAACAGGTCACGGGCAATTTGGCTCATCTCCCGCATTTTCAGGCGGCCCAGAGGCCCGGTCAACTCCCGATTCAGGAACAGGTTTTCGTACACCCGCAGGTCGTTGATGAGGTTCAACTCCTGGTGGACGAAAGCGATGCCCGCCGCCTCGGACTTGGGGATGGTAATATGCTCCAGTGCCGCCCCGTCAAAGGTGACGCTGCCCCGATCCAGCGGGTGAACGCCGGTGAGCAGGTTCATCAGGGTGGACTTGCC
>JAJPXY010000087.1 GCA_021205205.1 Clostridiales bacterium
CTTATATTATTTCCATTTCTTTTTGCGCTATATTTCTCCATCTTTTTTGGGGGGGCGCCGGTGGGCGCCGGGGGTGGTGGTGGGGTTCCGGGCGGGCGGCCAAGGGCCGCCCCTACACACGCCAGTAAAAAACGGAACCACAGTTGAGAAGGAATCACAGTGCAAAACGAGGAAGGAGCGGATACCATGGAACTGCGAGACAAGGACGGCCTGACCGAGGCCGAGTTTTTGGCCGCTTACCGGCCCGGAGACTACCCCCACCCCTCCGTGACGGCGGACGTGCTGGTCTTTGACCGGCAGGGGGAAAAACTACGGCTGCTGCTCATCCGCCGGGGCGGTCACCCCTACCTGGGGTGCTGGGCGCTGCCGGGGGGCTTTTCCAACCCGGACGAGAACGTGGACGCTTGCGCCGCCCGGGAACTGGAGGAGGAGACGCACCTGACCGGTCAGACGCTGGTGCCGGTGGGCTTTTTCAGCGACCCGGGGCGGGACCCCCGGTGCTGGACCATGACCCGGGCCTATATGACCCTGGTGGAGGGGGAGACCCCGCAGCCCCAGGCCGACGACGACGCCCAGGCGGCGGACTGGTTCACCGTCACCGCCCGCAGGACGGGTAACGAGCTGCACATCCGCCTGACCAACGGCGAGGAGACCCTCACCGCCCGGCTCCGGGTGGCGGAGCAGCGCACCGCCGCGGGCGTGGCCCTGTCCGTCGCGATTCTGGAGCAGGAGGGGCTGGCCTTCGACCACGGGAAAATCATCGCCACCGCTTTGCTCCGGCTGGAGCAGAATGGGGTCACAATATGCTGAAAGCCGCGATTTTAGATATGGACGGCACCCTGCTGGACTCCCAGTGGGCGTGGCACGGCGTGGCCGCCCGCTACCTGCGCACGCTGGGCATTGAACCCCGGCCCGGTTTGGACGAGGCGGTGTCCACCCTCTCTCAGGGGGAGGGCGCGCGGTATTTGATTGCCGCCTACGGCCTGACCCAGACCACGGAGCAGGTGGACGCGGGCGTTTTGCGCCAGATGGAGGACTTCTACCGGCACGAGGCCCAGCTCAAGCCCGGCGCGGGGGAGGTGCTGCGGTTCCTGCGGGAGCAGGGGGTGGCGCTGTGCGTCGTCACCGCCACCCACCGCACGCTCTGTCAGGCGGCGCTGGAGCGGTGCGGCGTGTGGCCGCTGCTGGACTTCCTGCTGACGGCGGACGAGTACGGCCGGGGCAAGGAGGAGCCGGGCATCTTCCTCCACGCCATGGAGCGGCTGGGGGGAACCCCGGAAAATACATTGGTCTTTGAGGACGCGCCCCACGCCATCGCCACGGCGGCGGGGGCGGGCCTCTCGGTGGTGGGCCTCTGGGATGAGACGGTGGGCGACCCGGCCCCCCTCCTCCGCCTCTGCTGGGATTACTGGGAGGGCTGGCCCAGAGACACCGCCGCCCTGGCGCGGCTGTGCCAAATGCAGCCCATCGGCCACGCGAAGCGGGCCAGAGCGCTGTTCTGTCAGGGCTATAATTGCAGCCAGAGCGTGGCGGCAGCCTTCGCCCCGGAGCTGGGGCTGACCGAGGAGCAGGTGCTGCGGATGGTCAGCGGCTTCGGCGCCGGGTTTGGCCGGATGCGGGAGGTGTGCGGCACCTTCAGCGGCCTGACCTTCGTCATCAGCAGCCTCTATGGCTCCGCCGACCCCAGGCGCAAGACGGAAATTTACACCATCATCCAGCAGCTGGCGGAGCAGTTCAAGGCCCAGAGCGGCGGCTCCCTGGTGTGCCGGGAGCTGCTGGGGTTGGACAAGTCCGAAGGCTCCCCTGTGGCCAGCCAGCGGACGGGGGAGTATTACAAAAAACGCCCCTGCCCGGAGCTGGTGGAGATGGCCGCGGGACTGACGGAACGGTATCTGTTGAATAATTAGCAATGTGCAATGAGCAATGAACAATGACTGAAACCCCTCCGCCACCGCCTAAAGGCGGCGGCCCTCCTCCCCTTTCAGGTCAGAGAGGGGCAAAGCCCCGGAAGTGCCGCTTGACGGCGGAGGGGGATCATGCGAAGCATGGCGGAGGGGTTTCCGCCGCAATCACGACTAAGGCCGGTTCAGCAGAATAACCATGATAGAAAAGGAACCACCCACTATGATCACCTACACCGAGGAAAAAACCTTCACCGTGGAGCTGGTACAGGCCCTGTTCCGCTCCGTGGGCTGGGTCTCCGGGGAGTACCCCACCCGGCTCCACAAGGCGCTGACCCACTCCTCCACCGTCGTCACCGCCTGGGACGGGGACCGGTTGGTGGGGCTGGCCCGGGCGCTGGACGACAGCGAGCTGGTGGCCTACCTCCACTACGTCCTGGTGGACCCCGCCTATAACGGCCAGGGCATCGCCGGAACCATGGTAGAGCTGATAAAAGAAAAGTACAAGCATTACCTCTATATTGAGGGGATGCCGGAGGAGCGGAAAAACGCCGCCTTCTACCAGCGGCACGGGTTCCAAATCATGCCCGACGGCGTGGCTCTGCAAATCTGCAACTTCGAGGACAGGCGGTAAAGGAGGCGCATTTTCATGAATCAACTGCTCATCATGGCCCCCTTCCGCCCCCATCATGTGGAGCGTATCCGGGAGGCCGCAGGCCCGGAGTGGGAGCTGGTGCTGCTGCCGGAGGACGCCCCGGAGGACGAGGTACGCCGCGCCCTCTCCACCGCTCAGGTGGTCCTCGGCGGGCCGTCCCCCGCCCTGCTGGGGGAGAGCGACACCCTGCGCTGGGTACAGCTGACCTGGGCGGGGGACGACGCCTATACCCAGGGGCCGGTACCCTTCCCCAACCGGGTGCGGCTGACCAACGCCAGCGGAGCCTTCGGCGTGGCCATCTCTCAGTACGTGATGGGCCAGATTTTGGCCATTTTCCAGAACCTCCCCGGTTACTGGAGCCAGCAGCAACGGCGGGAGTGGGCCGACCGCGGCCCCATTGCCTC
>JAJPXY010000140.1 GCA_021205205.1 Clostridiales bacterium
TGGCCGCCCGCAGGAACCACCTGCTTACCCAGGGCGGCCACGGGCCGCCCCTACACATATAAATCGTAAACAATAGAAAACAGAAGCGTGTGAACGCCTTTTCCAGCGCTGCGGGAACGCCTCCGCGGCGTTGCTTTTTTATTCCGGGCGAATTTTTTGCAACTTATCCAAAAGTACTGGTTGCAAAATGAGAAATGTTTGGTATAATGGTGGATAGACCCGCGGCCCCAGTGGGCCGCAACGGCAGATAAAGCGTCAGAGGGGACGAAGCTGCTGCATTTATTTTCATCAAAGGAGATGTATCGTATCCATGAGCAAAAAATTCGTTTATCTGTTTTCCGAAGGCAACAAGGATATGCGCGAGCTGCTGGGCGGCAAGGGCGCAAACCTGGCCGAGATGACCAACGCCGGTATGCCGGTGCCCAAGGGCTTCACCGTCACCACCGAGGCCTGCACCCAGTACTATGAGGACGGCCGCAAGATCAACGACGAGATCCAGGCGGAGATCCTGGAGAAGCTGGCCGTGCTGGAGGAGCAGAACGGCAAGAAGTTCGGCGACCCGGAGAACCCGCTGCTGGTCAGCGTCCGTTCCGGCGCGCGGGCCTCCATGCCCGGCATGATGGACACCATCCTGAACCTGGGCATCAACGACACCGTGGCCGAGGGCCTGGTCAAGCTGACCGGCAACCCCCGCTTTGTCTACGACTCCTACCGCCGGTTCATCCAGATGTTCTCCGACGTGGTCATGGAGCTGCCCAAGAAGAACTTCGAGGTCATCATCGACCTGGTCAAGGAGAACCGGGGCGTCCAGCTGGACAGCGAGCTGCTGACCGAGGACATGATGCTGCTGGTGGAGCGCTTCAAGGCGTATTACAAGGAGAAGATGGGCGAGGACTTCCCCCAGGACCCCAAGGTCCAGCTGATGGAGTCCGTCAAGGCCGTGTTCCGCAGCTGGGATAACCCCCGCGCCCAGGTCTACCGCGCCATGAACGACATCCCCGCCGACTGGGGCACCGCCGTCAACGTCCAGACCATGGTCTTTGGCAACTGGGGCGACGACTCCGGCACCGGCGTGGCCTTCACCCGCAACCCCACCACCGGCGAGAAGGAGCTTTATGGCGACTTCCTGATGAACGCCCAGGGTGAGGACGTTGTGGCCGGTATCCGCCGCACCTCCGACATCTCCGAGCTGAAAAAGATCAACCCCGCCGTGTATGACCGGTTTGTGGAGATCGCCACCCGGCTGGAGAACCACTACCGGGATATGCAGGACATGGAGTTCACCATCGAGCGGGGCCAGTTGTATATGCTCCAGACCCGGAACGGCAAGCGCACCCCCGGCGCGGCGCTGAAAATCGCCGTGGACCTGGTGAAGGAGGGCCTCATCACCGAGCAGGAGGCCCTGCTGATGATCGAGCCAAACAGCCTGGACGCCGTGCTGCACAACAACTTCACCGCCCGGGCGCTGGCCACCGCCAAGCCCATCGCCAACGGCGTGCCCGCCTCCCCCGGCGCAGGCTGCGGCGCGGTGTACTTCACCGCCGAGGACTGCGAGGCCCACGCCTCCGAGCAGCCCGTCATCCTGGTCCGCCAGGAGACCTCCACCGAGGACATCGTGGGTATGCAGGTGGCCGAAGGCATCCTGACCGCCCGCGGCGGCCGCGCCTCCCACGCTGCCGTGGTGGCCCGGGGCATGGGCCGCTGCTGCGTGGCTGGCGTCGCCAGCCTCATCGTGGACGAGGAGCGCAAGGTGGCGGTCCTGGGCGGCAGCACCGCCATCCACGAGGGCGACTACATCTCCCTGGACGGCTCCACCGGCAACGTCTACCTGGGCCGTCTGGAGACCGAGGAGGCCAAGATCGCCGGTGACTTCGCCACCATCATGGGCTGGGCCGACAAGTACCGCCAGCTCCAGGTCCGCACCAACGCGGACAATCCCCACGACGCGGGCGTGGCCCGGGACTTCGGCGCCGAGGGCGTCGGCCTGGTCCGCACCGAGCATATGTTCTTCGCTGAGGACCGCATCCCCGCCGTGCGGGAGATGATCGTGGCCCCCTCCGAGAAGGAGCGCCGCATCGCCCTGAACAAGATTTTGCCCATGCAGCGGGGCGACTTCGAGGGCATCTTCAAGGCCATGAAGGGCCTGCCCGTCACCATCCGTCTGCTGGACCCGCCTCTGCATGAGTTCCTGCCCACCGAGGACGCGGACATCGAGAACCTGTCCAAGACCATGAACATGAGCTTCGAGCGGCTGAAAGCCATCGTCATCAGCCTCCAGGAGGTCAACCCCATGATGGGTATGCGCGGCTGCCGTCTGCCCATCCAGTGGCCGGAGATCGCGGAAATGCAGGTCCAGGCCATCTTCGAGGCCGCCATCAACGTCTACAACGAGACCGGCGAGAAGGTCGTGCCTGAGATCATGGTCCCCCTGGTGGCCTCCGACCACGAGTTGAAGTACGTCAAGGCCATCATCACCAACGTGGCCGACGGCCTCATCGCCAAGGCTGGCATCGACCTGCCCTACGAGATCGGCACCATGATCGAGATCCCCTGGGCCTGCGTCCGGGCCGACGCCATCGCCAAGGAAGCCCAGTTCTTCTGCTTCGGCACCAACGACCTGACTCAGATGACCTGGGGCTTCTCCCGTGACGACGCGGGCAAGTTCCTGGGCACCTACATGGACAAGAAGCTCATCGAGCACGACCCGTTCCAGCGTCTGGACCGCCGCGGCGTGGGCCGCCTGATGAAGCTGGCTGTGGACCTGGGCTATGAGACCCGTCCCGATATGCACATGGGCATCTGCGGCGAACACGGCGGCGACCCCGTCTCCATCGAGTTCTGCCACAACATCGGCCTGACCTATGTCTCCTGCAGCCCCTTCCGGGTGCCCATCGCCCGGCTGGCCGCTGCCCAGGCTGCCATCCGCAATCCCAGGAAGTAACACCGTTTGAATG
>JAJPXY010000110.1 GCA_021205205.1 Clostridiales bacterium
CATAGAAATCCTTTTTCGTTTTTTCACTGTCTACTTGACAGGAGGCACATCACGGGCGGGGCGGTGCGCCGGTCTTTATTTTCGTTTCACCGCACTCGGAGTGTTTCGGCCAGCTTTTTGTCCGGGTCCACATAGGCGGTCTGGTAGGTGGTGTAGATGACCATGCCGGGCCGTGCGCCGCCGGGCTTTTTCACGTACCGCACCTGGGTATAGTCCACCGGCACATGACTGCCCTCCCCGCTCTGGGAGTAGGTGGCGGCGAGGACCGCCGCCTCGGTGACGGACTGCAAGTCCGGCTGGCCTCCCTCGCACCAGAGGATGACGTGGGCGCCGTGTATCTTCTGGGTGTGGAACCACAGGTCGTTCCGCCCGGCCTGCTTGCAGGTCAGGGCGTCATTCTGGGTGTTGTTGCGCCCCACGGAAATGCGCATCCCGCTGGTGCTGCGGAACTCCATGGGGCCGGAGCGCACCCGCTTGGGGGCCTTGTGGCCGGTGGTTTTCTTTTTGCGGAGATACCCGGTGTCCTCCAGCTCCTGGCGGATCTCGGCCAGGTCCTTTTCCCCCTCGGCCCGGGACAGGGACTCCAGCACACTCCCCAGGTAGTCCAGCTCTTTTCGACCCTTTTCCAACTGCTGGGTCAGCACCTGGTCGGCGGTCTTGGCCTTGGTGTACTTTTTGTAGTACCGGGCGGCGTTCTGCTGGGGGGTCAGCAGCGGGTCAAGAGGGACGGTGACGGTGGCGTAGTCCGGGTCATAGTAGTTTTCGCAAACCAGCTTGTCCATGCCCTTTTCCATCTGGTAGAGGTTGGAGGTGATGAGGTCGCCATAGATCCGGTACTTGTCCCGGTCGGCTGCGGCGGCCCGCTCCCGCTCCTGGTTGGCGATTTTCCGGGCGGCTCGGTTCCGGGCGTTGGTGAGCGTTTTAATTAACTCCTGCCCTCTGGCCCGCACTCGCTCGGTCCGCTCCTGGTCGGCATAGAACTCGTCCAGCATCTGGGAGAAGCTGGGGTACTGGCGGCACTCCATAGACAGACCGTACTGATAAATCCGCAGGCAGGAGAAGTCCTTGGGCTTGCCCCCCTGATACAGGGCGCAGGGGATGAGCCGCTCCTGACGAATGTTCTCCAACATCTGCCAGAACGTGTCCAGAAAGCTCCCCTGGGTACAGAGGGACAACTGACAGACCCGGGTGTCCACCCCGTCGGTGGACTGGCACACCAGCTCCCGGCACAGCAGCGGCGAAAAGCCCGCGAAGTGATCCAGCATCCAGTCAGTCAGCTTGCGCTCGGGCGGGGCCTGGAGGAACATCGTTTGCAGCTCCTCCCAGGTCAGGTCCAGCGGGTTCACCCGGTCCCCCCGCACCGGCGGCAGGCGGTAGAACAGGCCGGGCAGCACCGGCCGCTCGGACATCTCCGGGTCGACGCGGTGGATGCAGTCGATGACCCGTCCGTCCTCCGCCGTCAGAATCAGGTTGGAGCGGCGGCCCATGGCCTCCAAAATCAGGTGCAGCTCCACCCGGTCCCCCAGCTCGTTCAGCGCCTCCATGGTCAGGTCCACCAGCCGCTCCATGGGGGGCTGGGTGATGGCGACGATGCGCCCGCCGGTCAGGTGCTTGCGCAGCAGCATACAGAACATGGGGGGCGCGGCGGGGTTCTCCCGGCGGCTCTCGGTCAGCTGGAGCCGGGGATGGGCGGGGTTGGCGGTGATGAGCAGGCGGCAGTTGCCCTGCCGGGTGCGCAGCTGAAAGAGCAGCTCGTCCTTGGCGGGCTGAAAAATTTTGTCCAGTTTAGCCCCTTCCAGCACCGGGCGCAGTTCACTGACTACGCCGGTCAGGGTGGCGGCGTCAAGAGGCATAGGTTCTCACTCCTTCTCGTCGTTTTCGTCCACAATGACGGCGAACAGCCGGTTCAGCCGGTCCTTGTTCCCCTGGAGATACAGCCAGCCGAACAGGGCCTCCAGGCCGGTGGCCTGGGCGTATTCCCCCCGGCTGGCGTTTTTGGGGATTTGGTGGACATTGGCGTTTCGCCCCCGGCGGTAGACCGCCTTTTCCTCGTCGGTGAGATAAGGCAGCAGCTTTTTCACGCTGGCGGCCTGGGCGGGGGCCTTCACCATGTCCACCGTGGCCCGGTGGAGGTTGCCAATGGTCTCCTCCCGGCTGCATAACCAGCCCCGGCAGAGGATTTCATAGACGGCGTCGCCCATGTGGGCCAGGGCCAGAATGTTCCGGCTGCTGAGCTGCGTTTGGGTCAGACGCGGGGTAAAATAATCCTTCATAGTTTCTTCCTGTTCTGCAAGTTACGCCTCGCGGCCTTTCAGGTCGTGCTGAGGCCGGTTATCGTAGAAGAAGATGGACACCGCCGCCCCGATGATGAGGACGTAGCCCAAAAAGCTCCAGCCGTCCGGCACGTCGCCAAACAGGAAGTAGCCAAACACGGCGGAGAAGATGATTTGGGAGTAGTCGTAGACCGACACCTCCCGCCCCGGCGCGTGGGTGTAAGCGGCGGTGATGGAGAACTGCCCGCCGGCGGCGGCCACACCAGCCATGATGAGGTATGCCAACTGCACCCCGGTCATGGGCTGGAAGTTAAAAACCATCCACGGCAGCACACACAGGCAGGAGAACGCCGAGAAAAACAGCACGATCATCGTGCCCCGCTCTCCCTTCAGGCCCAGCATTCGCACGAAGGTCAGCGCGATGCCTGCGCCGAGGCCGCCCAGCAGCCCGATCAGCGAGGGGACCAGATCCAGATTGGACAGGGTTGGCTTAACGATGAACAGGCTGCCGCAGAAGGCCACCGCCACTGCGCCCACCTGGAAGGGAGTCAGCTTCTCCTTCAAAATCAGGTAAGAAAAGACCAGCACGAAGAAGGGGGACATTTTGTTGAGCATAGAGGCGTTGGCCAGCACCAGATGGTCCACCGCGTAGAAGTTGCAGAGGATGCCCAGGGTGCCGAAGGCCGCCCGGCACACGAACCAGGGCAGGTTCTTGGGGTTCAGGTGGAAACCCTCCCCGCTGCGCAGAATCATCACCGCCGCCATCAGCATGGCGATGAAGTTGCGGAAGAAGCTCTTCTCAATGCTGGGCAGGTCGCCGGACAGCCGGACGAAGATGTTCATCCAGGTGAAGCAAAAGGCGGAGCAGATGATATAACAGACGGCTTTTCCTTTGCGGGACATTTCTTTCATCCTTTCAGCGCCAGCCGACTTCTCTGGGCGGCTGGGTATTCCTTATTGTATCACAACTTTGGGCAAATGCAACCGTTCCGATGGTTTGAATGGTTTTGCAAGCCTCATTTCACAAAATTTCATTTCCGGGGAGCGATATTTTTGTAAATCGGCGGCGTAAATCGGTTGCGCGTTCGTCCTCTTTTGTGCTATACTGTTCTCTGGTAACCAAAGGCGGCGCCGCACAGTCCTGCACAGTCGGGTTGTGCGGTGTTGTCAAAAATAAAGAAACGTCGCAGGTGTGCGGCGACCCCAACTGTACTGGAGGTATCTCCCATGCTGAACATTCTTCACTCCGGCGCGTACTACTCCGGCGGGCGGTTCATCCCCGCCGCGGACGCCTCCGCCGCCGGTCTGCCCTCCGCCGAGACCGCCAAAAAAGGCACCATGGCCTATTCCATCCTGGCCAGCCACAACACCAGCGGCAATATGTCGGACCTGAAAATCAAGTTCGACGCTATGGCCTCCCACGACATCACTTACGTGAGCATCATCCAGACCGCCAGGGCCTCCGGCCTCAAGGAGTTCCCCCTGCCCTATGTGCTGACCAACTGCCACAACAGCCTCTGCGCCGTGGGCGGCACCATCAACGAGGACGACCACGTCTTTGGCCTCTCTGCCGCCAGGAAGTACGGCGGCGAGTTCGTCCCCGCCCACCAGTCCGTCATTCACTCCTATATGCGGGAGCGGTACGCGGGCGGCGGCAAAATGCTGCTGGGTTCCGACTCCCACACCCGCTACGGCGCGTTCGGCACCATGGCCATGGGCGAGGGCGGCCCCGAGCTGGTCAAGCAGCTGCTGGGCAAGACCTACGACATCGCCTATCCCCGGGTGGTGGCTATCTACCTGACCGGCGCGCCCCGCCCCGGCGTTGGGCCCCAGGACGTGGCCCTGGCCCTCATCGGCGCCACCTTCACCAAGGGCATTGTGAAAAACGCCGTGATGGAGTTCTTTGGCCCCGGCGTGGCCTCCATGGCTATGGATTACCGCTGCGGCATCGATGTGATGACCACCGAGACCTCCTGCCTTTCCTCCGTTTGGTCCACCGACGAGACGGTGAAGCGGTACATGACCGCCCTGGGCCGTGGGGACGAGTTCAAAGAGCTGAACCCCGCCGACGGCGCGTATTATGACGACGTCATCGAGGTGGACCTCTCCAAAATTGAGCCGATGATCGCGCTGCCCTTCCACCCCTCCAACGCCTACACCATCGCGGACTTCAAGGCCAACATGACCGACATCCTCCACCAGGTGGACGAGGCCACTGCCCGCCAGTTCCAGCTGAAAACGCCTCCCGCCTCCCTGACCGAGAAGATTCGGGACGGCAAGTTCTATGTGGATCAGGCAGTCATCGCCGGCTGCTCCGGCGGCACCTACCAGAACCTGATGCGGGCGTCCGAGATGCTGGCCGGCAAGAGCCTGGGGGACAAGGCCCTGTGGCTCAGCTGCTACCCCGGCTCCATGCCTGCGTTCCTGGCCCTGTCCAAGAACGGCGCCATCACCAACCTGTTGGCGGCTGGCGCCTCCGTCCGCTCCTGCTTCTGCGGCCCCTGCTTCGGCGCGGGCGACGTGCCCGCCAACGGCGCGTTCTCCATCCGCCACTCCACCCGGAACTTCCCCAACCGGGAGGGTTCCAAGCCCGCCGACGGCCAGCTGAGCTATGTGGCCCTGATGGACGCCCGCTCCATCACCGCCACGGTGCTGAACGGCGGCGCGCTGACCGCCGCCACCGAGCTGCCCGATGTGCCCGCCGACCCCGCCTATGAGCCTTACTACTACGACGACTCCGCCTACAAGAACCGGGTCTACTTCGGCGTGGGCAAGCCCCAGCCGGAGACCGAGCTGGTCTTTGGCCCCAACATCGCCGACTGGCCGGAGCAAATCGCCTTGCCGGAGAACCTGCTGATGACCGCCGCCTCCGCCATCTACGACCCCGTCACCACCACCGACGAGCTGATTCCCTCCGGCGAGACCTCGTCCTACCGCTCCAACCCGCTGAAGCTCTCCGAGTTCGCCCTGAGCCGGAAGGACCCCGCCTATGTGGGCCGGGCCAAGGCCATCCAGGCCGTGGAGCGCAAGCGCCGGGAGGGGAACTATGACGAGGAAGTCCTCTCCGCCCTGCGGGGCTGCGACCCCGCCACTACCGGTCTGGGTTCCTTCGTCATGGCGCTGAAGCCCGGCGACGGCTCCGCCCGGGAACAGGCCGCCTCCTGCCAGCGGGTGCTGGGGGGCGTGGCGAACATCGCCGCCGAGTACGCCACCAAGCGCTACCGTTCCAACGTGGTCAACTGGGGGATGCTGCCCTTCATCGCGGACGGTCTGGCGGAGCTGAACATCCAGCCCGGCGACCAGGTCTATCTCCCCGGTATCAAGGCCCTGCTGGAAGGGGACGGCGAGGAGCTGAACGCCACCCTCATCCAGAACGGCGCGGAGACCCCCGTTACCCTCAAGCTGCCCGCCATGACCCGCGAGGAACGGGACATCGTGCTGGCCGGGTGCCTCATCAACTACTACGCCGCGGAATAAGTAAACGAGAAAACATTTGGGAGCGCCGGTTTTCGGCGCTCCCGCTTTTTGTCTATCATGTGCAATGTGCAGTTAGCAATGTGCAATTATCCTTTTTTTCTGTGTTTTCTTGTCATTGTTCGACAAGTGTGAACGATATGTTCTGTTCGGAGCAGTTGCTATCAACTCTGCGTCATTGCACATTGCTAATTGCTAATTGCTAATTACTCCTTCACCCGCACGCCGTCGATCCACACCCCCATGATTTTGGACCGCAAATCGAAGGGGTGGCCACTGTACAGCACCAGGTCCGCGTCCTTCCCCGGCGTGATGGATCCCACCCGGTCGTCGATCCCGGCAATCTCCGCCGCGTCGATGGTAATGGCCCGCAAGGCCTGTTCCGGGTCCAGGCCGTTTTTGGCGGCGATCGCCGCCGCTAGGGGCAGGTACTGCACCGGGTTCTCCGGGTGGTCGGTGCAGATGGCCACCTTGACCCCGGCCTTCGCCAGCGCCGCGGTGTTGCCCAGGGTCTGGCGGGACAACTCCGGCTTGCTCCGGTCCCCGATGATGGGGCCGGTGACCACCCTTGCGCCCTCCGCCGCCAGCAGGTCGGCCACCAGATGGCCCTCCGTGCCGTGGATGATGACGTAATCCAAATCAAACTCCTTGGCGATGCGGACGGCGGTGGCGATGTCGTCCGCCCGGTGGGCGTGGAAGTGGGCGGGCAGCTTTTTCTCCAGCACCGGGGCCAGAGCCTCCAGCTTGGCGTCGAAGTCGGGCGGGTCCTTGTCCTCATCCTCCGCCGCGGCCCGCTTTTTGCGCAGGTACTCCGCCGCAAGAGCCAGATTCTCCCGAATCAGGGCGGCGGTGGCCATGCGGGTCATGGGGCTTTCTTTCTTTTCGCCGTAGGCTCCCTTCGGGTTTTCCCCCAGAGCGAACTTCATAGCCACAGTGGCCTTTACCACCATGTCGTCGATCCAGCGCCCGGCGGTCTTGACGGCGGCGAACTGGCCGCCAATGGCGTTGGCGCTGCCTGGCCCGGTCAGCACCGTGGTCACGCCCCCCTCTCTGGCCTCCTTGAAGCAGTTGTCCAGGGGATAGAGAGCGTCGATGGCCCGCAGGTGGGGGGTCACGGGGTCGCTCTCCTCGTTGCAGTCGTCCTGGTCGTAGGTTTGGCCGTCGGCCAGCAGACCCAGATGACAGTGAGTGTCCACCCAGCCGGGGTAGAGCTGCCCGCCCTGGGCATCTACGTCGCCGGGGGCGACGGGTGGGCAGTCCTCCATGGGACCCAGGGCGGCCACCTTGCCGCCCTCCAGCCGGACAAATCCATTTTCAATCACTTTTTTGTCCATTGAATGGACGTTTGCGTTAAAAATCAGCATATTTCGCTCCTTTTTGACAAAAGTAGTGTTTGACATCTGGGAGAGGTTCTGGTATTCTATTCTTGCAGCTCATCCAATGCGCCGCCGCGCCAGCCGCGCGGCGGACGGCCCCAAGGCCGTGACTTCATTTCATTCTCCCTTTGTGCAGTCTCTGCACAGACCGCGCCTTGATTTTTCAGGGCGCGTTTTTTTGCGTCGAGCCATATTATACCCAACAAAGGCCCACTCCGCAAGCAGTATGCGCGGTTCCTGAACCCAAACGCGCCGGGCCGCCTTTGTTCGGCAGAAGGAGGACTATGCGGCCCGCTAACAGCGGGAGCGGAGGGAGAGCCTCCGGGTCACGGTGTATACCGACGGCACGGAGTTGGTGGAACAGTACAACGGGAACTGCGACATCATCTGAGGACGGCCTCCCCGTCACCACCAAAAAAGATAAGGAGTACCACGGCTTCGGCGTCAAAAGCATCCGGCAGTCCGTGGAGCAACACAACGGGGTTACGACGATCTCCACCGACAGCGGCTGGTTTCGGCTCAAACTGCTCATTCCCCTGTCAGAGGAGAGCAAAACCAGCTAATTCGTCAAACTTTACAAAAATTTTTCTCAGTTTTGTGAGAAATAACAAATCATCTTACAAATTACGCAAAAAAACAGGCGGTTTAGGCAAATTTTTGCCTAGCCGTCTGTTTTTTGTTATCTTTCCATTCGTAATAGCACTTCATTAAAGAAAGTGCCTTCGAATCATTCTGTAAGTAAGCAATTCAAAACTGCGCAACAAAGGAGCGGCCAGCTGGCCGCTCCCCTTTGTTTTCCACAGTTTTTAAAAAATTTGTGCGTTCCAGTGCCCGTTTACCTGCTCAGGCCCAGGTACTTCTTCATGTGCTCGATGGGCATCTCCTGCCCCATCCACAGCTTGAACGCCGCCGCGCCCTGGTAGAACAGCATCCCCATGCCGTTGATGGTTTTGCAGCCCGTCTCCCGGGCCATTTTGAGCATAGCGGTCTCTGGCGGGGCGTAGACCACGTCGGTCACCACCAGGTCGGGGCGGAAGAAGGAGGCGTCCGGGATGTAGGTCTGCCCCTCCAGCTTGCCCATGCCCACGCCGGTGGCGTTGGCAAAGAGGACGGAGCTGGCGATCTCGTTTTTCAGGTTGGCCATGGAGGCGGGGTCCTCGGTGTTCAGCTCGAAGAGGTTGACCTTGCAGTTGGTGTTCTCCTCCAGGTCCTTCACCGTCTGGACGCAGCGGTCCCAGAAAGAGTCCTTCACGTTGAAGATGGACAGCTCCGCCACGCCGTCCAGCGCGGCCTGCACCGCGATGGCCTTGCCTGCGCCGCCGCAGCCCGCCATGGTCATCTTCTTGCCGATGACGTCCACGCCGTTGTCCTTCAGGGCGGTCATGTAGCCCACGCCGTCGGTGGAGTAGCCCTTCAAATAGCCGTCGGTGTTGACGATGGTGTTCACCGCGCCGCAGAGCCTGGCGGCGGGGTCGATCTCGTCCAGGTACTGCATGACGGCGGTCTTGCAGGGCATGGAGACATTGGCGCCCTTCATGTTCAGGGTGCGCACGGCGTTGACCGCCGCCTCGATTTTGTCCATGCCGATGTCAAAGGCCAGATAGGTGTAGTCCAGCCCCAGCTGGGAAAACGCCTCGTTGTGGATGGCGGGGGAGGTGGAATGCTCCGCAGGGGAGCCGAAGAAGCCCAGCAGCTGGGTGTGTCCGGTGATTTTAACTGCCATATTGTAATTCCTTCCTTTTTCAGGTCTTTCTCGTGTTTTTGGGGGAAAACCATCGTAGTTTGCGCGGCCTGCCTCGCAAAGGACAAACTGCTATGTTACATATTATAGAAAAATTCCGATAAGATGTCAACCGCAATACGGACTTTCCCGCAAAAGATGCGGACAGGGACCGCACCGAAAACGGCGCAGCCCCTGTTTTGTCAATTCAAATCAGCTGTTTCGGAATTTCACTCCGCCGGTTCCGGGTCGGTGACGCTGACCACATGGTCGTACCAGGTACCCTTCGTGCCCAGAATGGCCAGGTCGAAATCCTCGCCGATGGCGGCCACAGGGATGTCAAAGCCGTAGACCTCCTCGGTAGTGCCGTCGCTATAGGTGACGGTGTCCACCGTCGGCTCCAGCAGCGCCGCGCCCTCGGCCTGGGCGTCCTCCGCCGACCCCACGTAGAGGTTGACGATGTTCTGGGACACCAGAGAGACGTGAATGGTCATCTCGCCGTTCTCCACGGTCAGGGTGCCCTTGCCGTCGCAGGCCTCGTTGACGTGGAACATGGAGCTGTCGGTGTTGAAGGCCGCGGTATACACGCCGTCCTCCAGGGCGGCGGCGTCATCGTCCGTGTCGCAGGCGCTGACCACAACAAGGCCCTCCATGGCGACGGCGGTGTGGGCCACATACAGCTGCTGGATGGCCTCGATGCGGCCCAGGCCCGCGATTTGGCAGTCCACGCTGTCGAAGTACCCGGAGGCAGTGAACTGGCTCAGCCAAGAGTCCTCGTCGTCCCCGGCCATGTCGTTGTTGGCGTGGTCTCCGGCCACCACCATCAGGGGCCGCAGAACGACCTTGGTGTATCCGGCGGCGGCCACAGCCTCAATGACGGCGGAGCACTCGGTCTCCTCCGGTTCGCCCTCCACGGTGCCGATGAACACGTTTTCGTAACCCAGCGTCTCCATCTGAGTCTGCATCTGGCTGTAGGACACCTTTGCGGTGTGGGAGGTGCCGTGGCCCATAAACACATAGGCTACGCCGTCCTCGGCGGCGGCCTCGACGGTGTCATAGCCGGAATCGGCCAGGGCGGCGGCGGTGATGGCCTCGGCCACCGCCTGCTTGTCCTCGTTGACGGAGGAGGCGTCGTTCCCCACCTCGCCCAGCAGCGGCTCCGCAATGGACACCGTCTCGAAGTTCGCCGCATACTCGTCGATGGCCTCACACATCTCGTCATACTCCGCGCCGTGCATCAGGTGGGTGGGCTGCACCACCAGGTTCTTCACGCCGTTGTCCACCGCCCGCTGGAGGGCCTGCTCCACGTTGTCGATGTACTCCTCATCCCGGGCCTGGACGTGGTTGATGATGATCTGCGCGGTGAAGGCCCGGCGGACAGACCAGTCGGGGTAGGCCTCCGCCAGCGCGTCCTCCACGCCCTTGATGTCGGTGGCCCGGCTCTCGTTGTACGAGGTGCCGAAGCTGACCACCAGGATCTCATTCTCCCCGATGTCGTCCTGGTTCCGGGGGTCGTCGGCGGAGGCGTCGCCGGTGTCCAGCCCGAAGTAATCCGGGTCGGCGTTTTCGCCCTCCACCAGGGCTTTCTGCTCGTCGGTCAGGGCGTCCCAGGCGGCCTTCGCGGCGGCGCACTGGGCGTCCGTCTCGTCGGTGCGGGTCTGGACGTAAATGGCGTCGATGAGGGCCGCCACGTTGGCGGCGATCTCCTCGTCGGTCAGTTCTGCCGCGCTGGACTCCGCAGAGGTCACCGCCTCCGCGGAGGCGTCGCCGCTGTCCGCGCCGCCGGAGCAGCCGGTCAGTGCGGCCAGCGCCATGCTCAGGGCCAGCAGCAGTGCAATTCCTTTTTTCATTTCTTTCCTCCTGTTTGAAGTAGGATTATTTATTTCAGACGGTTCCCAAAAGAAACGTTGAAACACAAGTGCAAGCCTTCTCAAACCAGCCGATAGAAAAATTCCATCTCGTCCCCGGCGGTCCCGGCGAAGATTTCGTGCATCTCCCGTGTGACGACACCCAGCCGGGTCATATCCTGATAGAGATTGGCGTTGGTACACCAGACGTTGCCCTCTTGTACCGCCTTGAAGTCTCCCAACAGCTCGTTCAGGGCCAGGAAGTCCTCCAGCGTGCTGAGCTGGCCGTCGATGGTGCTGTTGTAGAGGACGATGTCCGCGTCCTTGGCGGTGGAATAGAACTCCTCCAGGGTCAGGCTGACGGTGGCGGTGGCGGTCTCGTCGTCCCCCAGGTCGTCATAGAGGTACTCGCCTCCGGCCAGGGAGATTATCTGGGCCACGTAGTCGCCGGATTTGCGCACCACGGCGTAGCCGCCGGTGGAGCTGATGTAGAAATAGGCCACAGTCTTGCCGGTGGGTTCCTCCGAGGCAACGCTGTCCAGCGCGGCCTCCTGCTCCCGGAACAGCGCGTCCGCCTCGTCCTCTTTGCCCAGCAGCGCGGCGTAGAGCTTGATCCACTCGGTCCGGCCCAGGGGGTGGGTCTCGTAGCTGGAGTAGTCCACCAGCACGGGGATGCCCAGTTCCTCCAGCTTCTCCTTGACCTCCGGGCTGTGGTAAATCATGGTGGACTGGACGGACAGGCGGCACCCGGAGGATACAATTAATTCGTAATCCGGCTCGCTGTACTTCCCCGCGTAGGTGATCTCCCCCGCCTCCATGGCCAGGCGGGCGTTCTCGATGGTCCAGCCGTCGGCCTGGGTGCCGGAGAGGGTGACGGCGTCCAGCCCGTCCAGCGCGTCGAACAAACACATGGCGGCGGTGGCCACCAGGTACACGTCAGAGAGGGGCTGCTGAATCACGGGAACGTCCGTCTCCGGTACCTCTGCCCCCTCCGGGACCACCAGGAACTGGTCGTCGTTGGCAACGGAGAGCAGGCTGTAGCCCCCCTCATAATAGTCCACGGCGAACTCGTGGGCGTAGGAAAGCGCCAGACTGCCGGTATAGGTCAGTCCGCAGAAGGTTTCCTCCGGGACGTGGGTCCACTCGCTGTCCTCACGGGCGTTCTGACATCCGGCCAGGGAAAGCACCAGCGCCGCCGCCAGCAACAGGGCAAAAAAGCGTTTCACCGCCGCTGCCTGTCTCTCCGCATCCGCTGGGCGATGACGATGATGAGCAGGATGATGATCGCCCCGCCCGCGTCCACCATGGTGGCGGAAACGGTGACGCCCTGGCTGACCTCCTTCAGCGTCGCGCTGTCGAAGTAGAGGATATATTCGATGTCGTGGGGTTCGCTCATGGCCAGGGTCTCCGCCATGACGGACAGATCCTCGTCCAGCACAATGGGAATTTCGAAGGTGGAGCCGTCCTCGGTGGTGGTGGGTTCGTAGTCCACGCCGTCCACCGTCATCCGGTCGTAGTTGGAGCTGGACCAGACCACCGTGGCGGTGATGGCCCCGTCCTCCACCACGATCTCCACCGGGGAGGCGATAGATGCTTTGCCGGAGCCGCCCGACATAGTCAGCTCCACCGTGTAGGTGCCGTCGGCGGGGGTCTCCGCGGCCAGGGCCGGGGCGGCCAGCAGCAGGCAGGACAGCAGGACGAGAAGCAGCTTTTGCAGGGTTTTCGTTGTTTTTTTCATAAGGGGACCTCCTACCGGACGATAAAACAACCGTCCACGAAATACTTCGCGGACGGCTTACGAACTGAGGGACGGGAAAAGAGCGCACCGAACAAAACAGCTGTCGCCCGGTGAAAATCGGGTGTCGGCACACTTTTCCTTCTATCCCCAGCTCCGGAAGTCCGCAGAGATGGACATATTGCCGCTATACGGCAGAGCGCAGGCAAGTATTCTGGCTTATCGCCTCAGCCCGGAAGGGCGGCTCCGGCGTCTTCCCAGGGGAGGCCCCCAGTGACACCTGTGCCGGAGTGTTTCGGCGAATTACAGCAACGGCCTTGCGTGGGACTTTCACCCAGCTTCCATAACCTGCGCCCTCATTTGTTTCATTTGGCTGGATTATACCACAGCCCATCCCCAAAAGCAATGGCGGCGGCAAAATCTCCACAAACAGCACGCAAACCCCATTTTGTCAAAACCAGCGGGTGTTCTTTGTTAAATTTTTATCAATTTTTTCGACACAAATTTTCTACAAACTAATTGACAAAATTCGGAGAAATTGAGATAATGAAAGGGCCAACCAATTTAGTGATTTTTGACAGCATATAAAGAAGGTCCTGCTAATGAGTTACCAAGCCGCCCTGGATTACATTCACTCCGTCAAATGGCAAACCCGCAAGCCCGGTCTGAGCCGGACCCGCGCCCTGCTCTCCGCCCTGGGCAACCCGGAGCGGAAGCTGAAGTTCGTCCACATCGCCGGCACCAACGGCAAGGGCAGCACCGCCGCCTGCGTGGCCAGCTGCCTCCGGGCCAGCGGCTACCGGGTGGGCCTCTATACCTCCCCTTACATCAACCGCTTCAACGAGCGCATCCAGGTCAACGGCGTTCCCATCAGCGACATGGCCCTGGAGCAGGCGGTGAACGTCATCCGCCCCAAGGCGGACGCCATGGCCGACTCCCCCTCGGAGTTCGAGCTGATCACCGCCATCGCCTTTTACCACTTCCTGCGCCAGCGGTGCGACATCGTGGTGCTAGAGGTGGGGCTGGGCGGCGCGCTGGACTCCACCAACGTCATCGGCGTGCCGGAGTGCGCCATCATCACCGCAATCGGCCTGGACCATATGCAGGAACTGGGGCCGACCCTGACGGACATCGCCACCGCCAAGGCGGGCATCATCAAGCCCGGCGGCCTGGTGGTGTCCTACGGCGGCCAGCCGGAGGCCGACGCCGTCATCGCCCGGGCGGTGCGGGAACGGGGCGCGGTCCTGCGGCAGGTGAATTTCAGCCTGCTGACCCTGCGGGACTACGACCTGGACGGCATCACCTTCGACTTCGGCCCGCTGAAAAAGCTGCGGCTGCCCCTGATCGGCTCCTACCAGCCCAAAAACGCCGCCACCGCCATCACCGCCCTGCTGGCCCTGCGGGAGCGGGGCTGGGACATCCCCGACCAGTCCATTCGGGAGGGGCTGGAAAAGGTCCAGTGGCCCGGCCGGTTCGAGGTGCTGCGGAAGCAGCCCGTCTTTCTGCTGGACGGCAGCCACAACGCCCACGGAATGCAGGCCACGGTGGAGAGCCTGCGGATGAACTTCCCGGAGCAGCGCTTCACCTTCCTCTTTGCAGTGATGGCCGACAAGGACGTGGCGGAGATGATCCAGCTGCTGGCCCCCCTGGCGGAGCGGTTCGTCACCGTCACGGCGGACAACCCCCGGGCTGTCTCCGCCGGGGACCTGGCCCAAATGCTGAAAGAGGTGGGCATGGAGGCCGTGGCCGCCTCCAGCGTGGCGGAGGGCGTAGCCCTGGCGCTGGAGCCGGCCGGGAACGGCCCCGTCTGCGCTCTTGGCACCCTCTATTTCAGCGGGGACGTGCGCCGTGCGCTGGAGGCCCTGACGGTGGAACCGTCCTGAACCGCGTCTTTTCCCCGCTTCTTCCGGTTTTTTCGCGGTTTTCGGTTGACGCTCCCTTCCAAAAAAGGTATGATATGAGTATCAATGTGCATATTCATTCTGCTTCGGAAAGGTCCTCCTGCTATGAAACACCGGGAAAACACCCCCAACAATCTGCTGCACTGTAAAAACTGCGACGGGTACTACGACCCGTCTTTGCCCAACTGCCCCCACTGCGGCGAAGAAACCGCCAACAACACCCTGGAGGGGGACAACGACCGCGTCACCGTGGCCCAATACGGCGGGGGCTTCGGCCCGGCGGGGAGCGCTCTCTCCCGGGCGGCCCTGCTGATCATCATCGTTCTGTTGCTCATCGCCCTGGCGGCGTTGGGTTGGCTGTGCGTCCATTCCCTGTCCCAGGCGGCTCCGGACAGCGGCGCGACCTCCGCCCAGGCCGAGGAACAGGACCCGGCGGACACCAGCGCCCCGGGCGACGTCTCCGACAGCGCTGCCAGCGGCAGCGTATCCGCCCAGGCCGAGCCGGAGGCGGAGGCAGAACCCGAGACCGTCCAGGCGGAGACCCTGACCCTGGACTTCTACGACCTGACCCTGTCTGAGGGCAAAACCTACGACCTGACCGCCACCGTCTCCCCGTCAGAGTGGGAGGGCGAGTTCACCTGGGTCAGCGACGACGAGAGCGTGGCCACAGTGGCCCAGAACGGCCTGGTCACCTACGTGGGTGAAGGACAGTGTACTGTCACCGTGTCCGCCGGAGAGTTGACCGCCCAGTGCATCATTCGCTGCAACGCTCCTGCTCAGAAAGAGGAGCCAGAACAGGAGGAAACCACCGAGGCCGCCGAGGCAGAGGAAGCTGAAACGGAAGAAGCTGAGACGGAGGAACCGGAGGCGGAGACCACCGGCAGCATCGTCGTGGAATACACGGACATCACCCTGACCCACGTTGGGGACGGCTACACCTGCAAGCCCACCGGCGGCAACGGTACCTATACCTGGTCCAGCGCGGACACCTCCGTCGCCACGGTCAACTCCAGCGGCTACATCGTGGGCGTGGGCAAGGGCACCACCACCGTCACCTGCACCAGCGGCAGAGAGACGCTGACCATCATCGTCCGCGTCGGCACCTGAGACAGGATAAACACATTACATTGAGAAATGCCAAACCCGGCAGAGCCTTTCGTTCCGCCGGGTTTTTCTGCGTTTTGCGGCCTGCTAAACCTTTCCATACATAAAAAGGTCGCATTTGATCATACCATTATAGAGCTTGCGCTTCTTTTTGGCCCGCTGGCCGAAGGCGTCCTCAAACTCCGTGTGGCTGGAGAGGACGGCTACCCGCCACCCCTCCGGCAACAGCCGTACCGTGTGCCCGAAGGCCCGGTACAGCTCTGTGACCTCGTCCTTTTCCATCAGCCGCTCGCCGTAGGGCGGGTTGGTGACCAGGCGGCCATAGGGGGAGGTGCTGTAAAACCGCCGGGCGTCGTAGACCTCGAAGCGGACGGTGTCCTCCACGTCGGCCTTCACCGCGTTGGCCTGGGCGATTTCCACACTGCGGGGGTCGATGTCCCCGCCCCAGATGTCATAGACCCGGTTATATTCCTTGCTGATGGCCTCGTCCACCGCGTCCAGCCAGCTCTGCTGGGGCAGCGCGGCCCACTTCTGGGCGGCAAAGGCGCGGTTCAGCCCCGGGGCGCGGTTCTTGGCGATGAGCGCCGCCTCGATGGGGATGGTCCCCGACCCGCAGAAGGGGTCACAGAAGGGGTCCAGCCCCCGGTAGCCCGTCAGCAGCACCATGGCCGCCGCCAGAGTCTCCCGCAGGGGCGCTCCGTTGTTCACCGCCCGGTAGCCCCGCTTGTAAAGGCCCTCGCCGCTGGTATCCAGACAGATATGCACCTGGTCCTTCATGATGGAAAAGCGAATCTGATACCGCGGGCCGTCCTCCGGCAGCCACTCCGTCCCGTAGACCTCCCCCAGCTTGGCGGAGGCCGCCTTCTTCACGATGGACTGGCAGGCGGGTACCGAGTGCAGCTGGGAGTTGATGGAGTACCCCTTCACGGGGAACTCCCCGTTTTTGGGGATCCAGTCCTGCCAGGGGACGGCCTTTACCCCCTGGAACAGCTCCTCGAAGGAGGTGGCCGGGAACTCCGCCAGCACCGCCAGCACCCTGGCCCCGCAGCGCAGGTTGATGTTCAGGCGGGGGATGTCCGCCAGGGTCCCCCGGCAGGTGACCCTGCCGTTTTCCGCCCGGACCTCCGTCAGCCCCAGCCGCTTCATCTCGTCGGCCACCAGCTTTTCCAGCCCCAGCAGGCAGGGGACCTCCAATTTGATGTTTTTAGCCATAAATGTGTTAAATATTGCTATGATACAAGTCTGTATCTAAAATAGTGCAAAACATCCTCAAATCTGGGGTAATATGTGCTTTCTTCTTTGAAACAGTAAACACAATGGCAACGTTCTCACACATTGGCTTCGCCTCAGAATTTCCCTGCCAAATAATACGTGTTGCCACCAAATTTATGTATTTCTTCTGTTCCTCTAATGAGATAAAGTCTATATTTCGAATGATTAAATACAGTGGCTCATTGCTTTCATGTAAAGGAGCAGCTTTCATGTACACTGCGCTATCAACTCTATCACTGTACAAAAGGAACGAATCCACAGTACTGTCAATCGAGACTATATGTTTGCCAAGTTCATCAATATTTTTATCTAAAATAATATAAGCTTCCTTTAGTTGCCCCCGTCGAGACAAATTGAATGAATTAAGTACATTTGTATTT
>JAJPXY010000004.1 GCA_021205205.1 Clostridiales bacterium
AACTGTGGCGGTTACTTCTAGTAACACATAGGGGCAAACCGTTGTCGGACAGCGCCCTTTCTATGCTTATTATACGGCCGTGCGGCCAAGATGTCAACCCCGGGCAATTTCCCCGGGGCAATTTTTTACCCTACAACTCACTTCCGCGCCCGCTTCTTCCCGCCGCGGCGTTGATAATCCTCGTCGATGTCGCGGCTCCAGTCGGCGGAGACGGGGTGGCTGGCGCGCATTTGGCTCATGGCGCAGGAGACGGAGTCAAAAACCGCGTGGATGCCTTGCTCATCGTTGTGATAGTTGGCGGCGCGATCTGGAGTGATGCCGATACGCCCGGCGGTCTCCACCGCGTCGATGTTGGCCCCTAGGAACAGGAACTCCCAGCCGTGCCGGTCCTTCTGCCGCTGGATCATCTCCCTGACCTGGTCGGCGGAGTAGCGGCGGCTGGCGTTCTCCATGCCGTCGGTGGTGATGATGAACAGGGTGTGTTCCGGCACGTCCTCGGGCCGGGCGTACTTGTGGATGTTGCCGATGTGGTGGATGGCCTCGCCGATGGCGTCCAGCAGGGCGGTGCAGCCCCGGACGGTGTAATCCCGGTCGGTCATGGGCCGGATGTCCGCCAGCGCCACCCGGTCGTGCAGCACCTCACTGACGTTGTCAAAGAGGACGGTGGAGACGTAACACAGACCGTCCTCCTTCTTCTGCTTCTCGATGAGGCTGTTGAAGCCGCCGATGGTGTCCGTCTCCCGCCCACACATGGAGCCGCTGCGGTCCAGAATGAAAACCAGTTCCGTGATGTTGTTCTTCATAGCGATGTACCTCCTGTATTTTATAGCGTTTGTTCTTTACACCCATAGAATACAGGATTTTTGCCGCCGGGAGGTCGCTTGAAAAGCGACAAATCAGTGGCTGCCCAACAAGCTCTGGTCGAAGGCGAACAGCGTCTTGTTGATTTCGAAGATATTGTAGTTGCCGGACTGGATAAAATACTCGATGATAATGTCAAATTTGCTGATGTGGGACATCGCATATCCCGCCTTGCGCAGGAAATCGTTGGTTTCCGCCCAGTTCAGCTCCAGCGCCACGGCGAAGGCCACGGCAGTGGGCTTGCTGGGCTTGTACTGAGGATTGCTGCGAATTTTGGAGAACAGTTTCCGGTCCACGTTGGCCTTTTTGTAGCACTGGGCGTCGGTCATGCCCTTTTCGTCGATTTGCCGCAGCAGCGACTGGGAAAAGCTCTCGTCCAGCTGTTTCAGCATGGCGTCCAGATCCGGCGCGGCCTCGTCGGGGGCAGGGGCCGCTTGCGGCGCGGGAGCAGTCGGCGGGGGAGTGGGCTTTTTCTTCTTCGGGAAAACGCCGTGGCGGATGGCGTAACAGGGAGGCGGCTACTCCTGGGTCTCCTGGGCGCGGCGGCTGGCGGAGACGTTGGCGTCCTCCTCCTGCACGTAGCGCTCCTCGATGAACTCGGTCACGTCATGCAGGAGCTGCTTGCTGAGCTGGAAGCTCTGGCGGTCATAGACCACCAGATAGACCAGCATATCGTGGTTCATCACGAACCAGCTGATTTCCCCCACAGCGATTTGCAGCGCCTGGTCCTTGGGGTAACCGTAGTTCCCGGCGGAAATCAGCGGGAAGGCCACCGACTCGAAGCTCTCCTCCGCCGCCAATGCCAGGGAAGTGCGGTAGCAGCTGCGCAACAGTTTTTCCTCGCCGTGCTGCCCGTCCTGGTAGACGGGGCCGACGGTGTGGATGATGTATTTGGCGGGGAGACGGTAGCCCTTTGTCAGCTTGGCCTGGCCGGTCTCACAGCCGCCCAGCGTCCGGCACTCTTGCAGCAGCTCCGGCCCCGCCGCCCGGTGGATGGCCCCGTCTACGCCGCCGCCCCCCAGCAGAGAGCGCTTGGCGGCGTTGACGATGGCGTCCACCGCCATGGTGGTGATGTCGTTTCGGACGATTTGCAGAGGCATGGTGGTTCCTCCCTTGCTTTTTTCTCATTTTACCATCAGGGGGAGAAAAGCGCAAGGGTCGCGTTCCGCAGCTGTTGGCTATTCGCCGTTAGCTGTTAGTCAGGTGCTACAAGCTAACAGCTAAAGGCTAAAAATCAGCCACGCCAGCCCCACGGCGCAGGCCCCCAGCGCGAACCACACCCACCAGGGTAGCCCCGCCGACGGATGCCGCCGCTTGGGGTCGCTGGTCCGGCGGAGGTACCCTGCCGCCGCCTGTCGGGCCTCGTTGACCACCTGTTCCGCCGAGACGCCCTCCGTGTGGAGGGCGTCCTCTTTCATCAAAAAATCGCCTGTTCAAAAAAACGCGGGTCGGGGGAGCGCACCACAATGACCCGGCGGGAGATCCCTTTTACCATAGGAGAGTCCTTCTTTCTTTGGTGAGATAGTACCAGTATGTCCGCCGGAGGAAGATTTATGCACCGCTGGCAGAAGAATCCGTCAGGTTCGGTCCGAGAAGCGCACCGCCACCACCGTCCGGTCGTCCTCCCGGCCCGCGCCGGGGCTGGCGAGGATGGCCTGGGCCAGCTCCCGGGGGCTTTCCCCCCGGTACTGGGCGATCATGGCCCGCAGCCAGTCGTCCCCCTCGCCGTCGGTGATGCCGTCCGTCACCAGCAGCAGCAGGTCCCCCGCCGCCAGCCGGAACCGGCTCACGTCCGGGGCGCTCTCCCGGTCCATCTCCAGCCCGGCGGGCAGGGCAGAGCCGGTGAGGCGGATGAGGGTGCCGCCCTTGCGCAGGTAGGCGGGGGCGCCGCCCAGCTTGTACAGCGCGGCGCTGCCGTTGAACAGGTCCGCTTGCAGCAGGTCCACCGTGGTAAAGCCGCCGCCAAACTCCCCCCGCAGGCTCAGCGCCCCGGTCAGGGTGGTCAGGGCGGCGGCAGGCTCCACCCCGGCGTGGAGGAAGTCCTTCAGCAGCGTCATCAGCAGCTTGCTCTCCCGGGCGGCTCCGGCCCCGCTGCCCATGCCGTCGCAGAGTACCACCCACAGCACCCCGTCCTCGTCCCGGAACCACAGGCCGTTGTCGCCGTTGGGCTGACCAGTCTCCTTCTCTTTGGCGGCGGCGGCCACCGTCGCCGCCAGGGGCGGACACTGGCGGAAGATCAGCCGCTGGCCCTGCCGCACTCGGTACACGTCGGCAGGCTCCATCCGCACGCCCAGCGCCTGGGAGAGCAGCTCACCCCCCTGGTCGCTGCACAGAGGGGTCAGCCCATTGCCCCACAGCTCCAGCGTGCGCCGCCCACGGCGGTCCAGCCGCAGGTCGCACCGGGCCTCCAGCCCCAGCTGCGCCACGGCCCGCTCCGCGGCGGCGGAGCCGGAGGGGTCCCGTTCCGGTTCCTCCCCCAACTGGGCTGCGGCGGCGGAGAGCAGCGCGGCCAGCTGGGCATACTGGCGGCACACCGCCAGGCGGTTGTTTTTCAGCCTGGCCCGGTACTGCTGCCGGTTAAAGAACCGGTACAGCTCCTCGTTGGACACCCGCAAAAATTCCTCCATCCGCATACAGCGGCTGCGGAAGGGGCCGGGAAAGTCCCCCAACTCGGCGCTGCCCCGGTCCAGCATGGCGCTGAGGGCCTGGGTCAGGGCCTGACAGGTGGTGGTGCGGTGTCGCTGCCAGCAGACCGGGTGGTGGGAGCATTTGGCGCAGACCCGTTCTGCCACCCGGTCGAAGATGACGGCGCTGCTCTCCGGCGGCTCTCCCCGGAGGACGCTCTCGTGGATATGCTCATAGAGGGTGCGAAAGGCGGTGGCCTGTTCCTCCAGCCGAAACTGCGTGTGGGCCAGGCTGGACGGGGCGGCGGATTCCACAGGCGCAGAGGGCGCGTGTACGGGCGGACAGGTGTACTTGTCCACCCGGCGCAGCAGCTGTTCCGGCAGCAGGGAGTAGAGCAGCGCCGCCAGCACCAGCGCCGCCGCCAGTTCTGTCCCGCCCTGGACCCAGGCCGCGATCAACAGGCCGCAGGCGGCGAAGAGCAGCACTGTTTCCAGCCGCTTTTGCCGGGCGGAGGGGCCGCCGGTCATGGCCCCGGAGAAGGCCAGCACCGCCCCCAGCAGGGGCGTTCCCCCCTCGGTCAGCCCCACCGCCAGACCCACGGCCCCGCCGGTGGCGGCGGCGGCTCCCGCCCCCGCACGGCTGGCCAGCAGCACCGCCAGCGCGGCCCCGGCATTCCCGGCCAGAGGGCTGACCCGGGCCAGACAGACGGCCAGCGCCGCCGCCAGGAACAGCAGACCGCCCCGGTCCGGGGCATTTTCTCCGTTCAGGCCCCGGAAAAACAGGCAGGAGACGCCCACCACCAGCAGCTCCGAGACGAAGTAGAGGATGGCTACCTGGCTCCACCCCGCGCCGGAGAGGTAGACAAAGCCGGTGATCCCGGCAATCACGGCGCTGCCCACGGCCATGAACCACCGACTCTTGTACAGGGGCCGGTCATAGAAGGCGAACTCCACCGCGTAGATCAGGATGGCGGCGGCGGCGTAGCGCAGCGCGCCGCTGGTGTCCATCCCCAGCAGGTAGCCGGTCAGGCCGCCCAGCAGGGCGGCGGCCCACTCCAGCCCGGAGCCGGAGGCGGCGATGTACCCCAGGGAGAAGGGGGCGTGGTCCCCCAGCACAAAGCCCTGACTGAGGACGGCGGCAAGCGCAAAACGCCGCAGGCAGGCTGTCACGGCGCTCCAGGGGAGCTTCAGGCGGGAACACAGGCGTTTGACGCGCCGGAGGGGTTCTTTTGTGGGCATGGTGCAGCAGCCCTTTCGGGAAGTGTGGCGTTTGCCCCCAGTATAAAGGGAAAAAGGGACAAAGCCCGTCGGGAAATGGCGGGTCGATTCCTCAAGGACGCAAAAAAGGGGCTGCGCCAGCGGCGCAGCCCCGGAAGGGTAATGTTTGCGTTGTGTGCAGAGATTACTCAGCGGTCTTGGTCATGTACTGGAAGTACTTCATGCCAAACAGGTTGGTCACCAGGCCGTCGCAGTTGCTCTTCATCATGTAGGGGTCGTTGTAGTAGTACAGAGGCAGGACGCACCAGGTCTCCATCAGCATATCCTCGGCGTCATGCATCAGCTCAGCGCGCTCGGCCAGGTCGGCGGTGTTGCGGATCTGGGTGATCAGGTCGTCATAGACGTCCCAATCCAGGGCCTTGCTGTCGTCGCGGCCGAACTGGCAGTCGTTGTTGCCGGAATCGGTGGTCCACATCTCCAGCATGTTGATGGGGTCGTTGTAGTCCATGATCCAGCCTTCGCGGGCCACGTCGAAGTTGCCGGCCTTACGGGTCTCCAGGAAGACGTTCCACTCCTCCTGGTCGATGCTCATGTTGATGCCGATGGAGGCGAAGTCCGCCTGGAGGGCCTCAGCGATCTTGACGTTGGCGTCGGAGTTGTTGGTCAGGTAGGTGAAGGACACGTCGGTGGTCAGCATACCGTTGTCGTCGAACTCGAAGCCGATGGACTCCAGCAGAGCCTTGGCCTCCTCCACGTTGGCCTCATAGTCGTCCACAGAGTAGTAGTCGGTGTTCTTGAAGGTGCCGCCGTTGCCGTCAGAAGCCGCAGCGGGGATGAAGGTGGTGGCCAGCTCCTGGCCGGTCTTGCCGATGTTCTCCACGATGTACTCGCGGTCAACCAGCAGGCACAGCGCATGACGGAACACAGCGGCGTCGTCCTCGCTCAGGCCCAGCTCGTCCCACAGGTCGGAGTTGTAGTTGAAGCCCACATAGTAGGTGCCCAGGTTGTCGGCGATGTACAGCTCAGGGCCGTCGTTGGCCAGCAGACCGGTCAGCTCATCGGTGGGGATGGTGTCGATGAAGTCCAGGTTGCCGGACTGATAGGCGGCATAGATGGCGGTGTCGTCGCTGGACAGCATGAAGTTCAGGGTCTCGATGGTGATGCTGTCGGCGTCGCGATAGTACTCGTTCTTCACATAGGTCATGTCGGAGTCGTGGTTCCAGCTCTGGAGCACATAAGCGCCGTTGCAGACGAAGGAATCACCGGCGTCCAGGGCCCAGCCGCCGGGGGTGGTGCCGTCGGTGTTGTTGGCTTCCGCGGTCTCCTCATAAACGGGGAAGAAGGCGGGGAAGGCGCACAGATCCAGGAAGTAGGGGCAGACGGAGACCAGCTGAACCGTCAGGGTGGTGCCGTCCTCGCTGGCGACCACGGAGTTCTCGCCCAGGCCGATGAAGCTGCCGGTGTCGTCATACTGACCGTCGGCCAGGATCTAATAGAGGTAGTTGTAGTCGGCGGCGGTCTCCACGTCGGCGGCCCGGCGCCAGGAGTACTCGAAGTCGGAGGCGTCCAGGTCCTCGCCGTTGGACCACTTCAGGCCCTCGCGCATGGTGAAGGTGTAGGTCAGGCCGTCGTCAGAGACGGTGTAGCTCTCGGCGCAGCCCTCCACCAGCTCGCCGTCGGCGCTGTAGGTCATCAGACCCTCGAAGGAGTTGACAGCCAGGCAGCCGCCGTCCACGGAGCTGTTCAGGGCGGGGTCCAGGTAGTCCGGCTCAGAGGTCAGGTTGATGTTCAGAGTGGTGGTGTCAGTGTTGGTGGCGCTGTCGCTGGCGGTGGTCCCGTCAGCGGCGGCACTGGAGTCGCTGGTGGTGGTGCTGGAGCTGCTGCTTCCGCCGCAGGCGGCCAGGGACAGCACCATAGCCAGAGCCAGTACCAAAGCTAGTACTTTCTTCATGTTTTTCCTCCTAAAAGATTGGTTTGCGGAGGACGTACCGGTGTGGTGCGTCCCCCTAAACAGCGGCGCGGAGCGCCGCCCTTCCAAAGCGGGGCGGGAACACCAGGGCGTCCCCGCCTCGCTTTTTCGGCTTATTATACACCAGAACGAAGCAAAAGACAATGCCTTTTATTTGTTCCAGCAGGCAACCTGGTGGCCGTCGCCCCGGTCGGTCAGCTCGGGCATGGCCTGGGCGCACTGCTCGGTGGCGTAGCGGCAGCGGGTGCGGAAGGGGCAGCCGCTGGGCATATGCAGCGGAGAGGGCACGTCGCCCTCCAGCATGATGCGCTTGCTCTTCCGGGCCGTGTTGGGGTCGGGGATGGGCACGGCGGACAGCAGGGACTGGGTGTAGGGGTGGATGGGGTTGTTCATCAGCTCGTCGGACTCGGCCAGTTCCATCATGTGCCCCAGGTACATGACGGCGATGCGGTCGGAGATGTGCTGCACCACCAGCAGGTCGTGGGCGATGAACAGATAGGCCATGCCCCGCTCCGCCTGCAAGTCCTCGAACATATTGACCACCTGGGCCTGAATGGACACGTCCAGAGCGGAGACCGGCTCGTCGCAGACGATGAACTTGGGGTCCACCGCCAGGGCGCGGGCGATGCCGATGCGCTGGCGCTGGCCGCCGGAGAACTCGTGGGCGTAGCGCATGGCGTGCTCGGCGTTCAGGCCGACGGTCTCCATCAGGGCCAGCACCTTTTCCCGGCGCTCCTCCTTGGTCTTGTAGAGCTTGTGGACGTCCAGCGGCTCACCGATGATGTCCTCCACGGTCATGCGGGGGTTCAGGGAGGAATAGGGGTCCTGGAACACCATCTGCATCTCCTTGCGCAGGGCGTGGATGTTCTGGTCCGTGACCTCCTCCCCCTCGAACTTGACGCTGCCGGAGGTGGGCTTGTACAGCCGCAGCAGGGTGCGGCTCACGGTGGTCTTGCCGCAGCCGGACTCTCCCACCAGGCCCAGGGTCTCGCCGGGCTTGATGCTGAAGGAGACGTCGTCCACGGCCTTCAGGGGAATGGTTTTAAAGCCGCTGCGAACGGGGAAATACTGCTTCAGGTGGCTTACCTCTACCAAATATTCGCTCATTGCGCACTCCCCTCCTCATACATTTTTTTCACGTTCAGCCAGCAGGAGGCCCTGTGGGTCTCGCCCACCTGGATTTCCTCCGGTACGTCGGTCAGGCAGATCTTCATGGCGTCGTCGCACCGGGGGCAGAAAGCGCAGCCCGCGGGCATATTCAGCATATTGATGGGGGTGCCGCCGATGGGGATCAGCCGCTCCCCGTTGTTCTCGGTGGTGGGGATGGACCGCAGCAGGCCCCGGGTGTAGGAGTGGGCGGGGGAATAGAAGATGTCGTCCGCGGTACCCCGCTCGCAGACCCGGCCGCCGTACATGACGATGATCTCGTCGCACATGGAGGCGATGACGCCCAGGTCGTGGGTGACGATGATGATGGCCATGCCCAGCTGCTTTTGCAGGTCCTGCATCAGCTCCAGAATCTGGGCCTGGATGGTCACGTCCAGAGCGGTGGTCGGCTCGTCGGCGATGAGAATGTCCGGCTCACAGGCCAGGGCCATGGCGATCATCACGCGCTGGCGCATACCGCCGGACAGCTCGTAGGGGTACTGCTTGACCCGCTTTTCCGGCTCGTTGACGCCCACCAGGGTGAGCATTTCCACGGCGCGGGCCTTGGCCTCGGCCTTGTTCCGGTCGGTGTGCAGCAGTACGGCCTCCTCCAGTTGGCTGCCGATGGTAAACACCGGGTTCAGGGAGGTCATGGGGTCCTGGAAGATGATGGAGCAGCACTTGCCCCGGAACCCGGCCATCTGCTTGTTGTTCCACTTGGTGATGTCCTCGCCCTTGTAGAGGACCTTGCCGCTCTCGATGTAGCCGTTTTCCGCCAAAATCTGCATGATGGAATAGGCGGTGACGGACTTGCCGGAGCCGGATTCGCCCACGATGCCCAGGGTCTTGCCCGGCTCCAGGGCGAAGGAGACGCCGTTGACGGCCTGGACCTTGCCCTTGTCGGTGTGGAAGCTGGTGTGCAGGTCCTGCACATCCAAAATGTACTTATAATCAGCCATTCTCGTTCACCTCATCTCTGCAGCTTCGGGTCGAAGGCGTCCCGCAGACCGTCGCCCAGCAGGTTCAGGGCCAGCACGATTAGGCAGATGGTGACGGCCGGGAAGATCAGCTTCAGCGGATAGCTCTGCAAGCCGCTCCGGGCGTCGTTGGCCAGGGAACCCAGGGAGGGCATGGGGGCGGAAACGCCCAGGCCCAGGAAGGACAGATAGCTCTCGGTAAAGATCGCGGAGGGGATCTGGAGGGCGGTGGTGATGATGATGACGGACAGGCAGTTGGGCAGGATGTGCCGACTAATGATACGGCCAGTAGAGGTGCCGATGCACTGGGCCGCCAGCACGTATTCGTTCTGCTTGATGGTCAAAATCTGACCGCGGATCAGCCGGGCCATGGACACCCAGTACAGCAGTCCGTAGACGATGAACAGGGAAATCATGTTGGTGCCCAGCTTGGCCAGGATGGTTCCCTTGATGACATCACCCAAAGTTTCGTTCAGCACCACGGACAGCAGGATGATGATGAGCATATCAGGCAGGGAATAGATGACGTCCACGATACGCATCATAATCATGTCCACCATGCCGCCCAGGTAGCCGGAGATAGAACCGTAAACCATGCCGATGAGCAGCACCATCAGGGAGGCGAACAGGCCCACGCACAGGGAGACTCGGGTGCCGTAGACCACGCGGATGAAGTAGTCACGGCCCAGGGAGTCGGTGCCGAAGATGTGGGGGAACACGCTCTCACCGGCGGCGATGGACGCCTGCTCGCTGGAGCTATACTCAAAGGGACCCAAGTTGCTGGCGCCCTTGACGATCTCGGCGTAGCCGTAGGGGACGACCATGGGGGCGAAGATGATGATGAGAATAATCAGAACCAGCACCACGATAGCGCCCATCGCCAGGGGGTTCTTGCGCAGGCGGCGCATACCGTCCTTGAAGAAGGTGGTGGATTCGCCCATCACGTCCTGCTGACGCTTCTCCTCGTCGGTGGCGGGGGCAAACTTGGACAGGTCCACCTGGGCGGAGAGAGGAGATTTCTTAAAGTTTTCAGCCATAATTGAGATTCCTCCTTACTCCAGCTTGATACGGGGATCGACCAGCTTGTAAACAATGTCGGTGATCAGGTTGGCGACGACCATGATGACGGCCAGGAAGATGGTGGTCGCCATAATCAGGGTGTAGTCCCGGTTGGTGATGCCGGTGACGAACTTGCTGCCCAGGCCGCCGATGGTGAAGATGCTCTCCACCACCATGGAACCGGTCAAAATCGAGGCGATCATGGGGCCGACGTAGGTGATGACGGGAATCAGGGCGTTGCGCAGGCCGTGCTTAAAGATGACCTTGATTTGCGGCACGCCTTTGGCCCGCGCGGTGCGGATGTAGTCCTGGCTCAAGGCGTCCAGCATGGAGGTCTTGGTCAGACGGGTGATATAGGCCATGGGATAACAGGCCAGGGAAATGACGGGTAGGATGATGTTGCTGTTGCCAGCGCTCCAGACGGGGACCCACCCCAGCTTCATGCAGAACACATAGAGCAACAGGGTGGCCAGCACGAAGGACGGCATGGCCGTCACCAGTGTGGTGAAAAAGACGATGAGCCGGTCAGGGACGCGGTTCCTCATCAGTGCGGCGATGGACCCCAGCACCAGCCCCAGCACGATCGCCAGAGCGGCGGCGCACAGACCCAGCTTGGCGGAAATGGGGAAGCTCTCCCAGATGATGTCGCTGATGTTCCGCCCGGTTTTCAGGCTCACGCCCAGGTCGCCTTGCAGCAGGTTCTTCATGTAGAGGCCATACTGCACGATTACCGGCTTGTCCAGGTTGTACCTTGCCTCCAGCGCGGCCTTGGTGGCTTCGCTGGTGGCCTTCTCGCTGTTGAACGGTCCGCCAGGGATGGCGTTCATGGCGAAGAAGGTGATCAGGCTGATCACGAAGATGGTCAGGATCGCCAGCAAGACACGCTTCACGATGTACTTGCCCAAAACATTCACTCTCCTTTTTTCTTTTTTTGGGGGGTTCTCTCTGTTATACATACAAAAGAAAAAACAGCAAATCTCGCCCGCGATTCGTTTCACAGCACAGCATGGAATTACTTTTTTGCCGCCGTTGGCGAATTGCGATTCAGACAGCGCCGCAAAACAGATGTGCAGCGCAGCCCTGGAGATTTGCCGTATCTTCTGTATGTACAAACACTAAAATAATTACAGGCGGAAACTATGGGTTTGTCAACCGGTTGTTCCGCCCTTTTTTGGCGTTTTTGCAATCTCACTTGGATGGAGTTGCACTTTGCACGGCTAAAAAGGGATTGATTCCCACAATAGGACAGGTTTGTGGCGGACATCCTTCAAACCAGCCCCACCACCAGCATCACCAGGGGCAGCGTGACGATGCAGCAGACGGTGGTCAGCAGCACCGCCCCGGCGGCGTAGTCCCCCTCGGAGCCATTGTTCCGGGCCATCATCGCCACCGAGGCCATGGTGGGCGTCCCGGCAATCATAGTCATGTAGAGAGTGATGCCCTCGTCCACTCCGGCGGTGTGCAGCAACAGGAACATCAGCAGGGGGGTCAACAGCATTTTGACCACCGGGATCAGGTAAAATTCCCGGGTGGTCAGGGCCTGTTTCAGGTCCAGCCCCGCCGCCAGCCCGCCGATGTAGACCATCGCCAGAGGGGAGGTGACGCCACCCACGGTGGAGAGGGCGCTTTGCAGCAGGTCGGGCAGGTGCAGCCCCGCCAGCAGCATGACCACGGCGATACAAATAGCCACGATGCAGGGATTGACCACCTTTTTCAGGTTGGCGCTCCACCGGCTGTCCTTGAGCTTTTCCTCCGGCAGACAGAGGTAATACCCCAGGCTCCAGCAGGCGGTCTGGTCCACCAGGGTAAAGACGGCGCTGTACAGTGTCCCCAGCTGGGGGAACAGCGCCACCGCCAGGGGAATACCCATAAAGCCGTTGTTGCCCAGGGTGCCGCAGGCGCAGAACACCCGCTTTTTGTTGCCCTCCAGGCGGCAGAGTCTGACCGCCAGCCACGCCAGGGCGTAGAGCAGCGCCACCAGCAGGATGCCCAGGGGGATGATAATTAAGGTGTCCAACAGCTGCTGGCGGGTGGCTCCCTCCAGGATGTTGGTCAGCAGCATCAGCGGCATGGTGATGTTGATGACCAGCGCTGCAATGGCCCCCAAGCCCTGGCTGTCCAGCACCCGGAGCTTGACGGCCACCACGCCGATGGCGGCCATAATGGCGAAGGTGATGAGCTGCTTGAGAATAATTGCTGCCATTTGCGGTTCTCTCTTTTCTTCATGAAGATGGGGCGGGGCCAAAAGACCCAGCCCCCGTTTTCGGTCGTTGAAACGGTCTGTGACCGGTCAAATCTCCTTCATCCGGGTGGCAATGGCGTGGATGACGAAGGGGATGAACACGGTGATGAGGGCGGCGTAGCCCAGGTAGGCGTAGCCCTGCTTGACCACGGCCATCAGGCCGAACTGGGCGATGCCCCAGGCGATGGCCACGAAAATGGCGGTGGCGATCGCCATGCGGACCATATGGCCCTTCTGACGGGAGGCTTCATCGGGTCTGCGGCGCTCGATGGCGTTGACGCACCGGGTCACGATACCGGAAATCATGTTCACACCGGTGGAGATGGAACCCAGAATGATGAGGATGGAGATGATGGGGGTCAGGACAGACGCGCCTACGCCGTTCTGCACCAGCACCAGCATGGGGACGGAGGCTTCCGCCATGTCCGCCACATACATCACGGCCAGCATACCCACAATGGACAGCTCCATGGAGAAGAAGTTCACCACGAACATACCAATGGCGGCATGGTTGATTTGCTTTACGTCGGTGACCGGCTCCATGTGCTGGTACATGACGGAGACGGAGGCCAGCTGGAACAGGAAGTACAGGAAGGCCATCCACAGGGCGGGGCCGAAGGCGCCGCTCTCGGTGGAACCAGCCACCATCTGCCCGGAGAGCATATTGCCAATGGCGGCGGAAATGGCGGGCCACTGGACGATGATGTTGGGCACCAGCACCGCCACCAGGCCGATGATGATGAGGACGGACAGGGTGGAGGCGGCGGCGCGGACCATGCCGCTGCCGTACATGGCGATGACGAAGATGAACACCGCCACGATGAGGGTACACAGCCAGTAGGGGATGCTGGTCAGGGTGTTCAGGGTGGAGCCGCCGGTGGCGAAGGCCGCCGCCGAGGCGGTGCCGATCATGATGAGGTAGCAGATCTCAAACGCGTTGGACATGACCGGGCGGGTTTTGCCGTAGATGCTGTCGGAGAAGGAGCGGTAGTCGTAGGTTTTGTGCTTGTAGGCGTAGCGCATTCCGTACCAGAAAAACAGCGCGTACAGCCCCTGGCTCAGCACCGGCAGGATGAGGCACCAGATGCCATAGTTGATGAAGTATTGCTTGATTTGCGCGCCGGAGGCGAAGCCGCCGCCGAACTGGGTGGTGAAGGCGACAAAGGCGATGCCCATTGCCAGGGGCATTCTGCTCTTGTCTACCAACAGAGATTTTTTACTCATAGTAGATTCCTCTCTCTCCTATCCTTTTTGTATTCTATTTTCCCCCAACAAGGGGAAAGGACAGATGTTCACTCGTTGAACTCGACGATTTTGCCCGGATTGAGAATCAGGTTCTCGTCGAAGGCCAGCTTGACGGCCTTGTAGAGCTTGATCATCCGGGGGCCGACGAACTCCTTCAAATATTCCAACCGGCCGTTGCCGATGCCGTGCTCGCCGGAGAGTTGGCCGCCCAGCTCCTTGGACAGGGCGTAAAGTTCCACCAGACAGGCGTGGGTGGCGGATTCCCACTCCTCGTCGGTCATCTCCGGCCCCCGGAGCAGCTCAGTGTGGATGTTGCCGTCGCCGCAGTGGCCGCAAGGCTCCACCCGGATGCCGTGGGACAGGGCGATGCGCTTGGCGTCCTTGACGTACTGGGCGATTTTGGACCGGGGCACCACCACGTCGCACTCCTCCTGGGAGACGGAGTCGGCCTTCATGCCCTCCAGGATGCCGCCGCGGACTTCCCACACGGAGGCGGCCCGCTCCGGGGTGTTGGCGATGGCGCAGTCGATGGCCCCGTTTTCCAGGGCGGCTTCCGCCGCCGCCTCCACAGCCGCGTCCAGCTCGCTCTGGCTGGAGGCGTCGTACATGACGATGAGCACCGCCTCGCCTTCCTTGACGGGCAGGGGTTTGTTCAGATTCCGCTCCACGATGTCGATGAGCTCCCGCTCCAAAAACTCAATGGCGGTGGGAACAAAGGGCAGCTCCAGCACCTTGGGCACCATGTCGGCGCACTCCTCCAGGCTGTGGAAAGGCATGACCAGGGTGCAGGTGCAGTTGGGGGCGGGCAGCAGCTTCAAGGTCACTTCCGTGAGGATGCACAGCGTCCCCTCGGAGCCGATGACCAGATCCTTGATGTCGTAGCCGGTGGTGTTCTTCACCACGTTGGAGGAGAACCGTTCGATGGAGCCGTCGGGCAGCACCGCCTCGATGCACCGGACGAAGTCCCGGGTCAGGCCGTAGCGGACGGCCTTCATGCCTCCGGCGTTGGTGATGACGTTGCCGCCGATGGTGGCGGTTTTCTCGCCGGGGTCGGGGGGATAGAACAGCCCTTCCGCAGACGCGGCGGCCTGCACGTCCAGCAGCAGCGCGCCGGGCTGACAGGTAATGGTCTGGTTCTTGTGGTCCACGGGGTCGATTTTGTTCATCCGCATGATGGAGAGCATCACGCCGCCGTATTTGCAGTTGGAGCCGCCGGCCAGGCCGGTGCCCGCGCCGCGGACCACCACGGGGATGTTCTTCCCGTTGCAGTAGGCCATAATTTTGGAGATTTCGTATTTGTCCACGACCTCCACATACAGCTCCGGGGGGAAGGTGCCGTAGTTGGGCATTTCGTCGTGGTAATATTCGCTGGCGATCTCATCCCCCACCATCACCCGGTCCGGCGCGGTGACGGAGCGGATGTAGGCGAAGTCGGCCTCGTCCATTTTTTTATAGGGAAACGCCATAGGTCAGTCCTCCTTCCGCTCTTGCAGCAGCTGGGTCAGCTTGGGGACCACCTGATAGAGGTCGTCCACGATGCAGTAGCTGGCCACGCCGAAAATCTGTGCATTGGGGTCGCTGTTGATGGCCACAATGGTCTCCGCGCTGTTCATGCAGGAGGTGAACTGGATGGCCCCGGACACCCCGCAGGTGATGACGAGCTTGGGGCGGACGGTGTGACCGGACAGGCCGATTTGGTGCAGCTGGTCGCCCACGCCCTGTTCCACCATGGGCCGGGTGAAGGCCAGCTGCGCGCCCAGGGCCTGGGCCAGCTGGCGGCAAAGCTCCACGCCCTCCTCGTTGCGCACGCCCCGGCCAATGGCCACGATGCGCTCGGCCTCCTCGATGGTCTTTTTCTTCTCGATCAGGGTGGAGGAAATCACCTCGATGCCGGAGTGGACCATGGCTTCCGTCACCTCGCAGCGGGCCACGATGCCCGTGGGCTTGTCCACCCGCTTGGCCCGGTCCATGACCCGATAGCGGACGGTGGCGAACTGAGGCCGGGAGTTGGCAATCAAAATCTGGGCCATGATGTTGCCGCCGAAGGCGGGGCGAATTTGTACCATGTCGGTGTTGGGCTGGATGTCCAACGTGGTGCAGTCGGCGGTCAGGCCGGTGTGGTACCGGGTGGAGAGCCGGGGGGCCAGGCTCCGTCCCAGGGAGGTGGCCCCGATGAGGACGGAGGAGGGCTGGGTGTTGGCGATGCAGTCCGCCACGGCGTCGGCGTAGCAGTCGGCCTTGAAGCCCGCGAAGCCGGGGTGCTCGTAGACGTAAACCGTGTCCACCCCGTAGGGCAGCAGCTTCTCGGCGTTTTGGGCGGTGCCTTCTCCGCCCACCAGGACGCAGTTGACCTTGTAGCCCACCTTGGGGGCCATTTTCCGGGCCTCGCCAATCAGCTCATAGGCCACGGGGTGGATGTCGCCCAGCTCCTGCTCCACAAAAATCAGGAAATCCCGCCACTGGCGCTTGTCCACAGCCCCGGCCTTCTGCTCAAAGGTGATGGCCTTGTGGGGGCAGCGGCGGACGCACAGGCCGCACATCCGGCAGGTCTCGCCCACCTCGATGCCCCGTTCGCCCATGGAGAGGGCGCCGAAGGGGCAGTCCCGGATGCAGGTCCCGCAGAGGTCGCACCGGGCGGCGTTAAAACGAATCAGATCCATGCCAGTTCCATCCCGTCAGATGATTTTCTTCGACACCAGGGTGTCGAACAGCGTCTCGGCCTTCTGCTCCGGCGTACCCTCCAGGTAGACCTGGCTGTCGCCCACCGGGGGCGCGAACATTTTGACCACGCTGGTGGGGGACCCCACCAGGCCGTAACGACTCAGGTTCTGGTCGGGCAGGTCGGCAAAGGAGAGGATGCGCACCGGGCGGTCCGCGGTCTGCTTTTTCAGCCGGTAAGAGGGCAGGCGGGGGACGCACATATCCTTATCGACTGTAATCAGGCAGGGGTAGTGCATTTCGGAGACCTGGGCCACCGAGACCAGGTCCTGCCGGACCTGAATGGCCTCATCGGTGACGTCCACGATTTCCGCCACCCAGGCGCAGTGGGGGATGCCCAGATGCTCCGCGATGGCGGGTCCCACCTGGGCGGTGTCGCCGTCGGTGGTCTGGCGGCCACAGAGAATGAGGTCGGCTCCGCCCAGCACCCGGATGCCCTGGGCCAGGGTATAAGAGGTGGCCAGCACGTCCGACCCGGCGAACTTCCGGTCGGAGAGGATGACGGCGTCGTCCGCCCCCATGGTGTAGGCGTCCTTCATCATCACCGCCGCCTGGTCCGGCCCCATGGTCAGGACAGTGACGGTGCCGCCCAGCTTCTCGCGGATCTGCAGGGCGGTCTCCAGGGCGAAAAGGTCGTAGGGATTGGTACGGGTATTTGCGCTCAGGCGCTTCATGGCGCCGGTTTCCGGGTCTATTTCCACCTGGCTGGTGGCCGGAACCTGCTTCATGCAGACAATGATTTTCATGCTAAATAGGCAGCTCCTTCCTGCTCACGGCGCGGAAAGGCCCGCGCCGACTCAACGAAGTCCATAATATCACAAGTTGAACAATATGAACAGACTTTTTTCAGCTTTTTTCGTGTTTTTTTGAGAATAAGCGGTCAAAATCCCCCGGCCTGCGCCGCGGGGCGCAAAAAAGGTTCTATAATAAATGTTGGGGTCAGGTAAAGCACCTGGCCCCAAATTCATAA
>JAJPXY010000006.1:0-698 GCA_021205205.1 Clostridiales bacterium
TTCATTATGTCAAAGGTCAATGATCTGCGCTCCGCTCTGGAGCTGCTGAAAACCATGCCGGGCCAGCTGGTGGAGACTGACGTGGAAGCCGATCCCGTAGCTGAAATTTCCGGTGTATACCGCTATGTAGGCGCGGGCGGCACCGTGGAGCGTCCCACCCGGGAAGGTCCCGCGATGATTTTCAACAACGTCAAGGGTCATCCCGGCGCAAAGGTCGTCACCGGTCTGTTGGCCAGCCGCAAGCGCGTGGGCGCTCTGCTGGACTGCCCGCCCGACCGTCTGGGCTTCCTGCTGAAGGACAGCGTCAACAACCCCATCCCGCCCGTCACCATCCCCAACGAGCAGGCCAAGTGCCAAGAAGTGGTCCATCTGGCCACCGACCCCGGCTTTGACGTGCGCAAGCTGGTCCCCGCCCCTACCAACACCGAGGAGGACGCGGGTCCCTACATCACCATGGGTATGTGCTACGCCGCCAGCCCCGAGACCGGCATCACCGACATCACCATCCACCGTATGTGCCTCCAGAGCGAGGATGAGATTTCCATCTACATCATGCCCGGCGGCCGCCACATCGGCGCATTCTTCAACGAGGCCGAGGCCCGCAACGAGCCGCTGCCCATCACCATCTCCATCGGCGTAGACACCGCCATTGAAATCGCCTCCTGCTTCGAGCCGCCCACGCCTCCCCTGGGCTATGA
>JAJPXY010000006.1:708-16958 GCA_021205205.1 Clostridiales bacterium
GTCACCACCCGCAAGAACCCCATCATGCAGAGCTGCATCGGCCCCTCCGAGGAGCACGTCTCCATGGCCGGTATCCCCACCGAGGCCAGCATCCTGTTTATGGTGGAGCGCGCCATGCCCGGCATGGTCAAGAACGTCTACTGCGCCACCGCTGGCGGCGGCAAGTTCATCGCCATCCTCCAGTTCAAGAAAAACCTGCCCAGCGACGAGGGCCGTCAGCGTCAGGCCGCCCTGCTGGCGTTCAGCGCCTTCGCGGAGTTGAAGTATGTGTTCCTGGTGGACGAGGACGTGGACCCCTTCGACATGAACGATGTCATCTGGGCCATGACCACCCGCTTCCAGGCGGACACCGACCTCATCATGCTGCCCGGCGTCATGAGCCACCCGCTGAACCCCTGCAACAACCCCGCCTATTCCCCCAACATCCGCCCCCGCGGCATCGCCCCCAAGGTCATCTTCGACTGCCCCGTGCCCTTCGACCCGAAGGACCGCTTCCAGCGCGCCCAGTTCAAGAAGCTGGACCCCAAGAAGTGGCTGCCTGACTTCGACTTCTAATTACACGCACCCCCCTTTCCCGGCGGGCGGGACCTGCCCGGCCCCGTCCGCCCTTGACCCTTTTGCACTTATAGAGGAGAAAAGAGGTATTTTATATGCCAATAGGTGTTATTATCGACTCTCTCGCCGTCGCTCTCGGCGGCGTGCTGGGCGCCCTCTTTGGGAAGTACCTGAAAGAGGACTTCAAGGACCAGCTGAACATGATTTTTGGCTGCTGCTCCATGTGCATGGGCATCAGTACCATCGTCCTGATGGAGAATATGCCCGCCGTGGTGTTCTCCGTTATCATCGGCACCGCCATTGGCCTGGCCATCCACTTCGGCCAGCTGGTCAACAAGGGCGGCGTGGCCATGCAGGGCGTGGTCTCCAAGTTCGTCCACACCAACAGCAGCCTCTCTGAGGAAGAATTCACCGCCACCCTGGTGACCATCATCGTCCTGTTCTGCGCCAGCGGCACGGGCATCTATGGCTCCATCGTCGCCGGTATGACCGCTGACAACAGCATCATGATCTCCAAGTCCATTCTGGACCTGTTCACTGCCATGATCTTCGCCTGTAACCTGGGCCTGGTGGTCTCGCTGATCGCTGTTCCGCAGTTTATCATCTTCCTGGTGCTGTTCCTCTGCGCGGGCCTCATCTACCCCATGACCACCCCCACCATGATCAACGACTTCAAGGCCTGCGGCGGCTTCCTGATGCTGGCCACCGGCTTCCGTATGATCAAGGTCAAGATGTTCCCCACCGCAGATATGATACCGGCGATGGTCATCGTCATGCCCATCAGCTGGTTCTGGGTCAACTACGTTTCCCCTGCTGTGGCAGCCCTGGCGGGGTAAGCCCCTTTTCGCGGTTGCGGTCCCTCTCTGCGGAGAGGGGCCGCAATTTTTCACAACAGGCGGAAATATACCCAGAGCGGCGGCGGCCGCGGCCTCCGAAAGGCCGAAGACGCGAAAAAGAAGGGAGGTCCACCCGACAAAAATGAGTTCACAAAACAGTCAAAAATTGAGGAAAAATGGGGTAGGCAAACTTGATGTTTTGCGCTATACTTACGTTGCAAGTTGGAAGGAGCAACTATGAAGCGAATCATTGTCGGCATCAGCGGCGCCAGCGGATTCCCGCTGGCGGTCTGTCTGTTGCGGGAGTTAAAAAACTGCCGGAGGTGGAGACCCACCTGGTCTTCACCCGGGGGGCGGAGCTGACCGCCAAACAGGAGATGGGCCTGGAGCCGGAGCAAATTCGGGCCATGGCGGACGTGTGTTACGACAACCGGAACGTGGGCGCGGCCATCGCCAGCGGCAGCTTCCAGACCGAGGGGATGATCATTGTCCCCTGTTCCATGAAAACCGTCAGCGGCGTGGCCCACGGCTACAGCGACAACCTGCTGCTGCGGGCGGCGGACGTGGTCATCAAGGAAAAGCGTAAGCTGATCCTGGCGGCCCGGGAGACCCCCCTCAGCCCCATCCACCTGGACAACCTGGCCTACCTCTCCCGGCTGCAAAATGTGTACATCATGCCGCCGATGATGACCTACTACCAGGGGGCCGACACGGTGGAGAGCATGGAGCGCCACTTCACCGGCAAGCTGCTCCAGTGCTTCGGCATCGACATGGAGGGCTTCAAACAATGGAGCTGAACCGACACTACGAGGCCCAGGTCTGCGGCGTCACGCTGCTGTGTGACGTGATACCGATGGGCCGGGATTACACCGTCTGCGTCCGGGACGACCGCTGCGGCCACGTGGGGTCTGCGGCCCTGTCCGTCTCCCGGCCCAGCCTCACCGGCCAGGGCGTCAGCGCCACCACCTCGGTGCTGAACTGCCTGGGCCACAAGGACGACGCCATCGCCTGCCGTTTCGCCGAGGCCGTGGCGGTGCAGCAGCGCTGCACCGCGGTCTGCACCTGCGGCGTCCAAATCGACGGCATCACCCCGGACCAGATCCAGGCGGTTCTGGACGCCTGCGAGGGGCTGAAAAACCAGGTGCTGCAAGACCTGGCCGCCGAAGGCTGACCCATTTCCACTCCGTCCAACTGCGTCTTTTCCGGGTTTCCCTTCTTTGTTGTTCACTTTATTGGTTATCCATTTGAATGTAGTCTCACCAGTGATTCTGGCGGGAACCCCTCTTGCCTCCGCCGTCAAGCGGCACTTCCGCTGCGCTCCCTGCCCTGAAAGGGGAGGGAACCATGCGAAGCATGGTGGAGGGGGTTCTCGCTGAAATTTACAGATAACGTTGATTCAAGGGAACAGCCAGTTTAGCAAGTTAGCTGACACCATTAACGCCCAGTGCCTTGCTAACAGAATCCAACAGGAAAACCGGTATCATTCTAAAGCAGGGAGAGGTTGCCTATGTTTGTTCTGTTCTTTCTGGTCTGGGTCATACTCAATGGCCGCCTGACGGTGGAGATCGCCCTGTTCGGGGTGGGCATCGCCGGGGCCATGTATGCGTTCATCTGCGTGTTTATGGTGTTCAGCCCCGCGAAGGACCTGCGGCTGCTGAAAAAGCTGCCCCTGGCGGTGCGTTACGCCTACCATCTGGTGGTGGAGATCGTCAAGGCCAACCTTGCCATGCTGCCCTACCTGTTCTCCAACCGGATGCTGCCGGAGCCGTCGCTGGTGCTGTTCTATGCGGACCTGAAAACTGACGCGGCCCGGGCGCTTTTGGCCAACTCCATCACCATCACCCCCGGCACCATCACCGTGGAGCAGGAGGACAACGCCTTCTGCGTCCACTGCTTCGACAAGACGATGGGCGAGGGGCTGGATACGTCTATCTTTGTCGAGCTGTTGCAGCGAATGGAGGAGTGAGCGCTGTGAACGAAGGGTATCGTATGTTTTTCCTGGTGTGCTGCGTGGTGCTGACGGTGCTGCTGCTGCTGTGCCTGGTGCGGGCCATCAAAGGCCCCCGGCTGGCGGACCGCATCATCGCCACCAACATGATTGGCACCGTGACCATCGCCATTATCGCGCTGCTCTCGGTCTACCTGGGAGAGTCGGCTGTGCTGGACATCAGCCTGATCTACGCCGTCATGAGCTTTGTGTCGGTCATCGTGCTGTCCAAAATCTACATGGGCCGCTTCGTGGAATGGGAAAGCGAGCGCGGCGCGCAGGAAGAGGAAAAGGAGGAGCAAGAACATGGAGCTTAGTCTGATTCGTTTTGTCATTGCCGCCATCCTCATCACCGGCGGCGTGGCGGTGATGTGCATCGCCACCTTCGGCGTGTTCCGGCTGAACACCGCCATGAAGCGGATGCACGCCGCAGCCATGGGCGATTCCCTGGGCATCCTGCTGGTCATGCTGGGCATTATGGTGGTCTACGGCCTGTCGGCCAGCACCCTCAAGGTGCTGGCGATTTTGGCGCTGTTCTGGTGCGCCTCGCCGGTCTGCTCCCACCTGGTGGCCAAGCTGGAGGCCATGACCAACCTGAACCTGGAAGACGAATGTGAGGTGCCGCAGTAATGGACATTCTGCGTATCGTACTGCTGGTGTCCCTCATCATCTGCGCCATCTCGGTCAGTCTGTCCCGGAACCTGCTGACCTCGGTGGTCATCTATATGGCGTTCAGCCTGACCATGACCAGCGTGTGGCTGCTGCTGGAGTCGCCGGACCTGGCCATCACGGAGGCGGCGGTGGGCGCCGGCGTGACCAGTATCCTGTTCTTTGTCACGCTGCGGAAGATCCACTCCATCCAGACAGAAGATCCGGAAGAAGTAGAAGAAATAGAAGAAAAGGAGGAGGACCATGAGCAAGCCGAATCCGAACTATAATGGCAGCGCCTGGGACAAATTCACCCGCTGGACGAAGGGGACCTACGACCCCGCCGACGGCGAGCTGGAATCCACCCCGCCCAAAGATAAACTCTCCCCCGGCGAGCGGGCGGAGCGGCTGCTGCGGGAATACGACCAGAGCCGCTTCGAGGAGGGCGTCGCCAAGGAGGTCAGCGCGTTCCGGATCATCAGCCGCATCTTCTTCGTGCTGATGGCCGTGTTCATGGTGGTGATGCTGCTGTACACCGTCAGCTTCCTCCCCGCCTTTGGCGACCCCAACTCCCCGGTAAACAACGAGGTCTCCCAGCGGTACATCGAGCAGGGCCTGGAGGAGACCGGCGCGGTGAACATCGTGGCCGGTATGATTCTGGACTACCGTGCCTTCGATACCTTCGGGGAATCCTGCGTACTGTTCGTGGCCCTGTGTTGCGTGACCATCCTGCTCCGGGCGGACAGGAAATCGGATATGCGTCTGCGCGCTCAGGAGGAGCGCGAGATGCTGGAATACGAGCCCCAGGAGGACAACATCCTCCAGCAGGCGGCCAAGCTGCTGGTGCCGCTCATCATCATCTTCGGCGCGTATGTGGTGTTCAACGGCCACATCTCGCCGGGCGGCGGCTTCTCCGGCGGGGCCATCATCGGCACCGGCCTGATTTTGCACCTGACCGCCTTCGGCACCAGACGCACCCGCCGCTTCATGAACGAGCGGGTCATCAAGACCCTGACGGTGTGCGCCCTGACCTTCTACTGCTTCGCCAAGAGCTACTCCTTCTATACCGGGGCCAACGGCCTGGAGAGCATCATCACGACGGGCACGCCGGGGGCCATCCTCAGCGCCGGGCTTATCGTCTACCTGAACATCTGCGTGGGCATCGTGGTGGCCTGCACTATGCATTCCTTCTATATCCTGTTTCGGAGGGGGGCAATTTGACGCCATGGGCAATCTTTTGACCAACTATGAGGACGTGGCGGCGGTGATTTTGTTTGTCATCGGCATGGGCAACCTGCTGCTCCAGACCAACCTGGTGAAGAAAATCATCGGCCTGGACATTATGGACTCCGCCGTCTACCTGTTCCTGGCCTCCAAGGGCTATATCGAGGGGGGCGCGTCCCCCATCTACGTGGACGGCATCACCGATGCGTCCTACTACATCAACCCCATCCCCGCCGGACTGGTGCTGACAGGCATCGTGGTCTCCGTCAGCGTCAGCGCGCTGATGATGGCGCTGACCATCTGCCTGTACCGGGAGTACCACACCCTGAATCTGGATGAGATCATGTTAAAGCTGGGTAAGGAGGAGAAGTAAATGACGCTCGTGCAAAATTTCCCCTTCTTTTGCATCATTCTCTCCATGTTCTCCGCCATCATCTCCTTCCCCATGAACCACAGGTGGGCCATGCGGGTCCACCCGATTATGGTGACGGCGGTGCTGGTGATGTCGCTGGGGGTGCTGGGCTACGTCACCTCCACGGGGGAAAGCTACACCTTTATGATGGGCCACTTCCCAGCCCACTGGGGCAACGAAATTCGCATCGGCGTACTGGAGGCGCTGATGGCGGTGTTTTTCAGCCTCATCATGCTGCTGTCGGTGCTGGGCGGTCTGGCCCACATCGGCCGGGAGATGAATAACTCCCGGAAGAACCTGTTTTTCATCCTGCTGGACCTGCTGATGAGCTCGCTGCTGGCGCTGATTTACACCAACGACCTGTTCACGGCCTACGTGTTCATCGAGATCAACACCATCTCCGCCTGCGGCCTCATCATGATTAAGAAAGAGGGACGCACCTACGTTTCCGCCCTGCGGTACATGGTCATGAGCCTTGTAGGCTCCAGCCTGTTCCTCATCGCGCTGACGCTGCTGTACACCATCACGGGCCAGCTGCTGATGACCCCCGCCAAAGAGGCGCTGGCGGAGCTGGTGGCCGCGGGCGAATATCAGGTGCCCATGCTGGTCATCATCGCCCTTGTGACGGTGGGCCTGGGCATCAAGAGCGGCCTTTACCCCTTCCACACCTGGATTCCAGACGCCTACGGCTACACCACCCCCGCCGCCAGCGCGATTTTGTCCTCGCTGGTGTCCAAGGGCTATCTGTTCCTGCTCATCAAAATCTTCTACAGGGTGCTGGACTTCGAGTTCGTGGTCAGCAGCAATCTGGTCAACCTGCTCTTTGTGCTGGGTATCATCGGCATGATCATGGGGTCCTGGCTGGCCATTAAGACCCAGAACATCCGGCGCATGGCTGCCTTCTCCTCCGTGGCGCAAATCGGATACATCTATATGGGCATCGGCATCGGCACCACCGCAGGCGTGGTGGCTGCCCTGTTCCACATCATCTCCCACGGCGCCATGAAGTCCCTGCTGTTCATCAGCATCTCCGGCCTCTCCGAGGTCTCCGACGACAAGTCGGACTTCGAATCCCTGAAGGGCGCGGGCTTCCGCAACAAGCTGGCCGGGGTGGCCTACACCGTGGGGGCCATGTCTATGATTGGTATGCCCCTGCTGACCGGCTTTATCTCCAAGTACCTGTTCGCCTCCGCCGCCACCACCGCCCAGGACAAGATGGTCATCGCCTGGATCGCCCTGGCCATCAGCACGATTTTGAACACCGTGTACTTCATGGGCAGCGTGCTGACCATTTACCACTCGGTCCCGGCGGAGCAGCGCAAGCCCCACGGCAAAATGCCCTCCCGGGTGGAGTCGGCCGCGACGGTGGGACTGATCGCGTTAAACGTCGGGCTGGGCGTGTCTGCCACGCCGGTCATTCAGGCCATCCAGACCGGCCTTGCCATGTTCGGCTGACGGGAGGGAGAAAAGATGATTGCTTTGCTGATTCCCATGCTGCTGCCCATTGTGGTGGGCGTGCTGCTGATGGTGTTCCCGCCCCGGCAGCGGAACGTTATGCTGGGCATCGTGTTGGCGGCGCTGGCCGTCGACCTGGGTCTGGCGGTCTGGGTGGCCCTCCAGCCGGAGGACGCCCTGCGCCTGACCCTGGTCACCGTGACGGAGGGGCTGACCTTCTACTTCCAGGTGGACACCGTCTCCAAGCTGTTCTCGGTGCTGGTGGCCTTTGTCTGGCTGCTGGCGGGGCTGGCCGCCTTTGAGTACATGGGCCACGAGGAAAACGAACCCCGGTTCTTCGGGTTTTACCTGATCGTGGGGGGCGTGCTGGCGGCCCTGTGCTACTCCGGCAACCTGTTCACCTTCTATGTGTTCTACGAGCTGATGACCCTGACCTCCGCCCCGCTGGTCATGCACGAGCTGACCCACGAGGCCATTATGGCGGGTTTGAAATACCTGTTCTACTCGGTGGGCGGCGCGTTTCTGGTGCTGTTCGGCTTCTTCCTGTTCGCCGCCCAGGGGGCCGACCTGACCTTCACGGCGGGGGGCGTGCTGGACGCCTCCGCCGCCACCGGCGTGGCGCGGCTGGCGGTGTTCCTGATGATTTTGGGCTTCGGCACCAAGGCGGGTATGTTCCCCATGCACGGCTGGCTGCCCACCGCCCATCCGGTGGCCCCGGCCCCGGCCAGCGCGGTGCTGTCCGGCGTCATCACCAAGGCCGGTGTGCTGGGCATTGTCCGCAGCGTGTACTACATCGCGGGGCCGGAGCTGATTCGGGGGACCTGGGTGCAGTACGCCTGGATCGGCCTGACGCTGGTCACGGTCTTTATGGGGTCCATGCTGGCTTACCGGGAGAACCTGCTGAAAAAGCGGCTGGCCTATTCCACCGTCAGCCAGGTGTCCTATGTGCTGTTCGGCCTGTCGCTGCTCCAGCCGGTGGCCTTTGTTGGGGCGCTGCTCCATGTGGTGTTCCACTCGCTGGTGAAGGACGGCCTGTTCCTCTCGGCGGGCGCCATCATCTGCAAGACCGGCAGGACCAAAGTGGACGAGCTGAAGGGCATCGGCAAGGAAATGCCGGTGACCATGTGGTGCTTCACTCTGGCGGGTGTGACCCTGGTGGGTATCCCGCCCACCAGCGCCTTTGTCAGCAAGTGGTACCTTGCCACCGGTTCGCTGGCCTCCGGGATACCGGCGGTCTCCTGGCTGGGGCCGGTGGTGCTGCTGGTCAGCGCCCTGCTGACGGCGGGGTACCTGCTGACCGTCTCCATCGACGCCTTCCTGCCGGGCAGCGACTACGACTACGCCGCGCTGGAAAAGCACGAACCGACCTGGCAGATGCTGGTCCCCATCGTGGTTCTGACCGCCCTGGCGGTGCTGCTTGGGGTCTGGCCCGGCGGGCTGACCTCGCTGCTGACCGGCGTGGCCTCCAGCGTGCTTTGAGAGGGGAGGAAAACGCTGTATGAGTCCTTATTTTATCCTGGTGCCCATCCTGCTCCCCATCCTGGCGGGGGTCCTGCTGATGACCTTCCCCATCCAGGACGGCAAAACCCGGGCCGTGGCGGTGGAGTCGGTGGTCATCCTCAACTCCATCCTGGTGCTGGTGCTGCTGCTGAACCGCCCGGCGGAGCGGCTGTATCTGTTCTCCTTTGTGGAGGACCTGCCCCTGACGCTGAACATCGACGGCATGGCCACCTTCTTCGGCGGACTGGTGGCCTTCCTGTGGCCCCTGGCCACGCTGTACACCTTTGAATATATGCGCCACGAGGAACGGGTCAACACCTTCCTGTCCTTCTACACCATCACCTACGGCGTGACGCTGGGCGTGGCCTTCGCGGGCAACATCGTCACCATGTACCTGTTCTACGAGGCGCTGACCATGGTGACGCTGCCCCTGGTCATCCACACCATGACCGAGGAGGCCCAGGCCGCCACCCGGAAGTACCTGAACTATATGATCGGCGGCACCGCCTTCGCCTTCATCGGCATCGTGTTCTACTCCCTGTTCTGCACGAACATCGAGTTCGTGCTGGGGGGCAACCTGGACGTGGCCAACTTGGGCAACTACGCCAACGTCGCCCTGCTGGTCTACGTGCTGGCCTTCTTCGGCTTCGGTGTCAAGGCGGCGGTGTTCCCCTTCCGCGGGTGGCTGCCCACGGCGTCGGTGGCCCCCACGCCGGTCACGGCTCTGCTCCACGCGGTGGCGGTGGTCAAGTCCGGCGTGTTCGCCATCATGCGGCTGACCTACTTCTGCTTCGGCGCGGACTTCCTGAAAGGTACCTGGGCGCAGACCGTCGTGGTCGCCGCCGTGATGGTGACCATCGTCTACGGCTCCACCATGGGCGTGCGGGAGAACCACCTCAAGCGCCGCCTGGCCTACTCCACCGTCGCCAACCTGTCCTATATCCTGCTGGGGGTCACGATGATGTCCCCCCTGGGCCTGACGGCGGGGCTGTGCCATATGTTCGTCCACGCCATCATGAAGATCAGCGGCTTCTTCTGCGCCGGTGCGGTGATGCACCAGACGAACAAGAACTACGTCTACGAGCTGGACGGCCTTGGTCTGGCCATGCCCGCCACCTTCACGGCGCTGCTGATCTCCGGCCTGTCGCTGACGGGTATCCCGCTGTTTGCCGGGTTCGTCAGCAAGTGGAGCATCGTTCAGGCCCTGCTGGAGCAGCCCTCCATGATGGGCTACGTGGGGGTGTTTGTGCTGCTCTATTCGGCGCTGATGACGGGCATCTATATGTTGTCCCTCAACGTGCGGGGCTGGTTCTCCGGCGGCGTGGCCGCCAAAGAGGCCAACGCCCAGTTCCATGACCCCAGCTGGCTGATGCTGCTGCCGCTGGCGATTTTCTCGGTGCTCACGGTGGCCCTGGGCGTGTACGCCCAGCCGCTGATGACCTTCATCCAGAGCATCGCCACCGGGACGTTCTGAGAGGAGGATGTGTGTTATGACTGGAAATCCCATTCTCCTGCTGCTGGTGCTCGGCCCCATGGCGGCGGGCGTCGTCGGCTACCTCATCGGCCGCCGGAACAAGGCCCTGCGGGACGGCTTCGCCATTGCCGTCACCGCGGTGGAGGCAGCGGCGGCGCTGCTGCTCCTGCTGGCGGGCGGGGAACCCGCCCTGTCTGTGCCGGGGGCCTGCGGCATGGGCCTGACCTTCCAGATGGACGGCTTCCGGGGCATTTTTGCCACCGTCACCGCCTATATGTGGATGATGACCACCATTTTCTCCCGAGAATACCTGGCCCACTCCCGCAACCGGAACCGGTACTACCTGTTCCTGCTGCTGACACTGGGGGCCACCATGGGGGTGTTCCTCTCCGATGACCTGTTCACCACTTTTGTGTTCTTTGAGCTGATGAGCATGGCCTCCTACGTCACCGTCATTCACGACGAGAAGCCGGAGACCCTCTATGCCGGCGGCGTCTACCTGGCGGTGGCGGTCATCGGCGGCCTGGTGGCCCTGATGGGCATCTTCATGCTCTACAGCGTGACGGGCACTCTCCAGCTCTCGGAGCTGCTGGCCGCCTGCCAGGCGGCGTTCCCCGGCAACGAGGTCTGGTTCTACGTGCTGGGCGGCTGCATCCTCTTTGGCTTCGGGGCCAAGGCGGGCATGTACCCCCTCCACGTCTGGCTGCCCATGGCCCATCCCGTGGCCCCGGCCCCGGCCAGCGCCCTGCTTTCCGGCATCATCACCAAGTCGGGCATCTTCGGGGTGCTGGTGCTGTGTACCCGCATCTTCGCCGGGGACGGCTATTGGGGCTTCACGATTTTGCTGTTCGGCGTGGTGACCATGCTGCTGGGCGGCATCCTGGCCATCTTCTCCCTGGATTTGAAGCGGACGCTGGCCTGCTCCTCCATGTCCCAGTTGGGCTTCATCTTCGTGGGCATGGGCATGATGGACCTGCTGGGGGAGGAAAACGCCCTGGCGGTCCGGGGGACCATCCTCCATATGTTCAACCACTCCAACCTGAAACTGGTGCTGTTCATGGCCGCAGGCGTGGTGGTGATGAACCTCCACAAGCTGGACCTGAACGACATCCGGGGCTTTGGCCGCAAGAAGCCGCTGCTGTGCTATGTGTTCCTGATGGGCTCCCTGGGCATCGGCGGCATCCCCCTGTTCAACGGCTACGTCAGCAAGACGCTGATCCACGAGAGCATCGTGGAGTACATCGAGCTGCTGGAGGAGGGCGAGGGCACGCTGACCTTCGCCGCGGCGGACAGCGCTCTGCTGTTCCACGTCATTGAGTGGCTGTTCATCATCACCGGCGGCATGACGGTGGCCTATATGACCAAGCTGTTCGTGGCGCTGTTTGTGGAAAAGAACCGGGACCCGGCGGTACAGGCGTCCTTCGAGGCCAAGACCCACTACTGCAACAAGGCCACTGCCGCCGTGCTGGCGGTCAGCGCCACGGTGCTGCCTGTGGTTGGCCTGCTGCCCAACCTGACCCTGAACAAAATTGCCGACCTGGGCCAGGGCTTCCTGAACGGCGTCTCCCCGGAGCACGCGGTGAACTACTTCTCCCTGACCAACTTGAAAGGCGGGCTGTACTCCATCCTCATTGGCGCGGCCCTCTACCTTGTGGTCATCCGGGGCTGGATGTTGGTGAAGCAGCCGGACGGCTCCACCGTCTATGTCAACCGCTGGCCCAAGTGGCTGGACCTGCTGGAGCTGGTCTACCGCCCGGTGGTGCTGGTGCTGCTGCCCACTGTGGCCGGGTTCCTGTGCCGGTGCCTGGACTACGTGCTGGACGGACTGGTGCTGCTGGTCCGCAAGACCACCCACCGGCAGCTCCGAGAGGGCCATCTGCTGCCCAAGGGGTTCGAGGGGGCCTACCTGCTGGGGAGCCTGTTCGACGGGGTGGTGGCCTTCCTGAACGCCACCTTCTGCAAGCGCAACCCCATCCAGGCGGACTTTGTGCGGTACTTCGCTGACCAGAGCCGTATCTATGACGAGGCCAAGCGGGAGGTCATGTCCGGCGTGTCCTTCAGCCTGATGATGTTCGGCGTGGGCATTATGGTCGTGGTCATTTTCCTGCTGGTCATGTAATCAATTTGCAATGTGCAATTCGTTGCCTGTGCGTTGCTGCGTTTCCTGAATGTGCATTTCCCCACCTGCGCCGTTGGCGTGGGTGGGGATTTTGCGTTTCTCATCTCCGTTTGATTCGGCCCCGCCGCACCTGCCGGTCCTGCCGCCGCGCGAAGTGCCGCTTGACCTTTGCCCCGGCGAACCTTATAATGGTATCAGTAAACGCAGGCGAGTTTCGCCGCCTTGCGGCCTGATTTTTACAGCAAAGGACGGATCTACTATGTTTCCACGCTCCAGCGGTATCCTGCTTCATATCTCCTCTCTCCCCGGCGCCTACGGTATCGGCTCCATGGGGCGGGAGGCCCGCCACTTTGTGGACTTTTTGCAGAAGGCCGGCCAGCACTACTGGCAGCTGCTGCCCCTGGTCCCCCCCGGCGAAGGGTCCTCCCCCTATATGTCCCCCTCCACGGCGGCGGGCAACCCTCTGTTCATCGACCTGGAGGACCTGCGGGAGCGGGGCCTGCTGACGGCGGCGGACCTGGAAAGCTGCCGCTACTACGCGCCGGACCGGGTGGACTACGACTGGGTCACCCGCCACCACTACGCCCTGCTGAAAAAAGCCTACGAGAACGCCCCCCAGTCCCTGCTGGACGAGGCGTGGGCCTTCGCCCGGGAGCAGGGGGACTGGCTGCCGGATTACGCCCTATTCCGGGCCGCCCACGACTACTTTGACGCCAAGCTCTCCGACTGGCCGGACAAAAAGCTGCTCCGCCGGGAGCCGGAGGCGCTGGAGGAGTACCGGGCGCTGCTGGAGAAGGAGATCGGCAGCTACGTGTTCAACCAGTACCTGTTCTTCCAGCAGTGGAACAGCCTGAAAGCCTACGCCAACCAGAGGGGGGTCTCCATCATCGGGGACATCCCCTTCTACGTCTCCCCGGACTCGGTGGATGTGTGGGTCCACCCGGAGCTGTTCCAGGTGGACCCCGCCACCGGCAAGGCGGACTTTGTGGCGGGGGTCCCCGCCGACCTGTTCTCCGACCTGGGGCAGCTGTGGGGCAATCCCCTCTACGACTGGCCCGCCCACGCCGCGGACGGCTACCGGTGGTGGTGCGACCGCATCCGCCACACCAACGCGTTCTACGACGTCATCCGCATCGACCACTTCCGGGGGTTCCACTCCTATTGGGAGATTCCCGCCGGAGCGGAGTCGGCCCTGGAGGGCCGCTGGCGGCAGGGGCCGGGCCAGGCCCTGCTGGACGCGGTCCAGCAGCAGGTCCCCGAGGCCCAGTTCATCGCGGAGGACCTGGGGGACATCGACGAGGCCGCCCACAACTTCATCGTCAGCTCCGGCCTGCCGGGGATGCGGGTGCTGTGCGACGCCTTTAGCGACATCTGGGGCAGCTCCGACTTCCTGCCCCACAACTGCGTGCCGGATTCGGTGATGTACACCAGCACCCACGACAGCGCCACCTTTGTCCAGTGGTACACCGACATCGCGGACGAGGCCCAGCGGGACTTCTGCAACCGCTACACCCGGATGCACTACGGCGACGCCATCGGCTGGACGGCGGTGGCCTGCGCCTGGGGGAGCGTCTCCCGGCTGGCCATGGCCTCCCTCCAGGACGTGCTGGGCCTGGGCGATGACGCCCGCATGAACGCCCCCGGCACCATGGGTCCCCACAACTGGAGCTGGCGGGTGCGGATGGAGGCCCTGAACGACGAGGTGGCCGGGCGGCTGCGGGAGATCACCGGCACCTACGGGCGGCTCTGGTGAAAATTCATCTGGCCGCCGTCCGGGCGGACGGGGAACGGTTCGCCCTGGAGCAAAATCTGGCGCTGCTCTCCCCTGAGGAGGCGGAGCGGCTCTCCCGCCGCAGGCCGGAAGACCAGAAGCGGTCGGTGGCGGGCCGGTGGCTGCTGGTGCGGCTGCTGGCGGAACACTGCCCCGGCCTGTCCCTCCCGCCCCGGCTGACCTACGGCTGGCAGGACAAACCCCTGCTGGAGGACGCGCCGGAGCTGGGCTTCAACCTGTCCCACAGCGGGCAGTGGGCGGTGTGCGCTCTGTGTGCCGCCCCGGTGGGGGTGGACCTCCAGCGGGAGCGCCCTCTGCGCCGGAATCTGGAGCGGCGCTTCGCCCCGGTGGAACGGGAGCTGCTGGAGGCCCTGCCCGAAGCGGAGCGGCAGCCCGCCTTTTACGACCTGTGGTGCCTGAAAGAGGCTTTTTGCAAATGCACCGGCGACGGCCTGCGCACGCCGCTGGACGCCGTCGCCTTCACCCTGGACCCGGTGACGCTGGACCGGCCAGAGTATCGGGCCGCGCTGGTCCCCTTCCCGGCGGAGGGGTATCACCTGGCGGTGTGTGCCAGGACGGCGGAGCCGCCGGAGGCGGCGCTGCGGATTTTTTCCTAGACGAACGCGCTGCGTTTTGGTGATGACAATGAAAAAGAAAGACACAAACACGACCCCCGGCGGGGCGCGCCGAAAAGCGCCGCCGCAAAAACAGGGCGGGCTGCGGGGACTGTCGCTGGTCCTCGCGCTGCTGCTGGCCTTCTGCTCCGGCGGCGTTTGCTCCTGGCTCCTTTTCCGCGCCCCGCAGAGCGGGGGGGGGCGGAACCCCAGGACGAGTCCGGCGGCGTGAGCGCCGTCTCTGCCGCGGAGGAAAGCGCCCAGCCGGAGGCGTCCGCCTCTGACCCGGGTGCGGAACCGGATGTGGACCCGGGGGCGGAGGCCGCGTCGGCTGCCGAGAGCGCGCCTGCGGAGTCTGCGTCCTCTGAGGACCCGGAACTGGACGCCGTCTCTCTCCGCGCGGAACAGATTTTGGGGGAAATGACGCTGGAGGAGAAGCTCTATCAGCTGTTTGTGGTCACGCCGGAGCAGCTGACCGGCTCCGACGACCCGGTGACCCAGGCCGACGAGGCGGTCAAGGCTGCCCTGGAGGCCCACCCGGTGGGCGGCGTCATCTATATGGAGAACAACCTGGAGACGCCGGAGCAGGTGACGAGCCTGAGCGCTGCCCTGCAAGCTGACTCCAAATATGGGCTGTTCCTCGCCGTGGACGAGGAGGGCGGCCGGGTGGCCCGGTTCGGCAACAACGCCGCCCTGGGCACCACGTCCTTCCCGGCGATGCTGGAGCTGGGCCAGCAGGGGACCGACGCCGTCCAGCGCGCGATGACCACCATCGCCACGGAGGTCGGTGCGTTCGGGGTCAACCTGGACTTTGCGCCGGTGGCGGATGTGTACACCAACCCGGAAAACACCGTGATCGGGGACCGCGCCTTCTCCACCGACGCGGAGACGGCGGCGGCGCTGGTGGAGGCGGCGGTGACAGGGTTCCGCCAGGGCGGGATGCTCTGCACTCTCAAGCACTTCCCTGGCCACGGCGACACCCAGGGGGATTCCCACACCGAGGCGGTCTACACGGACAAAACGCTGGAGGAGCTGCGGGAGACGGAGTTCCTGCCCTTCCAGGCGGGCATTGCCGCCGGGGCCGAGTTCGTCATGGTGGGGCATATCTGCACGCCCAATATCACGGACAGCACCACTCCCGCCACCCTGTCCTACACCATGGTCACGGAGATTTTGCGCGGGGAGCTGGGCTTTGACGGGATCGTCATTACGGACGGGATGAATATGTCGGCCATCACCGCCTATTACAATTCGGGCGAGGCCGCAGTGCAGGCGGTGCAGGCCGGAGTGGATCTGATTTTGATGCCCAACAGCCTGGAGGGCGCAGTCGCCGGGCTTCAGGCGGCTGTGGAGTCGGGGGAACTTTCGGAGGAGCGCATTGACGAGAGCGTCCTGCGCATCCTGCTGTGCAAGCTGCGGCAGGGCATCCTGCCCACAGACTGACGGCTCTGAGAACAAAAGAAGCGCTCAAACCCCGATGAAAACCGGGATTTGAGCGCTTTTGCGTTGCTTTTCAGGAGAACCGCCAATCAAGGCGGTTTGTCCTTGTCTTTACATCAGTTTGCGGAACAGGGTCTTGAAGTCCTCAATGCTGGCCTCTTTGGGGTTGCCGGGGGCGCAGGCGTCGGCGGCGGCAGACTCGGCCAGGAAGTCCA
>JAJPXY010000154.1 GCA_021205205.1 Clostridiales bacterium
ATTTGGCCCAAAAACTGAGCAACCCGACCTGTGCGGTTTTGGTCACCCACTCCCTGGCTGGGGCCGCGGGGGCGGTCTACGTGGTGGCGGGCAACGACTTCCGGTTTGGCGACCGGGGGGCGGGGGACGCCCAGCGGCTCCGGGAGAAGTGTACCCAGCTGGGCATCGGCTGCGAGATCGTCGGCATGGTGGAGCTGGACGGCCAGCAGGTCCACTCCACCCTCATCCGGGACCTGATCACCGCCGGGGAGATGGAGCAGGCCAACCGCTACTTGGGCCACCCCCATATGCTCACCGATCGGGTGGGCCAGGGCAAGCACCTGGGCCGCACCATGGGCTTCCCCACGGTGAACCTGCGGTTCCCGCCGGGGGTGCTGGTTCCTGCCCGGGGGGTCTACGCCACCAAGGTCTATGTGGAGGGCCGGTGTTATATCGCCGTGACCAACGTGGGCGTCCGCCCCACGGTGGAGGACACTGAGCAGGTCAACGTAGAGGCGTTTCTGCTGGACTTCTCCGGCGACCTATACGGCAAGGAGCTGCGGGTGGAGTTCTACCGCCACCTGCGGGGGGAGCGGAGGTTCCCCAGCGTGGAGGCCCTCCGGGCCGAGGTCATGCGCAACGCCCAGCAGACCCGCGACTATTTCGCGGCGCAGGGATAACGCTGCTCAATTCAATAAAACGGAGCAAACCCAGCCGTCCTTTCATCGGGATGGCTGGGTTTTTGCGGATTTTGAAAACTTATTTGTTGTTCCTATGAAGCGACCTAGTTTGTAATTTCAGCGGGAAACCCCTCCGTCGCGGCCTACGCCGCGCCACCTCCCCTTTCAGGGGAGGCAAGGGGGATAGTGCTAAACAGTTGGTGTGTGCGTCTACGCAAAAGAAGGAGCGAGAAGTGACAAGGGATGCAAGAAAACCCGCCTTTACTTCTCCAGCAGCGCCTCCAGTTCATCCATCAGCCCGTCGAACACCTGCAAGGCGTCGTTGATGGGCTGAGGGGTGGACATATCCACGCCCGCGCCTTTCAGCAGCTCGATGGGGGGCTTGGAGCAGCCGCCCTTGAGGAAGTTCAGATAGTCCTCCACGGCGCTGTCCCCCTCCCGGAGGATGCGGCGGCTCAGGGCGATGGCGGCGGCGTAGCCGGTGGCGTACTGGTAGACGTAATAGTTGTAGTAGAAGTGTGGTATCCTGGCCCACTCCAGGGCGATCTCCTCGTCCAGCACGATGTCCGGGCCGAAGTAGTCCCGGTTCAGCTGGCGGTAAATATCGCAGCAGGCGTCGGCGGTGACGCCCTGGCCGCTCTGGGCCAGCTCGTTGATTTTCAGTTCGAACTCCGCGAACATGGTCTGCCGGTAGAGGGTGGTGCGGAACTGCTCCAGGAAGTAGTTGATGAGGTAAGCCCGCTTGGCCTTGTCGGTGGTCACTTGCAGCAGGTACTCCATCAGCAACGCCTCGTTGCAGGTGGAGGCCACCTCCGCCACAAAGATGACGTAGTCCGAGTAGACGGTGGGCTGGTTCTTGTTGGAGAGGTAGGAGTGCAGGGAGTGGCCCATCTCGTGGACCAGGGTGAAGGCGTCGTTGAGGGTGTCGTGGTAGTTCAGCAGCACATAGGGGTGGACCTTGGGACCGGCGGAGTAGGCCCCGGAGCGCTTGCCCGCGTTCTCGTACACGTCGATCCAGCGGTTCTGGAAGCCCTCCTCAAGAATGGCGAGATAATCTTCACCCAGCGGGGCAAGAGCCTTCCGGGCCAATTCCTTGGCCTCCTCGAACTCCACCTTGAAGTCCACGTCCGCCACCATGGGGGCGTAAAGGTCGTAGAAGTGCAGCTCGTCCACCCCCATCAGCCGCTTGCGCAGCCGGACATAGCGGTACATGGCGGGGAAGTTCTGGTGGACCGCCTCGATGAGGTTGTAATAAACCGACTCCGGCACCTCGGTGCCGTCCAGCGCGGCGGCCAGGGCGGAGGGGTACTTCCGGACGCTGGCGAAGAACCACTGCTGCTTGGCCTGGGCCCCCAGCGCCGCGGCGGAGGTGTTGCGGAACTGGCGGTAGATGCCATAGAGGTTCTCGAAGGCGGATTTCCGCAGCGCCCGGTCGCTGCCCTGCATCATGGGGATATAGGTGCCGTGGGTCAGGGTGTGGGGCTGGCCCTGGCTGTCGATGGCGTCGGGGAAGGTCAGGTCGGCGTCGTTGAGCATGGAGAAGATGTTCTCCGGGTCGTCGGAGATCTGCCCCGCCTGGGCCAGCAGCTTTTCTTCCGCCGGGGAGAGGATGTGGGCCTTCTTCCGGCGGACGTTGTCCAGGCAGCGGCGGTACAGCTCCAGTCCGGGGGTGGACTGATAGAACGCCTCCAGCGTGTCGTCGGGGATGGCCAGCAGCTCGTTGGTCTCGAAGGAGCCTGCGGCGCTGACCTGGGTCAGCAGGTTCATCACCTGGGCGGTCATGGACTGGTACTTGGCCACCCGGGTGTCCTCGTCCCCCCGGCGGCAGACGTAGTTGATGAGGGCGTCGAAGGCCAGGCTCATCTCGTCGTCCAGCCGGAGGTAGGCCAGCAGCGTCTCGCCGCTCTCGCCCAGCCTGCCCTCGTAGGCGGTGATTTGGGCGGGGTAGCCCTTGGCGGCCTCTAGGGCGGCGGTCCACGCCTCGTCGCTGGGGAAGATGTCCTCTAAGGCCCAGGTGTCGGCCTGGTTCAAGTCTTTGCGTTCGGGAATAGACATAATACTACGCTCCTAAATGAAAAAATCGTTGGCTGCTGTTGTCTGAAAGCAGCCGGAAAAAAGATCGACAAATGAACTGGATGAGGGTATACGATAGATAGAACAAAGGGCGCTGTCCGGCAACGGTTAGCCCCTAGTGTTTATAGTTACGAGAAGTAACCGCCACGTTTG
>JAJPXY010000013.1 GCA_021205205.1 Clostridiales bacterium
CTCCCCGCTGGCTGTTGACGCGGTCACGGTCACATTTCCCTGTAAATCGGTGCGGCGGATGGTACACCCGGCCTCTGTCAGCCGCTCCAGCGTCTCCTGGGTGGGGTGGCTGTAAGAGTTGCCCGCCCCGACAGAAATGATGGCCGTCTCCGGCTGCACGATGGACAGAAATTCCGCGCTGCTGGAATACCGGGAGCCGTGGTGACCCACCACCAGCACGTCCACGGCAGAGAGGTTCTTTTCCTCGGCCAGCAGCAGCTCGGTCTCGCTGTCCATGTCGCCGGTGATGAGGACTTCAAAATCGTCCTTCCAAACCAGCGCGGAAAGACCGCCATTGTTGTCGTCGTCCTCCTGGGTCACTGGGGCGAAAATCTCGATTTCGGCGGAACCAAAGGAGACCGTTGTGTCCTCGGTCACCTTCCACAGCTCCACCTGGTATTCCTCCGCCAGCGCCTGGACTTCCGCCCAATGGCCGCTGTCGTCCTCCAGGTCGGGGACGGCTATGACCTCTACTGTCACCCGCTCCAGCAGCTGCGCTACACCATCTATGTGGTCGCTGTCAAAATGAGTCAGCATCAGCAGCTCCAGTTCGCTTTCCCCCACGTCGCCCAGGGCGTCCGCTAGGACATTGCCCGCGTCGTCGCCGCCGCAGTCCACCGCGATGGCCTCCTGTAGGGAAAAGAACAGCACGCTCTGCCCCTGTCCCACGTCCAGCACCTGAACGGTCAGCCCTCCGGCGGTCAGGCTGGAGCGATTGCACCAAATCAGCAGAGCCAGCAGCGCCAAAAGACCAACACAGCATCGTCCCGCCCGCTTCCGCCACTGGGGACGGCGCGCCAGCAGCAGAATGACCGCATACACGACAACCAGCCAAATGCAATAACCGGCGGTGTGACTGGTCAGAGAACTGTAAGGCAGCCGGGAGAGAACATCCACCACGCCAAAGAAGTACGCAAACAGCGCCTTCACCGGCAGCGCCGCCAGCCGTGCCAGCGGCATACTCAGGAAGGACAATCCCAAGGTCAGCAGTCCGCCGCCAAAGAGCAGCGTCACCGACCACAGCACCAGCAGGTTCGCCAGCGGCGCTACCAGGGAAATCGTCTCGAAGTAGTACATACTGATGGGCAGGGTCAACACCGTGGCCCCCGCCGTGACGGAGACGCAGCCGCAGACCCATCTCTTCACGCCCTTCCCGATTTTGCCGGTGGGCACGGGACCGCGTTCCAGCATCCAGCGGTTCAGCTGCTGGGTCACCAGAAAAATCCCCGCCACGGCGGTGAACGACAGTTGCAACCCCACGCTGTTGATGGAGAAGGGATTACAAACCAGCAGCAGGAGCAGCGCCAGCCCCAACGACCATGGTCCGTCGCTGTCCCGGCGGAAGAAAGGGCCAAGCAGCGACAAAAGGCCCATTACCGTGGCCCGGACCACCGACGGCCCCGCCCCGGTCAGCAGGCAGAAGAACAGCAGTACCGGAATCGCCAGCAGCGACTTGAGCCGCCGGTCCCCCGGAAGCAGCAGGAACCCGCCGATGAGCAGCGAGACGTGGAGGCCAGACACCGCCACCAGATGGCGCAGCCCGGTGCGGCTGAGTCGGTCGCCAATGGCGTCGGAAAGCTCCTCCTGCTCCCCGGTCAGGAGCGCCATTAAAATACCGCCCGCGTCGCCGGAGTAAAGCCCCTTTACCCGCTCCTGCATGACCTTCGCCGCCGCCTGGGGCAGGAAGCGGAGTGGGATTTCATCGTTGGGCTTGACCGTCAGTTCCGTCACCTTGCTGCTGACGGCGAAAATACCCCGCGCCGTGTAGTAGGTGGGCGCGTCCTCGTAGGCTTTCTTTGGGGAAATGATGGTGGTAGTGAGTTCCAGCGTGTCGCCGGGTTTCACCTCAGCGCAGTCCAGGCTGGTATAGATGCGGGTGCGCACCTTCGCGCCGGAGGGCGTTTGCAGCGCCAAGTCCAGCTGACTGCCCCAGCTGGTCTCGCCGGGGTAGTCCAACGCTACCGCGGTATAAGTCCCGGTCTGGTTCCACAGCCGCTGGGCCGGGCGGACGCGAAAAATGCCAAAAATCCCGAACCACAGCAGCATGGCGGCCACACCCAGGGCGAACCAGTTGTAGAGCTTCGCTTTCCAGGCCCGGCGTTCGAGGTAAAAATAAAACAGACCCACCAGCCCCAGAGGAAAGCTCAGCCACCAGGCATAGGTCTGGCTGACCAGCAGACAGGCAATGGCCGCCCCAGCCAGAAAAGCCCACCTCGTCTTCAGTCAAGTCGCGGCGGGCCAGCGCGGCATCGCTTCTTCGCTTTTCCCTTTCCGGCCCCCGATAATGACAGTGCTTGGCCGCAGCCTGCGCTGCGGCAATGCCGGTCGGAAACGTGTTTGTTGTTGCCGTGGCTCAGCCCGGAGGCCAGGTCATGTCCCGCCCGGCCAGCACATGGAAGTGCAGGTGGTGGACGCTCTGCCCCGCCTGGTCGCCGCAGTTGGACACCACGCGGAAGTCGGTGATGCCCATCTGGGCGGTGATTTTGGCGATGACCTCAAAGCAGTGAGCCACCACAGCGGAGCTTTCCTCTGTGACAGCACCGGCGGAGGGGATGTGCTCCTTTGGGATCACCAGGAAGTGGACCGGGGCCTGGGGGTCGATGTCGTAAAAGGCATAGACCTGGTCGTCCTCGTAGACCTTCTTGGAGGGAACGTCTCCGCTGACGATGGAACAAAACAGACAATCCATAGTTGTTATCCTCCTTTTGATGGATTTGAGATGGATTTGAATGGTTTTCAGGTTTATTTCAGCTTGCTGGCGACGAAGTCGTCCACAGTGGCCAGGGCGTCGTCCAGCTTGAGAACATCCTTGCCGCCACCCATGGCGGAGTCGGGCTTGCCGCCGCCGGAGCCGCCGCACACCTTCGTGACGCTCTTGATGACATCGCCCGCCTTGACGCCCGCCTTGACGGCCTCCTTGCCGCAGACGGCCAGGAAGGAGAGCTTCTCCCCATTGACAGCCGACAGGACGGCCACCACGTTGGGCTGCTTATCCCGGAGGAAGTCGCCCATCTTCCGCAGCTCGGGCACGGCCACAGCGCCCAGATTGGCGGTGACCACTTTCAGGCTGCCCACGTCATGGGCCGCCGCCAGGAAGGACCGGGCCTCGCCCAGAGCCTCCTTGCTCTTGTACTGCTCGATGGACTTCTTCATGTCCCGAATTTCGTCCATCTGGCCGTGGATGCGCTGGGCTAGGTCGTCGGGCTTGACCTTGAGCAGTGCCGCCGCCTCGAAGAAATGCTGCTGCATATCCAGCTGGCCCTCCACGTTGCGCTTGCCGGTGACGGCCTCGATGCGGCGGACGCCGGAGGCCACAGAGCCTTCGCTGAGGATGTGGAAGGAGCCGACCTTGGCGGTGTTGTCCAGATGGGTGCCGCCGCACAGCTCCACAGAGTAGCCGCTCATGTTGACCACTCGGACCACATCGCCGTACTTCTCGGAGAACAGAGCCATGGCCCCCATCTCCTTGGCCTCGTCGATGGGCATTTCCCGGGTCTCAATGTCCAGGCCCTCCAGAATGGAGTCGTTGACCAGCTCTTCGATTTTCACCAACTCTTCGTGGGTGATGGCGGCGAAGTGGGTGAAGTCGAACCGCAGGTAATCCGGCTCCACCAGAGAACCAGCCTGCTGGACGTGGTCGCCCAGGACGGTTTGCAGCGCTTTCTGCATTAGATGCGTGGCGGAGTGGGCGCGGGCGATGGACTTGCGGCGCTCCATATCCAGCGTGGCGGTCACCACATCGTCCACAGAGAAGGAGCCGTTTGTCACCTCGCCATAATGGAGGTACTTCCCGGCCTTGGTCTTTTGGGTGTCCGTCACCACGAAAGCAGATTCTCCGCAGGAGATGACGCCGTGGTCGCCCACCTGGCCGCCCATCTCTGCGTAGAAGGGGGTCTGGTCCAGCACAAGGATGCCCTTCTTTCCGGCGGAGATGGTACCGCAAGGCTCCTCATCCTCCACGATGGCGATGATCCTGCCCTGTGCCGTTTCGTCGGTGTAGCCCAGGAAGGTGGTGGGCGTCTTATCCACATCGCCCAGGTCAATGCGCTCCCAGCCCAGGTCGCCCAGGGCTTTCCGGGCCTCCCGGGCGCGGACCTTCTGGGCCTCCATCTCGGCGGCGAAGCCCTCCTGGTCCACGGTCATGCCCTCGTCCTGGCACATCTCGATTGTCAGGTCAATGGGGAAGCCGTAGGTGTCGTAGAGCTTGAAGGCGTCCGCGCCGGAGAAGGTCTTTTCGCCCTTGGCCTTATAGTCCGCCAGCCGGTCAGCGAAAATCTTCATGCCGCCGTCGATGGTGCGGCCAAAGTTCTCCTCCTCCAGCTTGATGATGCGGACGATATAGTCCCTCCGAGTCACCAGATCGGGGTAGGCCCCCTGGTTCTCGTGGATGACGGTGTCGCAGACCTCATAGAGGAAGGGACGGGTCACACCCAACAGGCGGCCATGCCGGGCAGCCCGGCGCAGCAGACGGCGCAGCACATAGCCCCGTCCCTCGTTGCTGGGCAACACGCCGTCGGCGATCATCATGGTGGCGGAGCGGATGTGGTCGGTGATGATGCGCAGGGACACGTCCTTCTCGTAGCTCTCGCCGTAGTGCGCGCCGGTGATCTCGATGACCTTGTTGGTGATGTTCATCACTGTGTCCACATCGAACAGGGAGTCCACGTCCTGGCAGACCACCGCCAGCCGCTCCAGGCCCATGCCGGTGTCGATGTTCTTCTGTTTCAGCTCGGAGTAGTGGTTGTGGCCGTCGTTGTCGAACTGGGAAAAGACGTTGTTCCACACCTCCATATACCGGTCGCAGTCACAGCCCACGGTGCAGCCGGGCTTGCCGCAGCCGTACTTGGGGCCGCGGTCATAGTAAATTTCGGAGCAGGGGCCGCAGGGGCCGGAGCCGTGCTCCCAGAAGTTGTCCTCCTTGCCGAAGCGGAAAATGCGCTCGGCGGGGATGCCGATGTCCTTGTTCCAAATCTCGAACGCCTCATCGTCCTCCAGGTAGACGGAGGGATAGAGCCGGTCCGGGTCGATGCCCACCCAGTCCGGGCTGGTCAGGAACTCCCAGGACCAGGCGATGGCTTCCTTCTTGAAATAGTCGCCAAAGGAGAAGTTGCCCAGCATCTCAAAATAGGTGCCGTGGCGGGCGGTCTTGCCGATGTTCTCAATGTCGCCGGTGCGGATGCACTTCTGGCAAGTGGTGACGCGGGTGCGGGGCGGCGTCTGGTCCCCGGTGAACCAGGGCTTCATGGGGGCCATGCCGGAGTTGATGAGCAGCAGAGACGCATCGTTTTGGGGAATCAGGGAAAAACTGGGCAGCCGAAGATGGCCCTTCGATTCAAAAAAGGACAAAAACATCTCCCGCAGCTCGTTTACGCCAAAGGGTTTCATAGAAATACCTCCAAGTTTTCTCAAATCATGGTACACGGCCAAAAAAACCGCCCCTGATCGCTCAGGGGCGGAATTGATCCACGGTACCACCCTGATGACCCGGCCCGGAGCCGAATCGCTCAGTTCATCCGCTAACGGGGATGAGGCGTCCCGGTCCTCCCGGGCGGCTCGAAAGTGGCTGCCGAACGGGGCCGCCGCGGGGCTTTCACCTCTCCCCCGCTCTCTTTGGGCGCTTCCGCACGGCTCGTTTTCTCATAGCCGATTTTACATCTCTATTTTATCACGGGAATCCCGCTTGTCAAGGGCTGTTCAGCGCTTTTTGTCGGAGTGCTCCATGATTTTTTCATAGACCCGCTGGCAGTTGTTCCTGTCGTGGAAGGCGAAGGTCTGCCGGATGCGTTCCTCGTACTGGGGCTTGAGCTTGCAGTCCCGCTCCATATACTCGATGATCCGGTCGATGGTCCCCTCCAGGGTGTACTCCACCTCGCCAAATCCGTCCCGTGGGTAGTCAAAATACCCCTCCACATAGGAGTGGCCGCCGCTGAAAAAGTCCGCAACGTCGAACTGGGCGTAAATCACCGGTTTGTCCAGCAGAGCAAAATCAAACACAGCAGAGGAGTAGTCCGTCACGATCAGGTTGGACTGGGCGTAAATATCCCGGTAGCTCTTGCTGCCCTCAAAGAAGACGACCCGCGGGTCCCGGTGGAACCGGTCCAGGGCGGAAAGCGTATTGGGATGTGGCTTGAAGCAGAGGGTGTAGCCCAATTCCTCCGCCCGGTCCAGCAGCTTGGGGCTGTTGAGCAGGCCGTTGTAGAACCGGTAGTAGTCGCTGCTCTCGAAGTCGTCCACCACCAGCCACACCGAGGTCACAGGGTCCATGCCCTTGGTCAGGGTCTTGCGCCAGGTGGGCATGATGGTGATATAGTTCTTTTCATCATGATAAAGGGCGTCAAACCTGGGCATACCGGTCAGCCAGACATTTTCCTGCGGCTGGTAGTAATTGTAGTCAAAAATAGACTGGTATTCCGGCCGTGTGTTGACCACGAAACCCTCCATTTTCCGGTTGTAGCGGTTCAGCCAGCCAGAGATGTCATCCTTGGTGACGCCGTGCTGGAGGAACACAAATTTGTAGTCGTGACACAGATCCTGATAGAGCAGCGTCTCCTGCCCAAAGGGCCGCAGCACCGGGTCGTTGGCCTGGGATGAGATCACCCAGTCGGCAATCAGGTGGTTATACTTGTGCTCCTCCGACAGGGTGGACAGCACCGGGCCGAACCTGCGGATGCGGTTATAGTCCTCGCAGTCCTTTTCGATGACAAAATAGACCTTCCTGCCCCACTTTTTCTGCTGCTTTTGCATATACTTGAAAAAGACTTCGCCGTTGTCGTCTCCCCGGTTGATGCGGTCGGATACCAGCCAGATTTCGCGGCGGCGTGGATTCATCTTGTAACGGATGGCCCTCTCCCGCAGACGGGCCACTGCCGCAACATCTACCCCCCCCAGGGCGTGATAGGAGGGCAGACGGCCAACGACCTCCCGCACTTCGGCCATAAAGGCTTTTTCGTATTCCATGCGCTGTTGGATTCCGTTGCAGCGGTGAAGCATCAGGGCGCTGTGTTCCCGCGTCAGCACCACGCCGTCCTTATAGTAGTAGGGGTTGTCCCAAAAGCTGTTCAGCGGGCAGCCCTTTTTCATGGAGAGGTACCGGCAGCGGATCAGGTGGCCGTCGACGGCGTAGAAGAGGACGATTTTTTTGTCCATCATCTCCCCGGTGAGGGGGACCTCGCCATAAAAGGTGACGTATTGGAACAGCGTCCCCAGGAAATTCTGATTGTCCAGCACACGTGGCGGACGCGTACAGGGCAGCCACTGGCTGCCAGCTTTGAGCCAGACCGACACCTGCTCCGGGTCAACGATAGGCGGCAGGGGGATATAACCTTCCATTGAGAAATACCCGTCCTGCAACTCCATAAAGTCCACATTGACCGGGACCATTCCCAGCGACTCGATGACGGTCCCCTGTGTGCGCAAAACAGCGTCGTGCCAGCGGTAATCCACTGACGGCGCCTGACCGTATTTCAGCGTGAAGATTTGAACCAGTTCAAAGGGTGTCATTTGCTTTCTGGCCGCCAGAATGTCCTGATCGTCCAGCAGATTCAGCGCAGCGCGAAGGCGGACCTCGTAATCCGTCTCCCGCCCTGCGCACTCCGGCGGGAGCTCTTTCTGCCGGAACCGCCACATCAGTTCCGTGTCCAGATAGCAGGGGACAAAACGCGGCGTCCATCCCAGGGTCTCCTGGCAGTGATCCAAAATCCCCCCAGGCAGGTTGTCAAAATATCGATCATACCAGGCCGGGTCTTTGGCATAGTCCCAGGCCTTGGGTTCTTTCTCCTTGTTGTCGCAGACATAAATGCTGCGTCCCCGGTCGTTGATGCCAATCGCCTGTTTTTCCAACAACAGCTTGAGCAGGAACAGGGTGTCGCCGCCCTCTGCCTCCTCCGCTTCAAAGCGGTAGTTTTGAGCCGTCTCCCGCTTGAGAAAGGAGGCCGCCAGAGTACAACACTGGGCATAACCTGGCGTCTCCGCCAGGTTGGCGACCCGGGGGACGCTGCACCAGGTGTTGCGCCAGCATTCTTTGATTTGTGCCCCGTTAAAGGTGGTGGGCAGAACGAATACATCGGCAGACTGATAGTTCTGCTCCGCGAAATCATACATTGCACCGCAGGCATCGGCGGAAAAGCAGTGCCGGGCGCTGAGAAAGACCAGATACTTTCCCTCTGCCTGGGCCATACCCAGGTTTTTGGCCCGGGCAGCCGTGCAGCCGGAGACGTCCAACAGCCGGATATTTTCCGGGTATTTGTCCCGGTATTCCGTGCAGAGGGCGCTTGTCGCTTCCTCTGTGTGGAAATCACAGAGGAGCAGCTGGATATGCTCCCGGAAATTCCATTCCTGCTTCAAAAGGCTTTCCACAGCTCCCCGCAGGAAAAAGGACGCGGCGTCCGCGGTCAGCACCACAGAGAGCTGGAACCGCTCGCCGCCGTGATATTCCTCACGGCTCTGGGTCCAGCGCTCCCCCGCCATACGCCCCGCCCGCTCTGCTGTGGTGAACTGAATGAGCAGTTTCCCGGTGTTCAGTTGGAGATAAGGCTGGGCGCACAGCGCCGCGCCGTTGACCGTTTTCCGGGCTACAGGCTGGAGATGGCGGCGAAATTGACGCATCAACATGGAGGAGCGGCTGGGGCGTTCCTGCGCAGTTTGCCCCAACAGGCTGGCTCCGTAGAGTTGCCAGCCCATGGGCGCGCCGTCCTCTCCTTCCGCCGCCAGGAATACCTCCGCTGATTTGTCCTTTTCAGACCGAATCAGTTCCTCCATCTGAGCCAGCCCGGCGGACAGGCGGCCCTCCGGGCCGACCGAAAGGGGAAACACCCGACGGAGTTCGCCGCGCTTCACCAACAGGGCCGCCCGGCCCTCCCGCCAGGGGCCGCTTTTTTCCGGCGGCAGAAAGGAAAGCACTTCCCCCTGAGCTGCCAATTCGCTTACCGTCAACTGCGGCCACTGGCCGCAGTCTGCCTCCAGCATCCAACCATGCAGAGATTGAGATAATTCAATTTTTGCTCTGTTCTCACCCATATATCAATCTTCCGTTCGTGATTTTAGGCCCAATAGGAAAGATGTTCTGCCGCTCCCCGCAGCAGAACATCACATTCCTGTGGCAGGAAGGCATAAGTGTCGTTTTCGCGGTTCAACACCATGCACCTCCACTTTATTTAATTGTAGCAGAGACAGACGTATTCGTCAAGTTTTTGTAAAATTCTTTACAAATTATTCAATCATATCCTCCAGCCGCCCATGTTTTTCGTAGGTCGTCAGCCGGACGGGCCGGTTCTCCTCGTCCACAAAGAGGACCTTTGGCCGGTGATGAGCGGCCTCCTCCGGCGTCATGGTTGCATAGGCCATGAGGATGATCTTGTCGCCGGGACTGACGCACCGGGCCGCCGCGCCGTTCAGGCAAATCATGCCGCTGCCCCGCTCTCCGGCGATGGTGTAGGTCTCAAAACGGCTGCCGTTGTTGATGTCCACGATTTGGACCTTCTCGTACTCCAGGATACCCACCTGGTCCAGCAGGTCCTCATCCACGGTGATGGAACCGACGTAGTCCAGCTCCGCCTGGCGCACCGTGGCCCGGTGGATCTTCCCTTTGAGCAGTGTGATCTCCATGCCCGATTCGCCTCGCTTTACAGTCTGACGCTAAAGTTGTCGATGAGGCGGGTCTTGCCAATGTAGACCGCCATGGCCACCAGCACGTCCTGATAGATGTCATCGGTGGGCTCCATGGTCACGCCGTCCACCGCCTGGACGTAGTCGATTTTCGCCAGCGGCTCCTGCATGATCAGATTGGTCATGGCGTTGACCACACAGCGGGCGTCCCGCTCGCCGTCCAGCACCATCCGCTTGCCCAGGCCCACGGCTCTGGACAGGCACAGGGCAGCCTTCCGCTCCTCAGCGTTCAGGTAGGTGTTGCGGCTGGACTTGGCCAGCCCGTCCGGCTCCCGGACGATGGGACAGCCCACGATTTCGATGCCGTAGGACATATCCCGCACCATCCTGCGGATGACGGCCAACTGCTGGGCGTCCTTCTCCCCGAAGAAAGCCCGGTCCGGCTGGACGATGTTAAACAGCTTGGCCACCACGGTGCAGACGCCCCGGAAGTGGATGGGGCGGGTCTTGCCGCAGAGCTGCTTGGGCATATCGGACAAAATCTCCACATAGGTGGCCGCGTCCTCGGCGTACATCTCGGAGACCTCCGGGTGGAACACTAGGTCCGCGTTCAGAGACTCACACAGGGCGCTGTCCCGGTCGAAGTCCCGGGGATAGCTCTCCAAGTCCTCGTTGGGGCCGAACTGGGTGGGGTTCACAAAGACGGAGACCACGGTCCGGTCGCACCGGGACACCGATGTCTTGATGAGGCTGGCGTGCCCCTCGTGGAGGTAGCCCATGGTGGGGACCAGGCCCACGGTCAGACCGGCCTTTTTCCAGGCGCGGACCTGCTCCCGGACCTGCTGAATGGTGGTTGCAACGTTCATCTTTTTCATCTGCTCCTTTTTCCGCCGGAGGCGGGGATCGGTAGAGGATGCGGCCCCAAAGGGGCCGCTTATGGGTGGGGTTTCCTGCGAATTAATACTCCGCGTCCAGCTTTGCCAGGAACTCGTCCGAGCAGTCGCTCTTGACGTAGGAGTGAGCCGCGTCGGGGAAGGTCCCGGCCTTGACCTCAGCGTCGTAGGCCCGGAAGGCTTCGCTCATGGCGTCGCCGATGTGAGCGAAGGGCTTGACGAACTTGGGCACGAAGTCGCCAGACATCCCCAGCATATCCTGATACACCAGCACCTGGCCGTCGCAGCCCGCGCCCGCGCCGATGCCGATGGTGATCATCTTGACCTTTTTGGTGATGAGGGCGGCCAGCTTGGGGGGCACGCACTCCAGCACCACCATGAACGCGCCCGCCTCCTGGACGGCCAGCGCGTCCTCCAGCACCCGGCGGGCGTTGTCCTCGCCCTTGCCCTGGACCTTGAAACCGCCAAAGGCGTTGACCGACTGGGGGGTCATGCCGATGTGGGCGCAGACGGGGATGCCGCAGGCGGTGATGGCCTTGATCTGCTTCACCACAGTCGCGCCGCCCTCCAGCTTGACGGCGTTGGCCTGGCACTCCTTCATCAGGCGGCCCGCATTCGTCACGGCCTGCTCCACGGAGACCTGATAGCTCATAAAGGGCATATCCAGGATGACAAAGGCGTTCTTGCAGGCCCGGCCCACGCTGCGGCCATAGACTACCATCTCGTCCATGGTGACGGGCAGGGTGTCCTCATAGCCCTGCATGGTCATGCCCAGGCTGTCCCCCACCAGGATGGTGTTGATCCCGGCGGCGTCCACCAGACGGGCGGTGGAAAAGTCGTAGCTGGTCAACTGGGTGATCTTCTCGCCCCGCTCCTTCATGGCCATCAGCGTGGCGACGGTGTTTTTCTTCGGCATGGTTATACTGCTCCTTTCAGCACTTGTTTCATGGGTTCATAGCTGCGGTCCGGGTGTTTTTCCTCGGCCACCTGTACCAGCTTTTGGGACAGCAGGGCGTACAGCTGCCGCTCCGCCTGGGTGGGCATGGCGTCCAGGTGCTTCTGCACCGTGGCGGTGTCGCACCGCTCCACCGGCCCGGTCAGGCTGTCCACCGGCCCGGCCTGGGCCAAGTGGGCCATGTTGCCCACCAGAATGGGCCGCAGGGCTTGCAGCGCCCCCTCGCGGGTAAAGCCGCAGGTCTCCAGCAGGTCCAGGCTCTCGGCCATCAGCGCCACCACATGGTTGCTGGCCACGGCGGCGGCGGCGTGATAGCGCACCTTGTCCTCGGGGCGGATGATCTGCACTGGGTTCCCGCAGCCCTCCAACAGCGCCTTGACGCTGTCCAGATGGGCGGGACTGCCCTCAACGCAGAAAAAAACATCCGCCAGCTCTTGGTAGGAGCGATAGGGATCGCTCACCGCGAACAACGGATGGACCGAATACCCGAAGCCGCCGACCTCTTCCACCCCGGGAAACGCCTGGGTGGAGGGCAGCGCCCCGCTGCAATGACAAATCAGCTTGCCTTTGATGGCGTCTCGCGGCAGGTCCTGGTAGACCTGCCCGATGGCCCCGTCGGGAACAGTGAGGAACAGAGCGTCGCTGGCTTGGGCTGCGGCTGCCGGAGAATCGAAAACGGTCGTGCCGGTAAAGTCTGCTGCTTGCTGCGCATGGCGGGCGGTGCGGCTATAGTAGCCGGTGACCGGGACCCCGTGGGTGGCGAAATACTTGCCCAGGGAGAAGCCCACCTTGCCTGCTCCAATGAATCCAATTTTCATGCTGTCACCTTCTTCTGAAATAAGACGAAAAAGGCGGCGCTCAGTCCAGTTCCCACAAATATGAGATACCAGCCGATCAAAAGGATAGATAGTTGCGTGGTTTGTCATGGTTACCGTTCCGGTTTCTTTCGGATACAGTCCATCAACGGATAGAATAGCACCCCCGCGCGCAAAAGTAAAGGGGCGCACGGGGGCAAAAACAAATTTTTTGTTAAATTTTTGTCAAGCGTTCTTCTTTCGGCGGGAGAATTGGTGAAATTTACAACCCTTCCGCCTGGCGGCGCAGGATGCTCAGGGGCGGAGCCTGCAAATAAGAAAGACACCCATTACGGATTGCCAACAAATAAAATTTCGACTTTCTTAAAATTTTTTGTTGAAAAACAGTTGACAAAATTACCTCTCGAATATACAATAAAAACGGATGAAATAAAAACGGATGATAAATTTCGTCTAATTGTACTCAAGATTGAGTAATGGAAGGAGGTAGGTCTTATTAAACAGCAAAAAAACAAACGCCCAAATTTCGCAGAGCTGTTGGCGGAGGTGATACTACTATTTATCACTTATTCACAACGCCTTATAGACATGGTAGTTGGTGGAATTGTTTACACCCTTGAGTGTGCGTGGAAGTTTGCCCTGATTGTCTGTACGGTAGCTCTGGTTTTTGCGGCATTTTATGATGTATTCACAATGGGTCTGCTTTGAATAACAGCCCCTCGAAAATTAGAGATACAAAGTGGATGGGCAGCATCTCACAGCTTGTGTGGGTGCTGCCCACTAACTTTTTCTTACAACCCCTCCGCCTGGCGGCGCAGGATGCTCAAGGGCGGAGCCTGCACCGGCAGTCGCATACGGAACAGCATTTGCGGTTTCTTTGGCTCCTCCAGCGGGAACCCGTCCAGATCCTCCATCATGGGGGCCTCAAACGCCACCGGGGCCAGATCTGGTCCCACCAGCTCCAGGGCGTCTCCCGCCCGGAACTTGTTGCGCAGACTGACCACGGCGTTGCCGTCGCTGTCGCAGGACTGGACGATACCGGTGATCTGCCACTCCCTGATATACCGGGCGTCCTCATAGTATTGGCCGGGGTCGCCGAAGTAGAACCCGGTGGAGTAGGGGCGGTGACTGACCTTCTCCACCTCGTCCCGCCAGACCTGGGGCAGGGGCTGCCTCGCCTGGGCCGCGTCGATGGCGTGGCGGTAGGCGCCGGTGACTAGGGCGGCGTAGTAGGCGCTCTTGGCCCGGCCCTCGATTTTGAGGGAATCCAGCCCCGCGTCCAGCAGTTCCGGCACATGGTCGATCATGCACATATCCCGGGAGGAGAGGATATAGCTGCCCTTTTCGTCCTCGTAGACGGGGAAATACTCGCCGGGGCGCTTCTCCTCCATCAGGGCGTACTGGTAGCGGCAGGGCTGGGCGCAGGCCCCCCGGCTGGAGTCCCGCCCTCCCCTGCCGGTCATGTAGTTGCTCAGCAGACAGCGGCCCGAATAGGACACGCACATAGCCCCGTGGCCGAAAGCTTCCAGCTCCAGCTCCTTTGGCGTTTTGGCCCGTATCTCTCGTATCTCCGCCAGGGAGCACTCCCGGGCCAGAATGACCCGGCTGGCCCCCAGCTCGTACCAGGCGGTGGCGGTGATCGCGTTGGACACACTGGCCTGGGTGGAAATGTGCTTCTGCACATGGGGCGCGTACTTCTGGGCCAGCCGGAAAGCGCCCAGGTCGGCCACGATGACTGCTGTCACCCCGGCGTCGTCCAGCACCTCCAACCAGGCGGGGAGCTGGGCGATCTCATCGCCCCGGGGCATGGTGTTGATGGTGACGTGTACCCGGACGCCGTGGGCCTTGCACAGCCGCACCGCCTGATACAGCTCGTCCCGGGAAAAGTTGCCCGCGTAGGCACGCATCCCAAAGGTGGTCCCGGCCAGATAGACGGCGTCGGCTCCATAGGCCACGGCCATGTTCAGCCGCTCCATATCCCCGGCGGGGGCCAGCAGCTCCAGCTTATTCCCCATCGTCGGTGTCGTCCTCCGTTTCGCCGGTCTGGGCGGCCTTGAAGGTGTTGAAGCTGTAGCTTTCAGTGAAGAAGTGGTTCTCCCCGTCGTCGCCCAGCATGAAGTAATAATAATCGGTGTCGCTTGGGTACAGCGCCGCCTGGATGGAATCCATGCCGGGGTTGCAGATGGGGCCTTCCGGCAGACCCGCATACACATAGGTGTTGTAGGGGCTGTCGACGTCCAGGTCGTCCTGGGTCAGGTCCTCCTTGCGCTCCTCCAGCAGATACTGCACGGTGGAGTCCATCTGGAGATAGCCGCCAATGCCATCGTAGTCCGGGTTTTCCAACCGGTTGTAGATGACGGAGGCGATGCCGCTGCGGTCGTCGCTGCTGCCGGTGGTCTCCTTTTCAATGATAGAGGCGATGACGATGATCTCGTCGGTGGTGTAGCCCAGGCTGTCGGCGGTCTCCTCCATCTCCTGGGTGAACTGGTCCTCGAAGTTGTCCAGCAACCGAGTGATGACGATTTTTGCCTCCACGCCCTTGTAAAACTCATAGGTGTCTGGGAACAGATACCCCTCCAGCAGCGCCGTCCCGGTGCGGCCCGTGTCCTCCAAGAAGGAATATTCGAAGGTGTCGCTTTCCGCAGAGGCGGTCAGGTCCTCCGCCGAACAGACGCCGCTGTCCTCCAGCAGCTGGAACGCCTCCGCCACCGTATAGCCCTCCGGGATGGTGACAGTGACTGTCTCCCGGTAGACCGAGGTGGAGCTGATATTGTTTAGCAGGGCGGAATAGTCCATCTCTGTATTCAGCTCGTAGGTGCCGGCGGTGATTTTTTCCGCCTTGTTGGTCAGGGCGGCGAAAATCTGAAAGAGGAACTTGTACTCGATCAGCCCTTCCTCCTTCAGGTTGTCCGTCACGGTGTAGATGGTGTCCTCTTCCGTGACGGTGAAGGACACCTCCTGCTCTGTCTTGTTCAGCGCCAGCAGGTCGTTGGCCCACCGCCAGCCCACGGTGGCCAGCACGAAGGAGAGGACCAGCACCCCCACCACATAGAGCATGGCAGCCAGGATGGATTCCGGCAGGGTCCTGGCCTGGCGCTTTTGAGCGGGCCGGGGTGGTTCCGGCGGCATGGGAGGCTCAACCGGTCCTTCCGGTTTTGCCGGTCCTGCGGGAGGTCCGCCCGGAGGAGGCGGCGTCTCGCCCGCATCTTCCCAGGAGCAGAAGCCCTCTGTCCAATCAAAGCTGTCCCAGCTGTCGGAGCTGCCGCGCTCTGCCGCCCCTCCGGGCTGGTTTTCTGTTGTGTCGGGGGTCTGGCTCTCATCGCCCCAGTTTTTTTCCTCGTTGGACATAGGCGTCTCCTTTCCGCTGCACCCGCAGCCGTTGGGGTATCGTCGTTCAGCCGTGGTAGTGGATGCCCTCTTTGACCTGCTCCATGACTTCGGTCCCCTTCAAAGCCTCCACCAGCTTCAGACCAAAGTCGATGCAGCTGCCGGCGGCCTCGCCGGTGATGAGCCGGCCGTCGGTGACAACACGCTCCCCTTTCAGCACCACTGCGGAGAACATCTGGTCCTCCATGCCGGGGTAGACCACGGCCTTGCGCCGGTCCAGCAGGCCCAGCTGGGCCAGGATGGTGGGGGCGGCGCAGATGGCGCAGACCCATTTCCCCCGCTCCGCCGCCTTTTGGATGAGCACCATGGCGGGCATGGAGTTCAAAATGGCCTCCACGCCGCCCAGACCGCCGGGCAGCATCAGCAGCTCCAGCTTGTCAAGCTCGACCTGGTCCAGCGTGACATCCGCGTGAACCGTGATCCCCTGTCCGGAGATCACCTCCAGGCTGTCCGTCAGCGACACCATGGCCACCTCGATCCCGGCCCTGCGCATGACGTCGCAGGGGGCCAGGGCCTCAATCGTCTCGAATCCTTTGCCAAGCAGAATGTAAACCATCCTTCATTTCTCCTTTCGGTTGTACAGTGCCCCGCAGTGCGTGGCTTTCAAACGGTTTCTCTCTTCGCTATGGGTTGCAATCTGGTGGTGGGCACAGCGTTCTCTCTGCGCTCCGCGCGGGAACCTCCCGCAGGGCGAAACTATCCATTCTCTTTTACCGCGTTATTATAGCATATCCTGTCGGGAAAGTCCACAGTCTGTTCCCAACAAAAAGCGCCAGTTTCTCCCGAAAAATGCGCCGTTTTTTAGGGAAACCGCCGCCCAGCGGCGCACTTCTCCCCCATCTGCGGCCCGCCCATCACGGAAATCAATTTTGAGAAAGGATTCGCAAAATAGTCTGAGGTTGGAGGAGGCAATCAAACATGAGCTTGGACATAGC